>NZ_BQXI01000013.1:0-140387 GCF_030158955.1 Acidovorax sp. SUPP1855 | reverse complement strand
ACGAGCAGCGGCCCCACCTGTCCCTAGAATACAAAACGCCCGATGCGGTGCACCGGGCGTCTCTTGCAAGCCAATTACGGCTAGGGTTCAGTCCCGCATAGGTGTCAACCTATTCCAGGACGGGTCAGGGACGCGTGCGTCCCCGCGTGCTCAGTAGCGGTACTGCACGCCCACCGTGGTCATGTCCACATCGGACTTGCCGTCGGCGAAGTTCAGGCGGTGGCGCTCCCATTCGACCACGGCCGCCCACTGCGGGTTGAACGCCCAGCGCACGCCGGCGCCATACGACAGTCCGAAGCCGTTGTCGTCGCCGGTCGTCACGCCGAAACCGGGGTTGCCCGAGGTCTTGGTGCGGCCATAAGTGGTACCGACCTTGCCGAACACGTCGAACTGCTCGCTGAGCGGCAGGCGGCCGACCAGGCTGAGGTTCAGGCCCTGCGCCTTGGTCTCGCCGCCCACGCGGGTGGCGTTGCCGAAGTTCAGGTAGCCGAACTCGATGCCGAAGTTCTGGTTGAAATAGCCGCCGGTGTAGATTTTCCAGGCGGTGTCGTTGTCGTCGAACGCGAAGCCGCCGGTGCCGCTGCGCAGATCGTATTTGGATTGGCCGCCGCTCAGGCCGACGTAGCCTTGCTGCGTGCTGGGAATGAACGAGTCGCGGTTGGAGGCGCGATTGGCCGTCTGCGCGTGGGCGGTGACGGCACCGAACGCAAGCGCGAGAACGCACGGAAGAACGCGAAGCGTGTGTTTCATGGGGAAATCCTTTGGCATGGCGATGAAAGAGGCGGTTGCGTCTGAGCGTCTGAAAGAGGGCGGATCAAAGACTGCCGATTCAATGTAAGCCGCGCCTCGCCAGGGTCATGTGGGCAGCGCGGCGCGATGTTTGTAGGAGTTGCCTGACACGTTCGCCGCCGCCCGTCGACACACGATGGGCCGGAGTGCATGCAAACGGCGCGGTTAAACTCGCGCCTTTCGCAAAAGTGTCATCGTCCTGTCACATCCGTGGCGACCGTGGGCGATGGGTCCGTCTGTTCAGGAGTCCGCATGTTTTTTGGAAAGCTGTTGCCCCGCGAGGGCAATTTTTTCGAGATGTTCAATCAGCATGCTGACCGCATCGTCGAGGCCGCCCGCGCTTTTTCTCAGTTGGTGGCCAACTACAACGATCCCCACCTGCGCGACAAATACAACCAGGACGTGGACAACGCCGAGCGCGCCGCCGACCGCGTGACCCACGAGGTCAACCGCTCGCTGCACAAGACCTTCATCACCCCCATCGACCGCGAGCAGATCCATTCGCTCATCAACACGATGGACGATGTGGCCGATCTGATCCAGGACTCGGCCGAAACCATGGCGCTGTACGACGTGCGCCACATGACCGAAGAGATCACCCGCCTGACCGACATCAGCCTCAAGTGCTGTGAACGCGTGCGCGACGCCGTCAAGCTGCTGGAGAAGATCGCCGACCCGGCCGTGGCCGAGGCCGCGCTCAAGACCTGCGAGGAAATCGACCGCCTGGAGGGCGACGCCGACCGCGTGATGCGCAGCGCCATGAGCAAACTGTTCCGCGAAGAGCCCGACGTGCGCGAGGTGCTCAAGCTCAAGGCGATCTACGAACTGCTCGAGACGATCACCGACAAGTGCGAAGACGTGGCGAACCACATCGAGGGCATCATCCTCGAGAACTCCTGATCCCGGCCTGCCAGAAGAAATACACGCTCTCTACGCATGGAAACCGTCCAAACCGCCCTGTGGGTCGTGATGCTGCTGGTGGCACTGGCCATCCTGTTCGACTTCATGAACGGGTTTCACGACGCCGCCAACTCGATTGCCACCGTGGTCTCCACCGGGGTGCTCAAGCCGACGCAGGCCGTTCTCTTCGCCGCGTTCTTCAACGTCATCGCCATCTTCATCTTCCACCTGAGCGTGGCCGCCACCATCGGCAAGGGCATCGTGCAGCCCGGCGTGGTGGACACGCACGTGATCTTCGGGGCCCTGGTGGGCGCCATCACCTGGAACGTCATCACCTGGTACTACGGCATTCCGAGCAGCTCGTCGCACGCGCTGATCGGCGGCATCGTGGGCGCGGTCATCGCCAAGGCGGGCGCGGGGGCGCTGATCTCGGCCGGGATCCTGAAGACGGTGGCGTTCATCTTCGTATCGCCGCTGCTCGGCTTTCTGCTGGGCTCGCTGATGATGGTGGCGGTGGCGTGGATCTTCCGCCGCGCGCGTCCGAACAAGGTGGACAAGTGGTTCCGCCGGCTGCAGCTGCTGTCCGCGGGCGCATACAGCCTGGGCCATGGCGGCAACGATGCGCAAAAGACCATCGGCATCATCTGGCTGCTGCTGATCGCCACGGGCTACGCATCGGCATCCGACGCCTCGCCGCCCACCTGGACCATCGTGTCGTGCTACCTGGTCATCGGGCTGGGCACCATGTTCGGCGGCTGGCGCATCGTCAAGACCATGGGCCAGAGAATCACCAAGCTCAAGCCGGTGGGCGGCTTCTGTGCCGAGACGGGTGGGGCGATGACGCTGTTCGTCGCCACGGCGCTGGGCATTCCGGTCTCCACCACCCACACCATCACGGGCGCCATCGTCGGCGTGGGCTCCACCCAGCGCGCCAGCGCCGTGCGCTGGGGCGTGGCGGGCAACATCGTCTGGGCGTGGATCCTGACGATTCCGGCCAGCGCGTTCGTGGCGGCCATCGCCTACTGGGTCAGCCTGCAGCTCTACTGATCGCGATCCAGGGGTGGGGTGCTATTGTTTTGATAGCTACCACCGCATGATTTTCTAGGGCGTTGGGCACATTCAATGCCCAATGCCTTCACTGGGAGATCTTGCGGGCCTCTTCGATCTGGTATTCGAAGTAGCGCTGGAAGCTGAAGGCCAGGCTGGCCATCAGCACCGCGGTGCCCACCAGGAGCGACAGGGCGATGGCGAAGATCGTGAACCAGTGCGTGCGACCCGGAGCGGCATCCGGCGCCGCGGCCGGGTTGAAGCGGGCGTTCCATTGCTCGGGCGTCATCAGTCCGTAGAGGATGGCGCGCAGCGCGCAGCCCGCGATGGTGAAGCCCAGCAGCGGGATGAGCAGCCAACTGGCGTGGTCGTCCTGCCCCATTGCCTGCACGCGCTGGATGCCGTAGATGCCCAGCGCCGTGGGAATGGGCAGGAGCCAGCCCAGCATGTCCGACAGGCCGTGCAGATAGAAGCGGTGCAGCCCCAGGGGCCCACCGACGAAGGCCAGCCAGGCGGCGACGGTCTTGTTCTTCATGGCAGGTCGTTCATTCCGGCGACGTGGTGTCGCCCGCGCCCAGGGTCTTTTCCATCAGCACGATGTCGCGCCAGGCGCCGAACTTCCAGCCCACCGAGCGCATCACGCCGATCTCGGTGAAGCCGGCAGCGCGATGCACCCCGATGGAGCCGGCATTGGCGGAATCGCCGATCACCGCGAGCAGCTTGCGCACGCCCGCCGCCTCCGCCTGCTGCGCCAGCGCATCGAGCAGCTTGCGGCCCAGCCCCATGCCCCGGGCGGTGTCGGCGACATAGATGGAGTCTTCCGCCGAGAAGCGGTAGGCCGGGCGGGGCTTGAACCAGTTGGCGTAGGCGAAGCCGAGAACCTGGCCATCCTTTTCCGCCACGATGTAGGGCAGGCCCCTGGCCAGCACGTCGGCGCGGCGGGCGGCCATGTCGGTTTCGGTCGGTGGGTCCACCTCGAAGGTGCCGGTGCCGTGCAGGACGTGGTGTTGGTAAATGGCGGTGATGGCAGCGATATCTTCGCTGCGGCTGTCGCGGATGGTGGGCATGTGGGGTGAAGTGGCTATAATCGCGGGCTTTGCAGCGTGTCGCTGGCCGGGTGGCCATGTCGCGTGTCTCAAACGCAGCAAAAAACCATGCAGCTTTACGCTGCGACCACCCGAAGGATTCATTATGGTCGTTATTCGACTCTCCCGCGGCGGCTCCAAAGGTCGTCCGTTTTTCAACATCGTCGTGGCCGACAAGCGTGTGCGCCGCGATGGCCGATTCATCGAGCGCCTGGGTTTCTACAACCCCACGGCCAAGGAAAGCGAAGAAGGCCTGCGCATTGCGCAAGACCGTCTGACCTACTGGAAGAGCGTCGGCGCCCAGTCTTCGCCCACCGTGGACCGTCTGATCAAGCAGGCTGCCAAGAAGGCTGCCTGATCCGCGTCCTACGGACAAAAGGCGGGTCCCGTTGGTTTTTCTGACGGGCCCCGCCTTTTTTCATTTCCGAAACCCCGTTGCACACCATGCCCAATCTGCCCGTTCTTGAGCCTGCCGAGTTGCCTTCCGATGCGGTGGAGATCGGCCGCATTGCCGATGCCTGGGGTGTGAAGGGCTGGTTCAAGGTGCTGCCTTACAGCGCCGATCCGGAAGCGCTGTTTTCCTCCAAGCGCTGGTTTCTGCAGCCCAGCGAAAAAGGCGCCAAGAGCTTCTTCGAAGGCACGGTGGTGCTGGCGGTGAAGCAGGCGCGGGAGCATTCCGATACGGTGGTCGCCACCGCCCAGGGCGTGGACGACCGCGATGCGGCCGAGGCGCTGCGCGGCGCGCGCATCTTCGTGCCCCGCTCGAGCTTTCCCACCGCCGCCGAGGACGAGTACTACTGGGTCGACCTGATCGGCCTGGCGGTCGTCAACCGCGAGGGCGTGGACCTCGGCACGGTGCGTGAGCTGCTCTCCACCGGCCCGCAGACCACGCTGGTGCTGGCCTACGAACACGAGGGCAAGGCGCAGGAGCGCATGATTCCCTTCGTCTCGGCCTTCGTCGACAAGGTGGAGCTGGCCGAGCGCCGCATCACGGTCGATTGGCAACCCGACTACTGATGGATCGACCGACCGATTGAAGGACGGGCCGCGTCGCCATTCCTTCGGCGGCCCTGGCCCCCTCTGCCCATGCGTTTCGACGTCATCACCCTGTTTCCCGAGCTGTTCGCGCCGTTTCTGGCCAGCGGGGTGACGCGGCGCGCGTATGCGTCGGGTCAGGTCGAGGTGCGGCTGTGGAACCCGCGCGATCACGCCGAAGGCAACTACCGCCGGGTGGACGATCGGCCCTTTGGGGGCGGCCCCGGCATGGTGATGATGGCCGAGCCCTTGTCGCGGTGCCTGGCGGCCATTCGGGCCGACCGGGCCGAGGCGGCGGGGCAGGCGGCCCCGGTGGTGCTGTTTTCGCCGACCGGGCAGGCGCTCGATCACGCGGGCGTGACCCGCTGGTCCGGCAGCGCCGGCGCCATTTTGCTGTGCGGGCGGTATGAGGGCATCGACCAGCGCTTCATCGACGCGCACGTGCAGATGCAGCTCAGCCTGGGCGATTTCGTTCTGTCGGGCGGCGAGATCCCGGCCATGGCCCTGCTGGACGCCGTGGCACGCCTGCAGCCGGGCGTGCTGAACGATGAGGGGAGCCACCAGTTCGACAGCTTCAACGAGGCGCTCGACGGCTTGCTGGACTGCCCCCACTACACCCGGCCCGAAGAGTGGGAGGGGCTGCGGGTTCCTGCACCGCTGCTCTCCGGCCACCATGTGCAGATCGAGCGCTGGCGCCGGGATCAGCGCCTGTCGATCACCGCGAAGCACCGTCCCGAACTCATCGACGCGGCGCGCGCACAGGGGCTTTTGGGCAAGGCGGACGAGGCCGTTTTGGCAAAGGACGGCAAGTTGCTATAATCGCGGGCTTTTCGATCCTCTGGCCGGCCGCTTTCGCCTTTGCTGCGAAAGCACCCCACGTCAATCCCGACGCTTGCCAATCTTGGCGCGGACATGATCGTTGGATGCAAACATGAATCTGATCCAGACTCTCGAGCAGGAAGAAATCGCCCGCTTGAACAAGACCATTCCCGAATTCGCCCCTGGCGACACGGTCATCGTGAGCGTGAACGTGGTGGAAGGTACCCGCAAGCGCGTGCAGGCCTACGAAGGCGTGGTGATTGCCAAGCGCAATCGCGGCCTGAACAGCGGCTTCACGGTGCGCAAGATCTCCAGCGGCGAAGGCGTGGAGCGCACGTTCCAGACGTACAGCCCCCTGATCGCCAACATCGAAGTCAAGCGCCGTGGCGACGTGCGCCGTGCCAAGCTGTACTACCTGCGTGAACGCAGCGGCAAGTCGGCACGTATCAAGGAAAAGCTGCCTTCGCGTGTCAAGGCCGCGCCGGTCGCAGCCGCATAAGGCGCCTTGCACTGCCCCGAAGCCGCTACAGCGCAAGCCGTAGCGGCTTTTTCTTTGGCCGCTTGGCCGACCAGGCCCACTCCAATGACGCCGCCAGATTCTTCGCCCCCTTCACCTTCCATGCCTTCGGTGATCGCTCCGCTGTCTTCGCTGCCGCAGTTCGATCCGCGCCGCGTGCCCGTGCTGGGGGTGGACGCCCATCTCCCCCGCGTTCCTGCTGCGGCGCAAACGGCGCAAGCACTGCGGCTGCGCTTCGCCTCGGCGCCGGCATGGGTGCCAGAGGTCGTGTATGAGCGTGCCTTCACCGAACGACCGTTGCGCCATGCCGCCGTGCTGATCCCGATCGTGATGCGCGAGCGCGCGACGGTGCTGCTCACCGAGCGCACCGTGCACCTGTCCACGCACTCCGGCCAGGTGGCCTTTCCCGGCGGCAGCGCCGACCCGGAAGATGCCAACCCTGCCGCCACAGCGCTGCGCGAGGCCTGGGAGGAGGTCGGCCTGGAGGGGCGGTATGTGGAGGTGCTGGGGGAACTGGCAACGTACAGGACGGGCACCGGGTTCAGCATCACCCCGGTGGTCGCTCTGGTGGAGCCCGATTGCACGCTGAATCCCAATGCCTACGAAGTGGCGGACGTGTTCGAGGTCCCGCTGGACTACCTGCTCGATCCGTCGCACCACCGGCGCCATGCGTTCGAATGGGAAGGCGTCACCCGCGAATGGTTTTCCATGCCCTATGAGGATGCCGCCGGCAAGACGCACTTCATCTGGGGCGCGACCGCGGGCATGCTGCGCAATTTCTACCGTTTCATGCTGGCCTGACATCGGGCGATCTTTCCGGTGGCGACGACGGCTGGGCACCGAACCGGGCCGCTATCATTGCCCCCCATGAGTTTCTTTGCCATCCTGTTCGCGTTGCTGATCGAGCAGGCACGCCCGCTGGCGCGCAGCAACCCCATCCATGCGGGCGTTCGCGCCTGGGCGCTGTCGATCAGCCGCAACTTCGATGCGGGCAAGGCCCACCACGGGTGGGTGGCATGGGCGCTCGCCGTGCTGGTGCCTTCGCTCGCGGTGCTGGCGGTGCACTGGCTGCTGTTCTACGGCGTGGGCTGGCCGGCGGCGGTGGTCTGGAATGTCGCGGTGCTTTACGTCACCCTCGGGTTCCGGCAGTTCAGCCACCATTTCACCAACATCCGCGATGCGCTGGAAGAGCGCGATGAAGACAGCGCGCGGGCCCGGCTCGCGGCCTGGCAGCAGGTGGACGTGGGCCAACTGCCCCGCAGCGAGATCGTGCGGCACGTGGTCGAGTATTCCGTCATCGCTGCGCACCGCCACGTGTTCGGCGTGCTCGCCTGTTTTTCGGTGCTGGCCGCATTGGGGCTGGGGCCCACCGGTGCAGTGCTTTACCGGCTGGCTGAATTCGTCTCGCGCTACTGGAAGGCCGGCAGCCCGCATCCGGCCAGCGCATCGTTGCAGCGTGCCTCGGCGCGGTCCTGGACCGTGATCGACTGGTTGCCTGCCCGCCTGACGGCCCTCAGCTTCGCCGTGGTGGGCAGCTTCGAAGAAGCCATCGATGGCTGGCGCTTCCATGCGCAGCGCTTTCCCAACGACAACGATGGCGTCGTGCTGGCGGCCACGTCCGGCGCCATCAACGTGCGCCTGGGCGGTGAGGCTTTGCGGGCGCGGGTGGACCCGCTCTCGCCCGCCGGCTTCGATGGTGACATCGAGGCCGCAAGCAGCGACGTCACGCCGGGGCGGGAGCCCGAAGTGGGGCATTTGCGCAGCGTGGTCGGCCTGGTCTGGCGCTCGGTGGTGGTATGGATGCTGCTGCTCGCCCTGCTGACCCTGGCCCGGTTGCTGGGCTGAGCCGGGCTTCTTTTTGAAGTTTTGCGGCGAAGTCGCTCCGCCTTTGACGCGGCCTTGTTCGTTACCGATGCCCTGCCCCCGAGCAGGTGCTACCAGGACTGTCCATGAACCGAACTGAATCTCCCTCCCGCGAGCCTTCCACGCAGGAGATGTCCGCCGCCGCGGACCGCTTCTGGGCTGCGGTCCTGGGCGAACGGGCCGATTTGCAGGGCCTGGAGTCCGTTCCGTTCATGGAGCGCCTCAATGCCCTGCTGGAGCCTTGCGTTCCCGGGGTCACGGTGGAGGTGGCCGGCGCGGGCAAGGAGGGGCCCGTGGAAGGCCTGGCCCGGCTGGTTTTCACGGCCCACGGGAGTGCCGAGCGGTTTGCCGATGTGCAAGCGTTGACCGCACAGGTACCGGCGCAATTGCCATGGCGGGTAGAGGCCTTCCGCCAGCGGATGCCCGGTGGCTTCGGCATGCGCATGGACGGATTCGATCTGGCCACCCATGAGCTGCTGGTGCGCGTGGGCCAGATCGATGGACGCATCGCATTGGCGCTGTCGTTTTCCAAGCCCGTGCCCATGGACCTGCAGGACCATGCCCGCCACATGGCGTTCATCTTGCTCGACCACATGCTGGGCGAGTACGATTTTTCGGTGAAGGTCGGGGTGGTGGAATTCGACACGGATGGACTCAGCGACGACGCGGGCTTCGAGGACTGGGAGCCCGCGTCGCTCGATGACAGCGTTTCGCGCATCGACACCTTCTGGCGTGAGACCCTGGGCCGCTCGGCGGTCTATCCGCCCGAGCCGGTGCGCTGGGCTGCGCTGGAGGGGCGGGATGCCCAGGGCGATCCCATCATGGTGCAGGTCAATCTGAGCGCCAATGCCTTGGTGTCCCGCGCGGATTTCGGCTGGCGCGTGCAGGCCAGCCTGCCGGCGCAGGACAAGTCCGCGCTGCAGCAGGCGCAGGATTTCGAGGACGCCTGGGTCAATGCGGCCACCATGTACCAGCAAGGCATCTGCAGCCACATCGTGCTGCGCGGTGGCACCCGCACGGTGCATTGCTACGTGACCAGCGCCGACCACGCCCTGGAGGCCGCTCGGCGCGCTGCCGAAGCGGTGCCGGGCATGGACCCCCCCGTGCTGGAGGCCGAGCACGAGCCGGCCTGGAGCGACTATCTGGGGTGGTACGTCGAGTGCCGGGACTGAGCGCCGCCTTTCCGTCCCATCACCAATGCCGGTGCTCGCTCAGTTCGGCAAACAGGTTGCTATAAATTTGGTAGCGATTCGCGCTGATGGAATCTGCGCCGGTGCGTGATTCGCCTTGCAATCCGTCCACCTGCGCCATGACCGCGCAGCCGGGCTCGTGCAAGTGCGTGCAGTTGTAGAACTTGCATCCCTGGGCATGCAGGCCGATGTCGGGCATGTAGCGCGGCAGATCGGCCGGTCCGATGTGGTGCAGGCCGAATTCCTGGAAGCCCGGCGAGTCGATCAGGGCGGTGCGGCGTTCGGCGTCCACCCAGTACCAGGTCGTGGTGGTGGTGGTGTGCTTGCCGGAATTGAGCGCTTGGGAGATCTCGCCCGTGAGCGCCGTGGCGCCCGGCACCAGCAGGTTGATGAGCGTGCTCTTCCCTGAGCCCGACGGGCCGAGCACCAGCGTGGTCTTGCCGGACAGGCGCTCCATCAGTGCGGCCTTGTCCACCTCGCCCGATTCGGACAGCGACAGCGGCATCACGCCATAGTGGTGGCCGTCCGCCGCGCTGCCGCCCATGTGGCGGTAGGGTAGCAACCGCTCCCACGCCCGCGCGAAGGGCTCGACCAGATCGCTTTTGTTCAACGCGATGATCGGCGTGATGCGCTCTGCTTCCGCAGCGATCAGCGCACGGGCCAGCTGGCTCTCCGAGAACACGGGTTCGGCGGCGATCAGGATCAGCACCTGGTCCAGGTTGGCGGCGAAGGACTTGGTGCGGATTTCGTCCTGCCGGTAGAACAGGTTGCGGCGCTCCTTGACCTTCTCGATGGTGCCTTCGTCTCCCTGGCCGGCTGGCGCGGCCTGCCAAAGGACGTGATCGCCCACCACGGCCTGGCTCTTTTTCCCGCGGGGATGGCAAATGCGGCGCTGGCCGTCGGGCGATTCGACCAGGCAATGGCGGCCGTGGCTGGCCACCACGATGCCGTCGAACAGGGCGCTGCGCTCAGCCATGACGGGGAAGGGGTGTGGTCATGCGGCGAGCAGACTATCGAAGCGCGATGCGCATTCGATGTCGGTCGCCGAGATGCCATTCACGTCGTGCGTATTCAGTCGCACCACGCAGCGGTTGTAGTGCACCGACAGGTCCGGGTGATGGTCCTGCGCGTTGGCGACGAAGGCCACGGCGTTCACGAACGAGATGGTCTCGTAGTAGTTGGCGAAGCGGTAGGTCTTTTCGATGGCCACATCTGCGCCGTCGCCGGTCAGTTTCCAGCCGTCGAGGTCGGCCAGCTTGGCGACGATTTCCGTCGCCGTCAAAGCACGTCGCGTCTGCGTGGACCAGTCTTTTTTCTTGAGCATCGAAGTCATGGTGTCGGGGCCAGGTTGGGCATGCGCGCCAGCCGTTCGGTGGCCGGCGGATGCGAGTAATAGAACTTCACGTACACCGGATCGGGCGTGAGGGTGGAGGCATTGTCTTCGTAAAGTTTCAGCAAGGCCGTGGCGAGGTCGCTGCCATTGGTCTGGGCCACGGCATAAGCGTCGGCCTCGAACTCGTGGCGGCGCGACAGTTGCGCAAACAACGGTGAAATGAAGAAGGTGAACACTGGCACCGCCAGCAAAAACAACAGCAGCGCCAGGGCATCGTTGGGCGCAGAGCCGGCCACGCCTTCCAGCGACAGGTTGGGCAGCACGCCCAGCCCCGTGTAGAACCAGCCCTGCGTGGAAAGCCAGCCCAGCAGCGCAAAGCCCGCGAGGCTCAGCGCGAAAAGGCTCACGATGCGCTTGACGATGTGGCGGTGCTTGAAATGCCCCAGCTCATGGGCCAGCACCGCCTCGACTTCGCCAGGGGACAGCTGGCGCAGCAGGGTGTCGTAGAACACCACGCGTTTGGCTGCGCCGAACCCCGTGAAATAGGCGTTGGCATGGGCGCTGCGGCGGCTGCCGTCCATCACGAAAAGCCCTTTGGCTGCAAAGCCGCAACGCTGCATGAGGGCCGTGACGCGGGCCTTGAGGGATTCGTCTTCCAGCGGCTGAAATTTATTGAACAGCGGCGCGATGAAGATCGGATAGACCACCATGAGCAGCAGGTTGAATCCCATCCACGCGCCCCAGGCCCACAACCACCAAAGGGGGCCGGCCGCGCCCATGAGCCACAGGATCAGTGCCGCGATGGGCAGGCCGATGGCCGCGCCCATCAAGGTGGACTTGGCCAGGTCTGCCAGCCACAGGCGCGCCGTCATCTGGTTGAAGCCAAAGCGTTGTTCGATCACGAAGGTCTGGTAGAGCGTGGCGGGCAGGTCGATCAACCCGCTGATGGCCGCGAAGGCCGCCAGCAGCGCCAATTGCTGCACCATGCCGCCACCCAGTGCATCGAGCAGGAACTGGTTCAGCGCATCCAGTCCGCCCAGCAGGGTCCAGCCTAGCAGCACCGCGGCGCCCAGTGCCATCTCCAGCAGGCCGAAGCGGGCCTTGGTGATGGTGTAGTCGGCCGCTTTCTGGTGTGCCGCGAGCGGTATGCGGTCGGCGAACACGGCAGGCACGGCGTCGCGGTGCCGTGCCACATGGCGGATCTGGCGCGATGCCAGCCAGAACCGGAGTGCGAGCCCCGTCACCAGAAAGGCGGCGAACAGCAGGGTGAGAAGGGTGGAGGGCGCGAGCAGCGCGGAAGGGGCGGGGGTGGGCATGTCCGGCGAGTTTAGGCCATCGGCGACAATGCCGGCCATGTCCGATATCGCCAACCCCACTGTGCCTGTGCTACCCAAATCTGACCAGAACCTCGTCTGGCTTGACTGCGAAATGACCGGTTTGAACCCGGAAACCGACCGCCTGCTGGAGATCGCCGTCGTGGTCACGGGACCGACCCTCAGCCCCCGTATTGAGGGCCCCGTGTTCGCCATTCACCAGTCGGATGCGCTGCTCAACGGAATGGACGCATGGAACAAGGGCACACACGGCCGCAGCGGCCTGATCGACAAGGTGCGCGCCTCCACGGTGACCGAAGCCGAGGCAGAGCAACAGATCATCGAATTCCTCTCGCGCTATGTGCCGAAGGGCACGGCGCCCATGTGCGGCAACAGCATCGGACAGGACCGCCGTTTTCTGGTCCGGTACATGCCGCGGCTGGAAACGTTTTTCCACTACCGCAACCTGGATGTCAGCACCCTCAAGGAACTGGCCAAGCGCTGGAAGCCCGAGGCCTACACCACCTTCAAGAAGGCGCAGCGGCACACCGCCCTGGCGGATGTGCACGAGTCGATCGACGAACTCGCTCACTACCGCACCCACCTGCTGGCGCTGTGAGCGCTGGGGGCACTCATGGCGGGGCTGCAACGCACGCGGATCGTTCGATTCGGGCAGGGCGGCTCTAACGCGTTATTTAACCGATTGCATTGCGGGAAAACCCCAGCCGTGCAATAATCGCCGGCTGCGCGGAAATATCGCGCAGTTTGTGCATCTCCCTTCACACACTGGGCCTGCGGCCTGCTGAACCCTTCAGCCTGGATCCCGCGCTAATGCCCACCTGCCCAGCAACATGCTGGCGCTGGTTTCGTTTGATGGTTGATGTTTTTTAACCATTGACGAAGCCTCCGCAGGCCACGCCTGCGGCCGTCTTCGTGTGAGAAAAATATGACCGACACTTTGCAAGTGCAGGGCGAATTCGCGCCTGCTGAATCTTCCATGGCCGTTGAAACGCTGGAATCGTCCGCGATCGAAACCGGCGAATCCATCGAATCCACTGAATCCGCCGCCGTGGCGGAAGACGCGGCACCCGCGTTGCCCAACGGCTTCGTGCGTCTGGGCCTGGCCCCCGAATTGGTGCAGGCCGTGGCCGACCTGGGCTACACCCAGCCCACCGGTGTTCAGGAGCGTGCCATTCCTCTGGCCATGGGTTCGGGCGATGAGTCCAGCCAGTTCATTGACCTGATGGTTTCGAGCCAGACCGGCAGCGGCAAGACCGCCGCGTTCCTGCTGCCCGTGCTGCACACGCTGATCCGCCAGCAGGCCGAAGCCGATGCCGCCGCCCGCGACGAGTTCGACCGTTCCGTTGCCGAAGCCCTGGCCCGTGGCGAGCCGGCCCCCAAGCGCAAGCGCAAGGACCCGACCAACCCCCGCAATTTCAAGGCTGCCGCCCCTGGCGCCCTGATCCTGTGCCCCACCCGCGAACTGGCCCAGCAAGTGGCCCATGACGCCATCGAACTGGTCAAGCATTGCCGCGGCTTGCGCGTGGCCAATGTGGTGGGCGGCATTCCGTACCAGCTGCAGATCGCCAAGCTGCAGAACGCCAACCTCGTGGTGGCCACGCCCGGCCGCCTGCTGGACCTGCAACGCTCGATGCAGATCAAGCTCGACCAGGTGCAGTTCCTGGTGGTGGACGAAGCCGACCGCATGCTCGACCTCGGTTTCTCGGACGATCTGGCCGAACTGAACCAGTTGACCGCCCAGCGCCAGCAGACCATGATGTTCAGTGCCACGTTCGCACCGCGCATCCAGCAACTGGCCATGCGTGTGATGCACGACAACGGCGCTTCGGTGAAGAAGATCCAGATCGACTCCCCGCAGGAAAAGCACGCCAACATCAAGCAGGTGCTGTTCTGGGCCGACAACGCCCAGCACAAGCGCAAGCTGCTGGACCACTGGCTGCGTGACACGACGATCAACCAAGCCATCGTGTTCGCCAGCACGCAAGTCGAATGCGACGGCCTGGCCAACGACCTGCAGCAGGAAGGCTTCTCGGCCGTGGCGCTGCATGGCGCCCTGAGCCAGGGCCTTCGCAACCGCCGCCTGATGGCGCTGCGCAGTGGCCAGGTGCAGGTGCTGGTGGCCACCGACGTCGCTGCCCGCGGCATCGACGTGCCCACGATCACGCACGTGTTCAACTACGGCCTGCCGATGAAGGCTGAGGATTACACCCACCGCATCGGCCGCACTGGCCGTGCAGGCCGCGATGGCCTGGCGGTGACGTTCGCCGAGTTCCGTGATCGCCGCAAGATCTTCGACATCGAAGGCTACAGCAAGCAGCAGTTCAAGTCGGAAGTGGTGCCTGGCCTGGAGCCGCAGCAACGCGCGCCGCAGGCCCGCCCCGAGTTCGGTGGCCGTGGCCGCCAGGGTGGCTACGAGAGCCGTGACGGCTTCTCGCGCGATCGCAAGCCGGCCGGCGCAGGCCGTGGCGGTTTCGGTGGCGGCTTTGCGGGCAACGACCGCAGCGGTTTCGGTGGCCGTGGCGCTCCCGCTCCCCGTGCTGCTGGTGGTGGCTACCAAGGTGCTGGCGGCCATGCCGCTCCGCGCGATGACCGCGGCTTCGGCGGCGGTGCCCGTCGCGATGGCGATGGCTATGGCCGCAAGCCCGGCTTCGGCGACGCAGCCCGTGGCAATGGCTTCGGCGGTGGCCGCAACGAAGGCGGCGCTCCGCGCGGCGACTTCGCTCCGCGTGGTGATTTCGCCCCCCGTGGCGAGTTCGCTCCCCGCAAGCCGGCGTTCGCGAAGCCCGGAGCCGGCGGCGGCAAGCCTTTCGTGCCGCACGATGCACGCAAGCGCCCTGCACGCCCTGCCCGCTGATCGGCGCGCGGACTGCCGCTGACTGCAAAAGCCAACCCTTCGGGGTTGGCTTTTTTTATGGGCGGACCACACGATGGAACGGTGCCGTCGGCGTCTGCCCGACAATCGTCCGCTTGATTGGAGGTTCCCGATGCCGTCTTCTTTGCCCTCGTCCTCGGACGCGGACTTCGAACACATGTTCGACCTTGCGCCCGTGTCGCTCTGGCTGGAGGACTACAGCGCGCTCAAGCAACTCTTTGCCCGCTGGCGCAGCGAAGGGGTGCAAGACATCGCCGAGCACGTCCGAAACGACCCCTCCTGCCTGCGGCAGTACAGCCATTGCCTCAAGGTCATCAAGGTGAACCAGCGGACGCTGGAGCTGTTCGCCGCGCCGGACCAGGCCACGCTGGAGGCCTCTCTCGGACAGGTGTTTCGCGACGACATGCACGAGCAGGCCTTGCCCGAGATCCTGCAGCTGTGGTCCGGGGCGACCGAGTTTTCCAACCAGGCGGTCAACTACACGCTCGATGGCCGCCGGCTCGACGTGCAGATCCGCGGACGCATCCTGCCCGGGCATGAGGACGACTGGAGCCGCGTGCTGGTGTCCCTGGAGGACAACACTGCGCAGCACCAGGCAAGCCGTGCCCTGAAGGAGAGTGAACTGTATGCGCGCGGTCTCTTCGAGAATTCGCCCGTGTCGCTGTGGGTGGAGGACTTCAGCGCGGTCAAGCGGCTGCTGGATGACGTGCATTCGCAGGGTATCCGCGATTTCAAGACCTTCCTCAAGGTGCACCCCGAGTTCGTGGTGCGATGCATGCACGAAATCCGCGTGATCGATGTCAATCAGGAAACCCTGTCGATGTTCGGGGCCGATTCCAAGGAGATGCTGCTGCACCAGATCGGCAAGGTGTTTCGCGGGGAAATGCAGGAGTCCTTTGCGGAGCAGTTGCTGGACTTGTGGGACGGCAGGCTTTTCCAGCAGCGCGAGGTGGTGAACTACTCCCTCTCTGGCGATGCCGTGAACATCCACATGCAATTCGCCATCCTGCCCGAGCATGCGCATGACTGGAGCATGGTGCTGCTGTCGCTGGTGGACATCACCGCGCGCAAAAAGGCAGAGGCGTACCTGGAATACCTGGGCAAGCACGACGTGCTGACCCAGCTGCGCAACCGGGCCTTCTATGTCGAGGAACTGAACCGGCTCACGCGCAAGGGCCCCTGGCCGGTGGCCGTTCTCGTGATCGACATGAACGGCCTGAAGTCGATCAACGACGAAGAAGGCCATGCGGCCGGCGACGCCATGCTGCGCCGCGTGGGCGAGGTGCTGGCCAAGGCCGTGGATGCGCCGGCATGCGCCGCGCGCATCGGCGGCGACGAGTTCACCGTGCTGATGCCCGCGACCGACGAACGCGGTGCGCATTCCCTCATGGAGAGAATCAGTTCGCTGCTGGACCTGAACAACCAGTTCTACCCCGGCCGGCCGCTGAGCCTGTCCATGGGAACGTCGAGTGCCTCGTCGGGCGACCAGCTGGAGGCCGCGGTGAACCGGGCGGACCAGGCCATGTACGCCGAGAAGATGCGCTACTACCAGGCCCGCGAGACGGATCGCCGCCGGGGCAACTGAGCCGGCGGCTCGCGCTGCGTCCGGCGGGGCATGCCCGTTCCGGGTCAGCCCGCCGATGCCGTGCGGCCTACGTCCGGCCAACGGTGATGCAGGTAAACCCAGGCACCCAGGCCCACGCACATCATTCCCAGTGAGGCACCGGCCAGCCACAGCGTGGAATGCATGACCAGCGGCGCGACGACCCCCGCCACCAGGCCGTTGGCGGACGACCCCACGAAGGCCTGCAGCGACGAGGCCATGCCGCGCCGCTCCGGATGCAGGTCCAGCACCAGCAGGGTGACCACGGGCACCATGAGCGCCCAGCCGAACGCGAACACGGCGATTGGCAGCAACGCCCAGGACACGTGCGCCTTGAACAGCCAGTTCGCCAGCAGGTTCAGGATGGACATCGAGAACATGATCAGAAAGCCGTGGCGTATCTGCCGCTTGGGCGCGATGCGCCCTGCCAGCCGCCCGCTGAGCCAGGCGCCGCCCATGATGCCCGAGATCGTCAGCACGAAGAACCAGAAGAAATGCGTGGGAGCCAGCCCCAGGTGGTCGCCCAGGAAGGCCGGCGCGGCCAGCACGTACAGGAACATGCCGTTGAACGGCACACCGCTGGCCAGTGCCAGCAGCAGGAAGCGGGGGCTCGAGCCCAGCTCCCAGTAGCCCCGCAGCAAGTGCCGCGCATTGAAGGGCTGGCGCTGCTCGGCATGCAGCGTTTCCGGCAGCAGGCGGTAGTTGGCCAGCCAGAGCGTCGCGCCGACGCCGGTCAGGAAACAGAACACGCTGTGCCACCCCGCGTGCACGAACAGCCACCCGCCAATGATGGGTGCGATGGCCGGTGCCACACCGAAATAGATGGTGACCTGGCTCATCACCTGCTGCGCCTGGGCGGGCGGGAACATGTCGCGGATCACCGCGCGCGACACCACGATGCCCGCGCCCGCCGAAAGGCCTTGCAGCGCGCGGAAGATGACCAGCTGGCCGATGCTCTCCGACAGGGCGCAGCCGGCCGACGCCAGGGTGAACACGGCAATGCCCCACAGCACCACGGGCCTGCGCCCGAAGCTGTCCGACAGCGCCCCGTGGAACAGCGTCATGAAGGCGAAGCCGAACAGGTAGGCCGACAGCGTCTGCTGCATCTCCACCGGCGATGCGCCCAGCGCGGCGGCGATCCCCGAGAACGCGGGGATGTAGGTGTCGATCGAAAATGGGCCCAGCATGCCCAGCAGCGCCAGCAGGACGGCCAGGGCCCAGCGCGGTGCGCGCCAGATGTTGTGGGCTTCAGGGTTCATGGATTCGGTGTGGAGCAGGGGACGGGCGAAAGGGCCGTGCCGCCGTGGGGTGGGAGCGCGGTCCGCATGCCTGTCAGCACGCCCCGTCGCCGCAGGGCACAGGGTCACGATTATGGTGCAGGCTCCACTTTGGGAGGTGTGCAGGCCGCGCCGCCTGTCCCGCGGGAGACGGCTCGGCGGGTTCCCGGATAATTCCGCAGTCACGCCGTCTGCGGCACCGAAAGAACCGATATGCAAACGTCCAAGATTCCCGCCACCATCGTCACCGGCTTCCTGGGCAGCGGCAAGACCACGCTGCTGCGCCACATCCTCGACAACGCCGACGGCCGCCGCATCGCGGTGATCGTCAACGAGTTCGGCGAACTCGGCATCGACGGCGAGATCCTCAAGGGCTGCGGCATCGGCTGCGACGACGCGGGCAACGAGCGCGAAGGCGCGCTCTACGAACTGGCCAACGGTTGCATGTGCTGCACGGTGCAGGAAGAGTTTTTCCCGGTGATGAAGCTGCTGGCCGAGCGGCGCGACCAGATCGATGCGGTGCTCATCGAGACCTCGGGCCTGGCCCTTCCCAAGCCGCTGGTGCAGGCCTTCCAGTGGCCGGAGATCGCCAACGTGTTCACTGTGGATGCGGTGGTGACGGTGGTGGACACGCCGGCCGCCGCCAGCGGCCAGTTCGCCGCCAACCCGCAGGCCGTGGACGCCCTGCGCCGCGCGGACCCCAACCTCGACCACGAATCGCCGCTGCATGAATTGTTCGAGGACCAGCTCTCCGCCGCGGACCTGGTCGTGCTCAACAAGACCGACCTGGTGGACGCCGATGCGTTGGCCCGCGTGCAGGCGCTGGTGCGCGAGGAGATCCCCTCGTCCGTGAAGGTGGTGCAGTCCGAGCAGGGCCGCCTGCCGCTGGATGTGCTGCTGGGCCTGTCCAAGGCGTCCGAGGCCTCCATCGACCAGCGCCAGAGCCACCATGACCACGAAGAAGACCACGACCACGACGAGTTCGACGCGCACGTGATCGATCTGCCGGCCGTGGACCGCGACCGCCTGTTGACCGCCTTGGCGGGCCTCGTGGAGCAGCACGCCATCCTGCGCGTGAAGGGCTTCGCCGCCATTCCGGGCAAGCCCATGCGCTGGCTGCTGCAGGGCGTGGGCCGGCGCCTGGATCACCACTTCGACCGCGCATGGCGCGAGGGCGAGGACCGCCGCACGCGGCTGGTGTTCATCGGCCAGGCGCTGGATGCCACCGCGCTGCGGGCCGGGCTCGACGGCGTGGCCGCCTGATGCGGGCGCGATAGTCCGGCCCGGCCCGCCCGCATGCACCTGCTGAGCACCCGCCCGGGCGGCTTCGTCGAGGACGAGACCGTCATCACCCGCCTGGACCAGAGCCCGGCGGACATCGTCGTGCTCAGTTCGGCCGACACCACGCTCTCGCTGCTTTCGGCCGCCTGTGCCGAACTGGCGCGCACGCAGCCGGGCTTTCCCTCGGTGCGGGTGGCCAACCTGCTGTACTTGCGCCAGCCCGCGTCGCTGGACCTGTACCTGGACGAGGTGCTGCGCCACGCGCGCGTGGTGATCGTGGACCACCTGGGTTCCGAATCGGCCTGGCCCTACGGCATCCAGCAGATCGGCGCGCTCGCGCGCCGGCAGGGGCAGCGACTGGCCATGTTCTCGGGCGACCTGCAGGAAGACCCGCACCTGGTGGAGCGCAGCACGCTGCCCCCTTCGGTGTGCCATGGGCTGTGGCAGTACCTGCGCGCCGGCGGCGCGGGCAATGCGATGCAGTTCCTGCGCGCGGTGGCCTTCCACGGGCTGGACCATGGCGATGCGCCGCTGCCGCCGCGCAGCCTGCCGCAGGCCGCCGTGCATGTGCCGCCGGCGCTGGGCGTGGCGCGTCCGGCGGGGCACACCGTGCCCGGCATCGACGATTTGCGCGCGGCCTGGGTGCCGGGCGCGCCGGTGGTGGCGCTGGTGTTCTACCGCTCGCACCTCATGGCGGGCAATACCGCTGCGTTCGACGCGCTGGCGCTGGCGCTGGCCGGCCAGGGGCTCAATCCCTTGCCGGTGGCGCTCGATTCGCTCAAGGACCCGCTGTGCCTGTCCACGCTGCAGGACCTGTGCCGCCAGCATGCGGTGCAGCTCGTGCTGAACACCACGGCCTTCGCGGCGCTGGAGGAAGGGGCCGCGCTCGCGGGCGATGCACCGGTGCTGCAGGTGATCGCCAGCGGCGGAAACCGCGAGGACTGGTGGGCGGACAGCCAGGGCCTGCGTCCGCGCGACATCGCCATGCAGGTGGTGCTGCCCGAGATGGACGGGCGCATCGTCACGCGCGCCATCAGCTTCAAGGGGCTGTCGCACCGCTGCGCCTTCACGCAGGCCGACGTGGTGGCCTACCAGCCCGAGCCCGACCGGGTGGCGTTCGTCGCTGCACTGGCCCAGCGCTGGTGCCGGCTGCGGAGCCTTCCCAACCCGGACAAACGGCTGGCGCTGGTGCTGGCCAACTACCCCGGCAGCGAGGGGCGCCTGGGCAGCGGCGTGGGCCTGGACACGCCCGCGTCGGTGATCGGCATCCTGCAGCGCCTGCGCGCCGAGGGTTACGCCCTGGGCGACGCCGCGGCCGTGCCGGCCGATGGCGACGCGCTCATGCGCGTGTTGCAGCAGGGTATTGCGAACGACCCCGCGCAGTGGCCGCTACGCCCCGCCTGGCAGAGCTACGCCATGGCGGACTATCGCGCGCGGCTGGACGCGTTGCCGGAGGGCATGGCGCAAGCCATCCACGACCGCTGGGGCCCGCCCGAGGCCGACCCGCTGCTGCGCCAGGGCCGCTTCATGATCGCGGGCCTGCGGCTGGGCAACGTGTTCATCGGCATCCAGCCGGCGCGCGCCAATGCGGCGGCGCCAGGGCAGGGCACTGCCGGTGCGCAGGACTACGCAAGCTACCACGATGCCGAGCTGGTGCCGCCGCACGGCTACCTGGCCTTTTACTTCTGGCTGCGCGACGTGTTCGCCATCGACGCGGTGGTGCACGTGGGCAAGCACGGCAACCTCGAATGGCTGCCGGGCAAGAGCCTGGCGCTGTCGCAGGCGTGCTGGCCTGATGCGATCCTGGGGCCGCTGCCCCACCTGTACCCTTTCATCGTGAACGACCCGGGCGAGGGCGCGCAGGCCAAGCGCCGCAGCCAGGCGGTCATCATCGACCACCTCATGCCACCGCTCACCCGCGCCGAAAACCACGGCCCGCTGCAGGACCTGGAGCGCCTGGTGGACGAGTACTACGACGCGTTGCTGGTGGATGCGCGCCGCGCCACGCTGCTGCGCCGGCAGATCCTGGATGCGGTGCGACGCCAGCACCTGCTCGAGGAGCTGGACCTGGCCGCACCGGCCGGCGGCGCGCCGGACGACGATGCCATCCTCGCGCGCATCGACGCCTACCTGTGCGAGCTGAAGGAAACGCAGATCCGCGATGGCCTGCATGTCTTCGGCGCCTCGCCGACGGGTCGCCAGCGGCGCGACACGCTGCTGGCGCTGGCCCGCTACCCAGCTGGCGACGGGCAGGGCGCTCAGGCGGGGCTGCTGCAGGCCCTGGCCGACGACCTGTTGCCCGGCGATCCCTTCGACCCGCTGCAGATCGAGGCGGCGCAGCCCTGGCAGGGCCCGCGGCCCCAAGCGTTGCAGGCAGTGGACGCCAGCCCCTGGCGGCACCACGGCGACACGCGCGAGCGGCTGGAGCTGCTCGCCCAGCAACTGCTGGAGGACGGCGCGCCGGCCGCAGCCTGGCCGCGCACGCAGGCCGTGTTAGCGCGGGTGCAGGGCACGCTGGCGCCCGCGCTGGACGCGTGCGGTGGCCAAGAGCTGGGCCAGCTGCTGCGCGGCCTGCGCGGGCTGTTCGTGCCGCCGGGCCCGAGCGGCTCGCCGTCGCGCGGCCGGCCCGACGTGCTGCCCACGGGGCGCAACTTCTACACCCTGGACACGCGCGCCATTCCCACCCGGACCGCCTGGGAGCTGGGCCAGCAGTCCGCCCAGCGCATCCTGGAGCGCTACCTGCAGGAGCACGGCGAGTACCCGCGCACGCTGGGCCTGTCGGTCTGGGGCACGGCCACCATGCGCACGGGCGGCGACGACATCGCCCAGGCCTTCGCGCTGATCGGCGTGCGGCCCCGCTGGGCGGCGGGCAGCCAGCGCGTGGTCGATTTCGAGGTGGTGCCGCGCGTGGGGCTGGGCCGCCCGCGCATCGACGTCACCCTGCGCATCTCCGGCTTTTTCCGCGATGCCTTCCCCGGCACGGTCCAGATGTTCGATGCGGCCGTGCAGGCCGTGGCGGCGCTGGAGGCCGAGGACGCCGAGGAAAACCCCATCCGCACCCGCATCCTCGAAGAATGCGCCGCGCTGCAGCAGCGGGGCGTGGACGCGGCCGCTGCACGCCGCCAGGCCGGCTGGCGCGTGTTCGGCGCACCGCCCGGCCATTACGGCTCGGGCCTGAACGGCCTGTTCCAGACCGGCGACTGGCAAGACGACGGCGATCTGGCCCGCGCCTACGTGGGCTGGAGCGCCCATGCCTACGGGCAGGACGCCGCGGGCGAGCCCGCGGGCGATGCGCTCGCGCGCCGGCTGCAGGGCCTGGACGTGGTGGCGCAGAACCAGGACAGCCGCGAACACGACCTGCTCGACTCCAGCGACTACTACCAGTTCCAGGGCGGCATGGCCGCCGCCGTGCGGCACCTGTCGGGGCGGCAGCCCGCCCTGTACCACGGCGACCACGCCAACCCGCAGGCGCCTCGCATCCGCACCCTGAAGGAAGAGATCGGCCGGGTCGTGCGTGCGCGCGTCACCAACCCCAAGTGGATCGACGGCGCCAAGCGCCACGGCTACAAGGGCGCCTTCGAAATGGCGGCCACGGTGGACTACCTGTTCGGCTTCGATGCCACCACGCGCCAGGTGAGCGACCACCACTACGCGCTGGTGGCCGATGCCTATGTGCTGGACGCAGGCACGCGCGACTTCGTGCGCACCCACAACCCCGCCGCCTTGCGCGACATGCTCGAGCGCCTGCTGGAGGCCATGCAGCGCGGCCTGTGGCAGGCGCCGGGCGACTACCGCCAGGCGCTGCAAGACCTGCTGCTGGAGCACGAGCAAGCGCAGGAGGGCGCCCGCGGATGACACCCCACGCACCCCGATCTGCACAACAGGCCGCAACACGGCCCGCAACACCGCCCGCAACACCGCCACTGGCAGCCGGACCGCATCGACCGCATGGCCAAGGCCGCGATCGGCGCTGACATCGCCTTCCCCACCCCTCAGCATGCAAGACGCCACTCCTTCACTGCCCGCGCTTTTCCCCTTCGCCGCCGTTGCCGGCCAGCCGCAACTGCGCCAGGCGCTGCTGCTCGCCGCCATCGATCCGCAACTGGGGGGCGTGCTGATCGAAGGCCCGCGCGGCACGGCCAAATCGACCGCCGCGCGTGCCCTGGCCGAGCTGATCGAAGGCGCGCCCTTCGTCACGCTGCCGCTGGGCGCCTCGCTGGAACACCTGGCCGGCACGCTGGACCTGGAACAGGCGATGGCCGGCAACGCGGTGCGCTTTGCGCCCGGCCTGCTGGCGCGCGCGCACGGCGGCGTGCTCTACGTGGACGAGATCAACCTGCTGCCCGATGCGCTGGTCGACGTGCTGCTGGACGCGGCCGCCAGCGGTGTCAACGTGGTGGAGCGCGACGGCATCTCGCACCGCCACGCGGCGCGCTTTGTGCTCGTGGGCACCATGAATCCGGAAGAGGGCCAGTTGCGCCCACAACTGCTGGACCGGCTGGGCCTTTGCGTGCGCTTGGCCAACGTAGTGGAGCCGGCCGAGCGCCAGGCCATCGTGCGCTCGCGCCTGGCGTTCGACATGGACCCGGAAGGCTTTCGCGCGCGCTTTGCCGACGCCCAGGCCGATCTGGCGCAGCGTCTGCGCGCGGCGCGCGAGCGCATCGCCCAGCCCGGCGCGCTGCCGTGGCCGGATGCGCTGCTGGCCGATGTCGGCGAGCGCTGCATCGCCGCCCGCGTGGACGGGCTGCGCGCGGACATCGTGATGCTGCGCGCCGCCCGCGCGTTGGCCGCGTGGGAGGGCGCCTCCGCCGTGGAGGCTCGCCATGTGGCGCCGGTCGCGGAACTGGTGCTCGCGCACCGCCGCCACGCGGATGCCGAGGCGCCGCCACCGCCCCTGCTGGCCCCGGGGCCGAGCGGGGAGAAGCCCCCGGGCACGCAGCGGGAGGGCCGCCCGAGCGAAAGCGCCACACCAGGGGATGGGAGCGAGGGAGATGGCCCTGCCGACAGCGGCGGCGCCCTTTCCACCGGGGCTGCGGACTGGGGCGCCTTGCCCCCCGAGCCCGTGGGCACCCAGGCCTTCAAACCCGTGCGGCCGCTGGTGCCGCGCGGCGGGCAGGACAGCGCACCAAAAAAAGCCTGAGCCCCCGCCCCGGGCGTGCTGCGGCGCGCCAGGGAGACCGGGGGCGGGGCGATCGAACGCCCGACCTGCGCGGCGGCGAGCCGGGGCCCTGGGACTGGCCGCGCACCTTCATGGCGCGGGGTGCGGCCGCCCAACTGCGGCGGGAGCACCTGCGGCACCAGCCCGCACAGGCCCGCACCGGGCGGCTGCATTGCTTCGTGCTGGACTGCTCGGCCTCCATGGTGGCGAGCGGTGCCCTGGCGCGTGCTAAGGGCGTGCTGCTGACGCTGATGGGCGAGGCCTACCGTCACCGCGACGACGTGGCGCTGCTGTGTTTCGGTGGCGGCGGCGTGCAGTTGCGCGTGCCGCCCCAGCGCGCACCCGCCTGGAGCGACGGCTGGGTATCGCCCATCGGCGGCGGGGGCGGCACGCCGCTGCACGGCGCAGTGGACCGGGCTGCCCAGGTGCTGCAGGGCGCGCGTGGCCGGCAAGGGTGGCTCTGGCTGCTCACCGACGCCCGCACGCGCGAGCAGCCGGGCCGGCCGGCGGTGGCGCGCGAGGCCTGCGTGGTGGACTTCGACGTGGCCCGCGTGCCCTTGCACCGGGCCGAGCGGCTGGCGCAGTTGTGGCAGGCGCGCTATTGGAGGGCGGATGGCGTGGAGGACCTTCCAGCCGCTATGGAAAGGTGAGCTGCCACCGCTGAATCAGCGGCGTTCTCAGTGCAAAAATGGCCTGGAGGACAATTGATACTAGGGCATATCGCTATATTTTTGATAGCGCTCTTGCCTGTCCGTGCCATCGCTGCCGCCATGGCAGCCACGGCCCTTACGGTGGCGTGGAGCGCCGGTCCACCGATGCCAGGCAATCCAGGATTTCCCGCGCCGCCTCGTCCAGGCGCGGACCTGGCCGCACCATCACGTCGAAGTGCGATTCGGCGATGCGGCAGAACCGACCGCGCTGCACCGCCTCCATGGTGCCCCAGCCGGGGCGCGCGGTGATCGGCGGCGTGCCCCGGCCTTCGTTGGTGATGAGCAGATCGGGCTCGGCCCGCACCGCGTATTCCGGGCCCAGCTTGGGAAACGCGCCCAGGCTGCCGGGCACCACATTGCGCAGTCCCAGGCGGGCCAGCGTTTCGCCGATGAACGAGGCCTCGCTCGCCGCTGCCGAGCCGCCGTGCAGTTCGAAGTACACGCGCCGGCCTTGCCATGCGGCCGGCACCCGGGCGCGGGCTTCGTCCAGCCGCACGTCGGTGCGGTGCCACAGCGCCTCGCCCGCCCCCGGCTTGCCGATGGCCTGTGCCACCGCCTCCATGTTGCGCCGCATGTCCGCATGCGTTTTGGCGTCCAGCGCCAGCACCTTGATGCCCAGGCCCTCCAGCCGCTCGACCACGCGGTTGCGTGGGCGCACCAGCACCAGATCGGGCCGCAGCGCGATGATGCGCTCCACGTGCGCGTCCGCCAGGCTGCCCACCTGCGGCAGCTGGCGCACCGACTCGGGCCAGTTGGAGTGCCGGTCCACGCCGACGAGGCGATCGCAGGCGCCCAGGGCGCAAAGCGTCTCGGTGAGCGAGGGCTGCAGCGACACGATGCGCGCTGCCGGCCGTGGCAGCTCCACGGTCTGCTGCCGGTCGTCGGCGATGCGGATGCCCGCGTGCGCGGCGCCCGCCATCCACCAGGCCAGCAGGCACCACCGCACAGCGGACGATCGAAAGGGTTGGGAAGGGCGCAAGGCGGTAGGCAAGGGGTGGGGCGGCATCGTGGGGGAGCGCGGTATTGTGCCGGTCCGAGGCCCTGGCCCGCGCCTTGGCCGAGCGGGCGCGGCCCAAAAAGGCATGGCGTACTGCGCGCTCGCGCCATGCCGCTCGCCAGATCAGTGCTTGTGGTCGCCGTGGGCCGCCGGTGTCTGGCTGGCGCTCACCGCGCGCGCCTGGGCCTTCACCTCCAGGGACTCGCGCTTGCCGTCCTGGCCTTCAAAGACCAGCGTGAGCGGCACCGTGTCGCCTTCCTTCACGGGCTTGGTCAGGTCCATCAGCATGACGTGGTAGCCGCCGGGCTTGAGGTCCACGGCCTTGCCCGCGGGCAGGTCGATCGCGGGCACCTCGCGCATCTTCATCACGTCGCCTTCCATCTTCATCTCGTGGATTTCCGCCAGCGGCGCGGCGGGCGAGCTGACCGATACCAGGCGCGTGCTCTTCGCGGCATTGAGCCGCATGAAGGCGCCGGTGGCCTTCTGGTTCGGCACCGAGGCGCGCACCCAGGCGTCCTGCACGGTGACTTGGGCATGGGCGGCCGTGGCCGTCAGAAGGGCCATGGCGATGGCGAAAGCGGAAAAGGGGGTCTTGGGCATGAAAGCTCCTTGAATGCGGAAAACGGATCAACGGCCTGCGCGGGGCTGCGCAGAAAGCCAATGCCCGCAGCGGTCCGTCAACGGGGGGCGGGGGCAAGGCGACGGGCCGGTCAGCACGGTGGGGGCCGGCCCGGTGTTCATGCCGCCAGCGGCGGTGCCCGAGGGGGAAAGGGCGCACCGGCCAGCGTGGCCGGCGGAGCGCGGTAGAGCGGCGCGGGAAGGTGCGTCGGCAGCGCCTGGGCATGCGCGCCCGCCTGGATCGAGGGCGGCGGCAGGACCGTAGGCAGGCACAGCGGACACTCCAGGCCATGCTGCGCAGGCACGGCGGCATCTTCGCCCGCGCCGGCCACCATCCACCGCGGCTCGCCACCCGCCGAGCAAACCCATTCGATGCGCTGCGGATGCACCAGCGGCGCGGCCACCGCCACGCCGAGCGACGCCACGAACCACGCCAGGATCAGGCGGGCGAGGAAGCGGACGTGGCGCAGGGAGGGCATGTGCGCTGCATTATCGCCGCGTGCTTTATTGGGCCTGAAACGCGCTGGGTCCAGGGGGTGGTGCGTCCCCGAAGCGGGCACCCCGTCGATCGCAAGGCCGTCCCCGAGGGACCGCTTGCATTCGGACGGCGCGTTTTCCGACGCGACCGCCTGCGCTGCGCACGCAGCCTTGGGCGTCTTCGTCGGCCGGCCCACCCTTCAGCGGGCGCGCCGTGCCACGGTCCGCCATTCCCTCAGGAGCCTTTCATGCCCACCTCTCCCTCCTCCAAAGCCAAGACCCGCAACGGCACACCCGGTGCCACCAAAGCCCGGGGCAACGCCCGCACGGCGGAGAGCCCGGACACCGAAGCGGTCGCACGCAAGCAGGTGCGAATCCAGCGCGAGCAGGACGCGAAGGACCAGGCCAAACCCTCTCGACCTGCCGCCCCAGCCAAGAAGGGCGCTGCGGCCAAGACCGCCGCCCCCGGCGCCGGCCGTGCAGCCCCTGTGCCGCCCATGCCGCAGCAGCACCTGGAGAAGCCGGGGCGTGAGGCCGACATGGAGCTGGCGCCGCAGTTCGAGGCGCCCCAATACCGGGGCAGCGGCAAGCTCGAAGGTTTCTCCGCCATCGTCACGGGCGGCGATTCCGGCATCGGCCGGGCGGTGGCCGTCCTCTTCGCCCGCGAAGGCGCCGACGTGGCCATCGTCTATCTCAACGAACACGAAGATGCCGAGGTCACGCGCCAGCATGTCGAGCAGGAGGGGCGCCGCTGCATCCTGATCCCCGGCGATGTGAAGAGCGCAGCGTTCTGCCAGCGTGCCGTGCGCAAGACGGTGTCGGCGTTCGGCAAGCTGGACGTGCTGGTCAACAACGCGGCCTTCCAGGAGCATGCCGAATCCCTGGCGGACCTGACCGAAGAGCGCTTCGACGAAACCTTCAAGACCAACGTCTATGGTTACTTCCACATGGCCCAGGCGGCGCTGCCGCACCTCCAGCGCGGCGCCGCGATCATCAATACCGGCTCGGTGACCGGGCTGCGCGGCAGCAAGGAACTGCTGGACTACTCCGCCACCAAAGGCGCGATCCATGCGTTCACCAAAGCGCTGGCCAGTAACCTGGCCGAGCAAGGCATCCGCGTCAACGCCGTGGCGCCCGGCCCCGTGTGGACACCGCTGAATCCGGCGGACCGCAGCGAAGAGGGCATCGCAGAATTCGGCAGCAAGACCCAGCTGGGCCGGCCCGCGCAGCCGGAAGAGATTTCGCCGGCTTACGTGTTTCTCGCCTCGCCCGTGTGCTCCAGCTACATCACCGGCATCGTGCTGCCAATCACCGGCACGGCGGGCGACGGAGGCTGATGCCCTCCCGGACCCGCACGGTGATGGGCTGATGCACGCGCCCTGCGGGTGCAGAACCGCCCGGTTGCGCCAGGTGGCGGCGCAATGGCATCAGACGGTGATGTCGCCGCCGTCTTCGCCATCCCAGTAGTGGATGCGGGAGGCTTTCACCCGGATCATGACGAGCCCCTGGGTGTCGATGCCGTCCTTGAACCAGTGGTCCAGGTCGGGCGTCCAGTGCTCGGCGAAGGCGGCGCGGTCACGCACCAGCTCGGCGTTCCCCTGCACGGCCACCAGGAATGCCTTGGCCCCCTGGAAGGCGAGCGATACCTGTGGCGCGCGTTCGATGTCGGCCACCATGCGGGATTGCTCCCAGGTGAAATAGCACGACGTGCCGTCGTAATCGACTTCGCGGTTGTTGCTCATCGGCCGGCCGGCAATGGTGCCGCCGTCGCTGTGGGTGGACAGCATGGCGATGTCGATGTCGCGCATCTTCTCGGCCAGGTCGGCCAGGGTCTTTTGGGTCATGGAGGGCGATCTGCGGGGTTCAGCGATCAGCGCCGAGCTGTTCGACGCGGTCATCGTTGGTGATGCTGCGTGAACCCTTGAGGTGCATCTCCACATCGGCCGCCTTGTCGCCGACGGCTTCCACGGCCTCTTTCAGTTGCAGCTCGCTCACTGCGAGCTTGTCGGCCCATTGGGTGACGAGGGCGGCGTCGTTGACGTCGATGCGATCGGGTTGCACACCTGCGGCTTGGTTCATGTCGGTCTCCTGAAAAAAAGAAGGGGGAAGACATGAACCTAAGGCGCTCGCCGGGACGCTGGCTGTAGGCAGAACGCGCCCACTGCCGGAGGGATTGCCCGACAGGACGCCGTGGCGCGCATGGAATGCAGAGGTGCTGGGTGCTTTCCACGAAGCGGCGGCGGAAATGCAAAAAGCCGGCACTATGTTTGATAGCGTCGGCTTTTTTTGCCTTGCGGCTTGTATAAGTGGTGGGTCCTGAGTGACTCGAACACTCGACCTACGGATTAAGAGTCCGCTGCTCTACCAACTGAGCTAAGAACCCACTTTTTGAAAAGTTGTCTGCATTGCTGCAGAGCCTCGAATTATGCACCAAGATTTGAGGCGTCTGCAAGTCCCGCAGAAAAAATTGCCGTCATCACGTGCTGATCGCCGGCCGTCCGGCGGTCTTTCACATGAGCAGATGCTCGCCTGCGTTGTCGCCGCCCAGGATCACGTAGTTCACCTTGCGGATGTCCATGAGCTTGCGGCCGCCGGAGTAGCTGATGGAGCTTTGCACGTCCTGCTCCATCTCCACCAGCGTGCTGGCCAGCGTGCCCTTGATGGGCTCGAGGATGCGCTTGCCCTCCACGTGCTTGTACTCGCCCTTGTTGAAGTCGCTGGCCGAGCCGTAGTATTCCTTGAACAGCGCGCCGTCCACTTCCACCGTCTGGCCCGGGGACTCTTCATGGCCTGCGAACAGCGAGCCGATCATGACCATGGTCGCGCCGAAGCGGATGCTCTTGGCGATGTCGCCATGGTCGCGGATGCCGCCGTCCGCGATGATGGGCCGGGTGGCCACGCGCGCGCACCATTTGAGCGCCGACAGCTGCCAGCCCCCGGTGCCGAAGCCGGTCTTGAGCTTGGTGATGCACACCTTGCCCGGGCCGATGCCCACCTTGGTCGCATCGGCACCCCAGTTTTCCAGGTCGATGATGGCCTCGGGCGTGCCGACGTTGCCGGCGATGACGAACGCGCCGGGCAGCTTGTCCTTGAGGTAGCCGATCATGTTCTTGACCGTGTCGGCGTGGCCGTGGGCGATGTCGATGGTGACGTACTCGGGCACGAGGCCGGCGGCGGCCAGTTGGTCCACGGTGTCGTAGTCGGGCTGCTTCACGCCCAGCGAGATGGAGGCGAAGCACCCCGCCGCTTGCATGTCGCGCACGAATTGCACGTTGTCCAGATCGAAGCGGTGCATGACGTAGAAGTAGCCGTTTTGCGCCATCCAGCAGCAGATTTTCTCGTCCACCACCGTTTTCATGTTGGCCGGCACCACGGGCAGGCGGAAGCTGCGCTGGCCCAGCGTCACGCTGGCATCGCACTCGGAGCGGCTTTCCACGCGGCATTTGCGCGGCAGCAGCAGGACGTTGTCGTAGTCGAAGATTTCCATCAGATTTCCAAGCTCCATTGAAGGACGCGGCGGAAGGATTTCCGCCACGGTGGGCGCTTGGCTTGCTGACCGGCTCTGCGGGTGCCGCCGCAATGGACGGCACCGGACCCTGCTGTGCGCAGGCACAAAAAAACCGGGCGTCAAGAAACTTGGGCCCGGTGACTGATTCTACCCGCCGCTCAAGACCCTGCTGCGCAGCGGGACTGCGCCGCGGCCACGATGCGGCCCTGCGCATCCTGCAGCCAGCCGGCGACGAACAGGCGCTCGGCATCGGTGCCTTCCGGGGTTCGCATGGAGCGGTTGTCGATCCAGGCAGATTGCTCCTTTTTCGATAGCGGTATGCCGGCGTTCCAATTGCCCTGGAGGGCATTTCGAACCACATACCGTTCGACCGGCGTCCCTGCGGTGCCCGCGGGCACCCGCTCCACCAGCACCAGCGTGTACGCGTAGCGGCCCGCCGGCAGCAGATTGCGGGGCGCGGGCTGGAAGGCGATGCCGGTGCCGAGGTAGTCGTTCATCGCCAGGCCGTTGGCCACGAGCAGCCGGCCGGGCAGGGGCTGCACCTCGGCGGTGTGGGTGTCTGAAAATGACGGCACGCTGCGGCCGAGGTCCTGCAGTCGCTGCAGGGCATCGCGCGTGGCGGCGGCGGACAGGGGGGCCTCGTCCGCCAGTCCACCGGGCACGATCCAGTCGAGCACCAGTGCACTGGCGCCGGGCGCGTGCGCAGGCGGCTCGGCCCAGCACGATTCGCAGTCGGCGTTGATGAAGCGTTCGTACAGCGCCACGGGCTGCGCCACGCCGTCGCTGGAACAGGACGCCTGGGCCTGGGCCAGCAGCGGGGCGCCGCCGAAGGTGGCCAGCAAGGCCAGGGCGGTCAGGGAGTGAAGGGGTGGGCGCATGGGCAGCGGAGCAGCGGCAGTGGTGTTGCGCGCCATGTTCCCACAGATGCGCACGGCTTGGGAGCCGCCCGTGCATGTGGGGCCCCGGCCCCGAACCGGGGTGGGGCGGGAGGCCGGGTGTGCGGCCTACTCGGGCTTGACGTTGGCGCGGCGCACCACGTCGCCGTAGGCCACCAGGCGCTCGGCCATCATCTTCTCGAAGCCGGCCGGTGCCATGTCTTCCGGCGCGATCACGCCGCGGCCGCGCAGGTTTTCCAGCATGGAGGGTTCCGTGGCTGCCGTGCGGATGGCCTTGTGCAGCGTGGCCACGATGGCAGGCGGCGTGTTGGCGGGCGCGGCGATGCCGGTCCACGACGTCTGGTTGAGCGGGGCCTGGCCCAGTTCGGCGAAGGTGGGCACGTCGGGCAGCTGCGGCAGGCGCTGGGGCGACGCCACGGCCAGCGCGCGCAGCTTGCCGGCCTGGATGTGCGGCAGGAAGATGACCAGGTTGTCGAGCGTGAACTGAACCTCGTTGGCCAGCACGGCAGTGATGAGCGGAGAGCCGCCACGGTAGGGTACGTGCACGGCCTGCGTGCCGATGGCCAGCTGCATCATTTCGACATTGAGCTGTCCCATGCTGCCGGCGCCGGCGCTGCAGAAGTTGAGCTGGCCCGGGCGCTGCTTGGCGTAGGCCACGAACTCGGCGAAGGTCTTCATCGGCAGGCTGGGGTGCACGACGAGCACGTTGGGCTGGCGGCCCAGGATGGCGATGTTGTCGAAGTCCTTGATGGGGTCGTAGCCCAGGTTGGGTTGCACGAGCGGATTGGCCAGATGGCTGCTTTGCGACGAGACCACGAGCGTGTAGCCGTCGGCCTTGGAGCGGGCCACGAACTGCGCGCCGATCGATCCGCCCGCGCCGGGCTTGTTGTCGATGACCATGGGCACGCCCAGGATGCGGCCGAGCGGCTCGGCGTATTGCCGCGCCATCACGTCCACCGAGCCGCCGGGCGGGAAGGGCACGACGAGCGTGATCGGGCGCGCGGGGTAGGTCTCTGCCGCGCGGCTGGTCACGGCGGGCAGGCCGGCCAGGCCCAGCCCGAGGCTGGAGGCCAGGATCTGGCGGCGGGTCAGGTGGCAGGCGTCAGGCGAGGAAGGGGCGGTGCGAACAGGCATGGCAGGGGCAATGGCAAATGAAAAGACAAAGGTGAAAACAGGGCGCGGCCTGGCCCGCCGTCAGCCCAGCGCGAGCAGGGTGAGGGCCAGCGCCTGGGCCCGTGGCACGAAGGTGGTCAGGTCGCAGAACTCGCGCTCGCTGTGGGCGTATCCGCCCACCGGGCCCAGCGCGCACAGCGAGGGAATGCCCATCGACGAGGTGATGCCGCTGTCGGCGGCCCCGCCGGTGAATTCGCCCTCGACCGCAAAGCCGACCTGCGCCGCGCTGCGCTGGTAGGCGGCCAGCAGGTCGGCCGGGGTTTTGGCCATGGGCAGCGTGCCCGTCTGCTCCACGATGCGGCCACTGGTGCGGGGCAGCGATTTTTCTTCGATCACCGCGCGGATGCGGGCCAGCACGGCTTCGAGGTCGTTCTCGGCCGTGTAGCGCAGGTCCAGATGGGCCCGCGCCAGCGGCGCGACGACGTTGGAGGCCATGCCGCCCTGGATGAAGCCGACGTTGAGCGTCACGCCCGGCTCGCAGCCGTTGAGCGCGTGCAGCGCCACCGTCTTGCGCGCCAGGGCCTCGATGGCGCTGGCCCCTTGCGCGGGGTTGATGCCCGCATGCGCGGCCACGCCTTGCACCTCGAAATCGATGCGGTACGAGCCCTTGCGCTCGACCACCACGTTGCCCGTGATGCGGCCGGGCTCGGCGTTGAGCACGGCGCGCGCGCCCTGGGAGATTTCGCGGATCACCGTGCGGCAGGCGGGCGAGCCCACTTCTTCGTCGCACGAGAAGAACAGGTGCACGGGCGAGGCGTTGCCGCCGAACCGGGCCAGCGCCTCGGCCACGAAGACGTTCATGACCAGGCCGGATTTCATGTCCGCCACGCCGGGCCCGAAGGCCTTGCCGGCTTCCACCCGCCAGGGGCGCTCGGCGGCCGTGCCCAGGGGGAACACCGTGTCCATGTGGCCCATGAGCTGCAGGTGGCCTGCGGCCGCTGGATCGCTGCCCGGAATGCGGGCCAGCAGGCATTCGCCCCAGCCCGGCTGCGGCAGGGTCTGCACGGCGATGCCAGCCGCTTCCAGCCGCCCGCGCAGCAGGGCCGCGACCTGCTGCACGCCTGCCACATGGCCGCTGCCGCTGTCGGTGTCCACCACCTGCCGCAGCAGATCGAACATGGCACTTTCCTGCGAGGCCAGCCAGGCCAGCAGGGGTTGCGCAGCCGGCGGCAGGGCCTGGCCGGTGGCAGGGGAGTCGGCTTCGATGGTGGTGGTCATGGGCATCGCGAGTGAAATGAATATTTCAATAATCATATATTCATGAAACAGTCATTGCAATGTGCTCGCGGTGCTTCGCCAGGCGGGGCTGCGCTGGATTACGCTCACCCATCCCCGTCGATTTCTCCACCCCTGCCATGCTCCTGACCGAACGGCTCGTCCTCCACGCCCCCACCCTGACGGCCAGCGAACGTGCGCTGGCGGACGACCTGCAGCGCCACTATCCCGACGGATTGCTCGACTCGGCCAGCGCCATGGCCGCGCGCGCGGGCACCAGCGCCTCCACCGTGGTGCGGCTGTTCGCCAAGCTGGGCTATGCCAGCCTGGCCGAGGTGCGCCGCGAAGCCCGCAGCGAGGTGACCGTGCTGCTGCAGACGCCCGCCCAGCGCACGCGCGCCACCATCGGCAGCGACCGCACCCTGGCCGAGTGCGTGGACGATGCGCTGCTGCACGACCAGCACAACCTCACGGCCACCCGGCAGGGGCTGGATATGGGCGTGTTCGGGGCGGTGGTGCAGGCCATCAGCGGCTGCCAGGGGCGCGTCTTCGTGATGGCCGAGAAAAACAGCGTGCCGGTGTCCTCCTACCTCACCACCCACCTGAACATGTGCCGGCCGCAGGTGCTGGAACTGGGCGCTGGCGCGCCCTTCGCGGTGGACCGGCTGCTGTGGACCGAGCCGCAGGACGTGCTGCTGGTGTTCACCATCCGCCGCTATTCCAACGGCGCGCTGCTGGCCGCGCAGCATTTCCGGCAGCAGGGGTGCACCGTGGTGGCGATCACCGACAGCGCGGCGGCGCCCATCGTGGCCTGCGCTAACCACAGCCTGCTGGTGGGCACGGCCAACGCGTCCCCGTTCGACTCCTACACCGCCGCGTTCTTCCTGTGCAACGCGCTGGTGTCCGCCGTGGCGCAGCAGCGGCATGGCGAGGTGGCGCAGACCCTGCAGCGCCGCGACGCGCTGTGGAAGGACTTCGAGGCCGACGCGGTGGACGGCCTGCGCCGCATGCCCCCGCTGCCGGCCCGCCCGCGCAGTGGGGGGTAGCGCCGAGCAGCCCCACGGCGGAGGGCGGCCGGTGGAGGTTCCTACAATGGCGCCATGCTCCCACACGACCTGTTTTCCGGCGCGCCAGCGCCTTTCGGTGCTGGCGACGCCGGCCCCGCGCCCCAGTCCGATGCCGCCTCGCCCTTGCTGCAGAACCTGAACGACGAGCAACTGGCCGCGGTCACGCTGCCGGCCGGGCATGCCCTGATCCTTGCGGGCGCGGGCTCGGGCAAGACCCGGGTGCTCACCACCCGCATCGCCTGGCTGCTGCAGAACGGCTACGCCACGCCCGGCGGCATCCTGGCCGTCACCTTCACCAACAAGGCCGCCAAGGAGATGGTCCTGCGCCTGTCGGCCATGCTGCCGGTGAACGTGCGCGGCATGTGGATCGGCACCTTCCACGGGCTGTGCAACCGCTTGCTGCGGGCGCACTACAAGCTGGCCGGCCTGCCGCAGGCCTTCCAGATCCTGGACACGCAGGACCAGCTTTCGGCCGTCAAGCGGCTGTGCAAGCAGTTCAACATCGACGAGGAGCGCTTTCCCCCGAAGCAGGTGCAGTACTTCATCAGCGGCTGCAAGGAAGAGGGCCTGCGCCCGGGCGACGTGGACGCACGCGATGCCGATGCCCGCAAGAAGGTCGAGCTGTACCAGCTGTACGAAGAGCAGTGCCAGCGCGAGGGCGTGGTCGATTTCGGCGAACTGATGCTGCGCAGCTATGAACTGTTGCGCGACAACGATCCGGTGCGCGAGCATTACCAGCGGCGCTTCCAGCACATCCTGGTGGACGAATTCCAGGACACCAACAAGCTGCAGTACGCCTGGCTCAAGCAGCTTGCGGGCGACGTGGCGGACGGCCAGTTCCAGCCGCGCGGCAGCGTGATCGCCGTGGGCGACGACGACCAGAGCATCTATGCCTTTCGCGGCGCGCGCGTGGGCAACATGGCCGACTTCGTGCGCGAGTTCGATGTGCAGCGCCAGATCAAGCTGGAGCAGAACTATCGCAGCTTCAGCAACATCCTCGATTCGGCCAACGCGCTCATCAGCCACAACAGCAAGCGCCTGGGCAAGAACCTGCGCACCACGCAGGGCCCCGGCGAGCCGGTGCGCGTGTTCGAGGCCACCACCGATCTGGCCGAGGCGCAGTGGATGGTGGAGGAGATCCGCCAGCTCGTGCGCAGCGACGGCTTCGAGCGCAAGGAAGTCGCCGTGCTCTACCGCAGCAATGCGCAGAGCCGGGTGATCGAGTCGGCCCTGTTCAATGCCGCCGTGCCCTACCGGGTGTACGGCGGACTGCGGTTCTTCGAGCGGGCCGAAATCAAGCACGCGCTGGCCTACCTGCGCGTGCTGGAGAACCCGCACGACGACACCAGCTTTCTGCGCGTCGTCAATTTCCCGCCGCGCGGCATCGGCGCGCGCACGGTCGAGGTATTGCAGGACGCGGCGCGCAGCGCGGGCTGCTCGCTGCACGATGCCGTCACCGCGGTGCCGGGCAAGGCCGGCGCCAACCTGGGCAGCTTCGTCGCCCTGGTCGACGTGCTGCGCGAGCAGACGCAGGGCATGACCCTGCGCGGCATCATCGAGCAGATGCTGGAGTCCAGCGGCCTGCTGGAGCACTTTCGCACTGAAAAGGAAGGCGCCGACCGCATCGAAAACCTGCAGGAACTGGTGAACGCGGCCGAGAGCTTCGTCACCCAGGAAGGCTTCGGGCGCGATGCCATCGCGCTGCCGGTGGACGAGCACGGCACGCCGCTCACGCAAAGCCCGGCGAGCCAGGGCCTGGACCCGGCGCTGCCCACCACCGACGAGCCGCTGGCCGGCGGCGTGGCGGGCATCGTGGACACCGATACCGGCGAGACGCTCTCGCCCCTGGCCGCCTTCCTGACCCATGCGGCGCTGGAGGCGGGCGACAACCAGGCGCAAGCCGGCCAGGACGCTGTGCAGTTGATGACCGTGCACGCCTCCAAGGGCCTGGAGTTCGACGCCGTGTTCATCGGCGGCATGGAAGAGGGCCTCTTCCCCCACGAGAACGCCATGAGCGACCGCGAGGGGCTGGAGGAAGAGCGGCGCCTGATGTACGTCGCCATCACCCGCGCGCGAAAGCGCCTGTACCTGAGCCATTCGCAGACCCGGCTGCTGCATGGCCAGACGCGCTACAACATCAAGAGCCGGTTCTTCGACGAACTGCCCGAAGCCGCGTTGAAATGGATCACGCCCAAGCAGCAGGGGTTTGGCACGTTTGCTCCTAATTCAGGAGCCGGCGGTGCATATGGATCTAACGCGAGAGGCGGATTTGGATCCAGGTCGGAATCGTTCGCCAGCCCGCCGGTCCCGGTGCAGAAGGCCGCTCCGTCGCACGGGCTGCGCGTGGGGCTGGGCGTGTTCCACACCAAGTTCGGCGAGGGCAAGGTGCTGGCGCTGGAGGGCACCGGCGACGATGCGCGCGCGCAGGTGAACTTTCCCCGGCATGGCACCAAATGGCTGGCGCTGTCGGTGGCCAAGCTGACCGTGGTGGATTGATTGCGCACCATGGGGCGGGCCAGCATGCGCCGCCCCGTGGCGTGCCTCAATTTCGCGCCGGAAAGGTCCCTACGAGCGCGATGATGAAGTTGAGGGAGAGATAAGGCTGCATGTTGTCGTGCGGGACGCTGTTTCCGGCCAGCCCCGTCGCGACGCCGGCCAGGTTGCCTTCGGGGGCCTGGTTGGTGTATTGGTTGTCGCGCCGGTCGGAAGCGGCCAGGTAGCGGCCGTTGGGCGCTGCCGAGTTGCCCGCGCCGCTGTTCACCGACACGGACGTGGTGTGGTTGTGCATCGGCATGTTGTTGATGTTGAGCGTGACGATCTCCTGTCCAGCCATCTGCCCCAGCGCGTAACTGCCTCCGCCGGGCAACATTCCCATGCCCAGTGGTACGCGGCCGCGCAGATCGGGCAGCGCGAAGGTGGTCTGGCCATTGCCTCCGTAGGTGGTGCCCAGCAACGAGAACAGGGCGGCATTACCGGAAATCGCCATCAATTGGCCCCAGCAAAAAGCCCAGTTTCGGGGCGCGTAGTTGCCTGCGAACACAGAGATTTCACCGATGAATGGGTCTGCAGCCATGATGTTCTTCCATTAAGTCACGAGATAAGGGTTGGTCCAGCCGCTGCAGCCCGGGGCTCCGAGCGGCGCGCAGGGGCCGCGCGTGGCCCATGCCATTTCGGTGGCTCCCCCCGTTGCGGTTGTGCCGCCGCGAAGCCAGTGGGTGCCGTTGCGATCGCCGCTCGCCAAGCCATGGGGAGGGTCTCCGCGGGGGCCGTTTTCCGAGGGCGTTCGCAGGATGGCCAGTTGCTCAACCCCCGCGCCGTTGCTTTGCCACTGCACGAAGCGCTGCCCGGCCTCGAAGCCTAGCAGGGCCGGGCCGCTCAGCTCCGCCAACGGATCGGAGCCCGGAAGCGCGCAACGGGCGGCGATCGACCGGCAGGTGTCGGACCCGGCATTCCAGGAGGCCACGCTGGTCCAGCCTCTCGGCCGCGACCCGACGGCTTCCGCCGGCCCCCGCGAAAAGAGGGTGCCCACCACGGGGGGCTGGCTGTGCGGCTGCAATTGGCTCCACTGCCGCTGAAAGCGCAAGGCCTGCGCGCCGGAATACAGGGCCACCACGAAGTCTGCGCGGGCGGCATGCCAGGCCGAACGCAAGCCGGCGAACTCGTCGGAGCCGTCGGGCAGGCCGGAGACGTGCATTGCCGACACCGTTCCGCCTGCGGCCTCGAACGCGCGGCGAAATTCATGCGGAAAGTCGTAGCCGCTTTCCAGAAAGCCCATGCACAGCAATGCGCGTGTGCCCCAGCGCCGTGGCGCTTCCCGCCCCAGGACCGCGCAGGACTGCCACAGATCCAGCGTGTGGGCAATCAGCCAGGGCGAACGGTCGGCCAGGCGCGTGGGCAGCCGGTCGGCCCCCGTGTCGCTGGCCAGAAAAGGGATCTGGTTCGCTTCCAGGAGCGGCACCAGGTCCCGGGCCGACTGCATCGGCAGCCATCCTGCCAGCGCGTCGACCGCACCGGATCCGACGGCGGCACGCGCCTGCCGCAGCGCGGCCTGGGGACTGCGTCCGTAGGGCAGCGGCAGCCAACGCGGGTGGTGTTCCGAGGCTTCGGCGCCCACTTGCAGGCCGGCCAGGAATTCGGTGGAGAGGGTGGGGTAGCGCGACGATTCCGGCAGCAGGACGCCGACCGTCCGCCGGATGCCGTGTCGCGCCGGGGGCTGCCGGTCCGTCGGCGCTGCCAGGGCCGGCGTAGCGGCGCAGGCCACGGTCGCTGCCGTGGACACGGAGGCGCCCAGGAAGCCACGTCGGCCGAGTCGCGCAGGGGAGGGGGGCGAAAAAGTCATTGCGTGGTCAACCGGCTTCAAGGGCTTCGGAAGGGGTCCCGCCGGCGTGCATGGAGGCCTTGCCTGCCGCCGCGCGCATGGCTTCCAAAGCGCGGTAGTGGGGATCGATCCATTGCATGGCCAGTTCGTGCAGGCGAGGCGAAGCCTGGCTGTGCTTGCGCTGCGCGTCGGGTGCGAACGGGTGGTTGGGGTGCTTCGCATGGACAGCGAAGGTGAGTTCGGCCTGCTCGGTGGCCGCAGCGTCGAGCGCCATGCCGAAATGCGGCGCGACCTCGGTAAGGATGGCCGATGGAAGCTGCCGGTAGTCGAGCAGCAGCGTGCGCTCCGGCCGGAACTGCTGCACCATGGTTTCGTAGAGGGCGCCCAGGCTGCGGGCGCAATAGGCTTCGAGGCCCATCTGCAGCGCATCGTCGAACGCGATGCCGGCCAAGTTGACCCCCAGAGGCCCGCCGGGGATCAGGTAGGCCGCGCGCTGCTGCCACTGGGACACCAGCACTTCCAGCGGGTCCCGGTACAGGAAAAGCCATGGGGTGTCGGGCCAGGCTTGCGCGATCTGGTCCGCATAGCCTGTGGCCCAGCAATCGCATTTGATGACGAGGTGGCTGCGCCTTGCCCCGTGGCCCGGCCGCAGCGGCTGCGACCAGGCGCTGGCCACCGCCCTGGCCGCGGGAACCGCCAGTGCCCGATCCATGCCGGGCAGCAGGGCGTTCGCGCGCATCAGATCGTCCAGCAGCGGAGGCTCCGAGAGGGTGACGTGGCTGTCGAGCGCCGCGAAGGCCTGCGTCACGAGCGTCGAGCCGCAGCGCGACACGTGAAAGACGATGCCCGAAGGCGCCAGGCCCGGCGAAGCCTGCGCCCATTCGAGCAGATCGGACAGCGGTGTCTGCCGGCGAAACCCCTGGTGGAAGGGGTGATGCATCGCATCCTGCACCCCGTCCGAGAAGAAGGGCGCGCGCGTGACCTCGGTCGGCGCGAGCATCCAGTCCACCAGCGTCTCGCCGCCGGCCCCCGGGTAGATGCGGATGGGCGACCAGCCCTCGAAATTCAGACGACCCATTGCTGCATCCATGCCTGCCGCCCGGAGGCCATGGCGGACAGGACTTCCGCCTCGGTGAAGGCCCATCCACGGGCCTGGCCCATTTCCATGCAGGCCTGCGCGAATGCCTCCCGCGAGTGGATGCCCAGCAGGCGGTCCTGCAGCGCCGACTCGTCGAAGACCTGTTCCCGAAACCGCGCGAACCGCCACTGCGGGTCCTGTTCGGGCGGGTAGGGCCGCCCGGTGTCGCCCGCGGCGATGGCCTGGCGCAGGCGGGGCGTCGCCTCGCAATCCACCACCAGGTGCAGCCGCTCGACCGTGCCCCGGTTGCAAACCCGGTGCGGCAGGGAGAAATCGGCATACCACCACTCGCCCGTGCGCATGGGCACCCGCTGGCCACCCACATGGAAAAAGACTTCGTCATGCGTCTGCAGCGGCAGGTGCAGGCGCACCTCGCCATCCCGCAGCCCCACGCCGGCATCGGCGTGTTCCAGGATGGTGCCACCGGGCGCCAGGCGCAGCACGCGCACCGATTTGAGCGGCGCGCCTTCCGTGATGCCGGCCACCAGGGTCCGAATGGCGGGGCATTGCGCCATCGTGGCCTCATCCTGGAAGAAGTCCGCAGCGAACTCGCCCGGTGCGGCAGGCAGCGGCGAGCGGGACGTGCTGCGCAGGGCCGCCACGTGCCAGCCGCCGTTGTGCTTCGCCAGATTGAAATGCGGGCCCCAGAGGCTGTCCGGCAACGCATGGACCTCTTGCAGCGCCGCAGCCACTTCGGCCATGCCGTGCGCCAGCCGCCGCATGGGCGGGAAGTCGTTGGGCGCAAGGGGTGCCACGCTGGGCTGGGCGGTCATGGGGCGATGCGGGCCGTGGGTGAAGCCAGCGCCTTTACTGGGCGCAGATCGCGTAGACCGTGCAGCTTTGCAGGTCCGAGCGATAGGAGTTGAGGGCGCGGATCGTCCAACCGAAGGTGCCCGAGTTGCCGCCGCAATTGGCCACCGGGCGGCTCTCGCCCAGGTAGACGCCGATGTCTTCGGGCGATGTCTGGCCGGTGCTTGCGGAATGGCCGCCGCCCAGCACCTTCTCGCCCGCATTGCAGCAGGAGGTGACGGCGCAGGCCTGTGCATTCACCGGTTGCAGCGTGATCTCGCGGACGGTGACGCCCGTGCTCACCGAGCCTGCCGCGCCGGTCGGGCCCGCAGGGCCGGTGCCACCTGTGGAGCCTGTGGCGCCCGTGGCGCCTGCCGATCCCGTGGGGCCCGTGGGCCCGGCAACTCCCGCGCTGCCCGTGGGGCCGAGGGCGCCCGTCGCTCCGGTGGTGCCCGTGGGGCCTGTCACGCCGGTCGCCCCGGTGGGCCCGGCACTGCCCGTGGCCCCGGTGGCGCCGGTGGCGCCGGACGAGCCGGTGGTCCCCGTCGGGCCGGCGATGCCCGTGGGGCCGGTCGGACCCGCGATGCCGGTCGCCCCGGTGGCGCCGGCCGGGCCCGTAGCGCCCGTGGCACCTGTCGCGCCGGTGGCCCCCACCACGCCCGCACAGTTGCCGAGGGCGCCTCCGGGGCCATGGCATACCGGCGTCGCCTGCGACGGCGCCGACGCCAGTCCGGGCACCGTGACGGAGCCTGACGCCTCGTCCACGCGCAGGCGGATCTGGGTTTTGTCGGTGTTGGTCACCGTGAAGCCGCCATTGGGCGGCGGTGCAAGCACGATGTCCGCCGCCATCACTGCATGGCAGTGCAGGGCCCCAGCCACCAGGGCCGCGATCAGGTGTTTGCGTTGCGGAGGAAGAAAGGACATGGGCACCCCGTGATAACCGGCGGAGTGTAAGGAAAAGCCCTAAATTTTTGCCATTTTGTAATGACTTCGATAGTTTTTATTTTTGGTGTTCCGCGATGCAACATCTATCAAGAGGGCGTGTGCAGGGTTTACCCGGTGATGTACCAGTGGTTGTCCACACGCGCCTTGGCCAGGCCGCTGCGGTGGAGATGGGGCTGCGGTTCGGCGCCGCGGGCGTCTTCAAGGGTGTGGTCCAGCCCTGCAGCCCACAGTGCGGTGCCGTTCACGGCGAGTGCGCAGACCTCGGGCAGCGCCACCAGGCGCTGCCAGTCCCCCTGTGGGCTGAAGGTGGCGATGCCCTGGGCGCGCGGGCAACTCACGGCCCATCCCTCGGGGGTGGCGGCGATGCTGCCGCCATACCCCCGCAAACCGCCTTGCAAACCGCCCTGTGGGCCGCCGGCCCCCTGCGCGGGAACAGGCGCGGCGGCCCGCAACGCCTTGCCATCGAAAAGCGCCAGCACGGGCGCCGCCTCCCGGTCCGGCTGGCCGTCGTGCTCGGCTTGCAGGGCGATGCCCAGCACGCGGCCATCGGCGCTCCAGGCCAGGTGCCGAAGGCTCAGCCGCCGGTCGTCCAGCCGCCATTGGCCCAGCACGTCGCCGGTGCGGCCATGCAGCCGTACGACGGACGAGTCCATGGTCTCCAGCGCGCGTTTCACGCGGCCGGTCTCCGGTGCGGTGGGCACGCCGCCGTTGGCGACGATCAAGGTGGGCGCGCCATCGGCGAGCGTGTGGCGGTCCCAGATGAGTTCGTGCGCGTCGATGCCCTGCGTGGGCCATTCGCTCACCGCCTCCAGCTGCTCGGCGCTGCGCTGCACGACGAGGCTCTGGCCGGTGTCGGCATCGGTCTCTGTCGTGTAGAGCAGGCGTCCGTCCGGCGATGCGATCACGTGGCCGTTGAACGAGCGGGTGCCGTCCGTCCACTGCCAGACGGGTTCGCGCGGGGTGCCTGGCCACCAGCGCACCAGCCAGTCGCCGGGCCGGCGCGACGCCGCCACGATGCTGCCGTCCGGCAAGGGGCACAGGCCGTGGGCACGGGTGGGAATGTCCAGGGTGTGCGTTGCGCGCAGCGGTGCGTCCTGGCCGGCCCGGGCCTGCAGCACACCGATGCGGTAGCTGCCGTCTTCCTGCTGCCATGCCGCTGCCAGGCGCAGCGAGCCCGCAGCGGCGGCCGGTCCGGCCCAGGCGGCGGCCAGCGGCACGGCCAGCCCCAGGCCTGCGCCGAGCCGCAGCGCCTGCCGGCGCGACAGCGGTGCCGAGGCGGCAGGGATGCGTTCCGGTCGCTTGGTTGGCATGGCGTCAGTCCCCGTCGGCGTCCGAAAACCCGATGCTCACCTGCAGCGCCGGCGCGATCTCGGCCTCGGCCAGGCGCTTGAGCGCGGTCAGTTCCTTGGCCGCCTGCAGCACCTGCGGCCCGGTGTTCTTGCCGGGCTGCGCCAGGGCGGCAAAGGCGGTGTCGATGCGCTGCGTGGCCTGCAGCAACTGGTCGGCCAGAGGGTTCAGGCCGCGGCCGCGCAGGTAGGTTTCCAGCGGCACGAGGGCCTCGCCCGGCTTGGGCAGCGCGGCGCCCTGCGGCAGCACGGCCAGCGTGCGCAAGGCCTTCCATTCGGCGGCCCAGGCTTCGTGCGTGAGGCCGCTGGCGGCGCGGGGGTAGTCCGGCGTGCGGCTGCCCTGGGCGGCGCGCAGCGGCTTTTCCATGTGGGCCCAGCGCAGGCGTTCGATGCCGCCCACCCACTGGTTGATGAACTCGCCCATGGCCTGGGTGGAGCGCTCCTGCTCGTCCTCGGCGGCCCAGTCGGTGGTGGCGGCGCTGTCGAACGCGGCCTTGAGCGCCACCGCCTCGCGCTCCACGTCCAGCGCCGCCTCCACCGCATACCGGCAGGCCGGCGTGGCGGGCGCGGCCGGCTGCGTCCACAGCAGCCATTCGAGGGCGGGCATGCCCTTGGCGGGCGTGCCCACGCGCTCGAACGCCTTGGCACCCTGCGGCTGCGTCTTGATGGCGCGCTCGATGAGCGGGGGCCGGGTGGGTGCGAAGTCGATCTGGCGCTGCGTGCGCCGGGCGATTACCGGGCCCACGGCCACGGCGCCCAGGCTCTCCCACGCGAGCATGGTGCTGCGCCAGGCGCCGCGGGCGGCGTCCAGCGCCGCGCCGGCCTGTGCCGGGGGCGCATCGCACAGGGCCCGCAGCGCGGGCGGCAGGGCCTGCGCCGCGGTGGCGAAGTCGCCCGCGCGGGGCAGGGCCCAATGGCCGTAGAGGCTTTGCAGGGAGTGCGTGGTGTCGTAGAACGGCACGGCGTCGTGCCGCCAGTTGGTCTGCGCGGTGGCGGTGGCCGCGGCGCCGGCCAGGGCGCACAGCGCCAACGCGGCCAGGCGGGGCAGGGGGCGCTGGGCAGGGAATTTCGTCATAGCGACTCCACGAATTGCACGAGCGCATCGCGCTCGGCCTTGTTCATCTTGAGCACGTTCTGCTTGGCTTCCTCGGCCTCGCCGCCGTGCCACAGGATGGCTTCGAGCACGCCGCGCGCGCGGCCGTCGTGCAGCAGGCGGGTGTGGCCGTTCACGTCCTGGATCAGGCCCGTGCCCCACAGCGGGGGCGTCTTCCACTGCCGGCCGTTGGCCGCGAAGTCGGGCCGGTGGTCGGCCAGGGCTTCGCCCATGTCGTGCAGCAGCATGTCGGTGTAGGGCCAGATGCGCTGGCCCGAGACGGCCTTGCTGGTCAGGCGCGGGAACGGCCCTTCCTTGGTGACGTAGCTGGGGCGGTGGCAGGCGGCGCACTGGGCCTGGGCGAAGAGCGCCTGGCCGCGCTGCACCTGCACGTCGTTCACCTTTCGGCGGGCGGGCGGGGCGAGCGTGGCCTGGTAGAACACCACGTCGTCGAAGGTCTTGTCGTCGATCTCCACGCCCGGCTGGCCCTGGCGGCCCGCGCTCTTGCCGCTGGGCGCGGCCAGGCAGTCCTTTTGCGCGGGCGTGCAGGCCTCGTGCGGGAAGTGGCGCGAGGTGATGCCCATGTCGCCCACGAAAGCGCCGCCGGTCTGGTGCGCGATGGTGGCCACGTTGCCCTTCCAGCCGAAGCGGCCGATCATCATCCGGGCCGATGGCGCATCCCACACGCGGTTGGGCACGCCCTTGATGGGGCCGGGCGCCTTGGCTTGGTCGGCGGCATTGGCCAGGATGTCGGCCTCGTCGATGGCCTCCAGCAGGCCCACGCCGATGATCTGCGGCGCGATGCGCGGGCTGACCATCACGTCCGGGTGCATCGGCCCGTACCCTAAGTCGGCAAAGCCGTATTTCGGGTCGAGCAGGGTGTAGGGCGTGCCATCGGCGAACTGGCCCTGGATGGTCTGGTAGCGCAGGGTGACGCGGCCCTCGGGCTTCACGCCGGTGATGCCCGCGTTGTTGAACTGGTCGCCGTACACGGGCTCGTGCAGCGGCCCGCCGTGGCGGTCGGCACCGGGGATGGACAGGCGGATCAGCAGCGCCACCGTGGGGTCCTTGGTCTCGCCCAGGCGGTTGAAGATCTCGGGCGGCGCGCCCCGGCCGTCCTGCACGTGGCAGCCGCCGCACGAGCGCGCGATGAAGTGCGGCCCCAGGCCGTCGCGCGCCTTGGTCGAGGCGGGCGCCTCCACCCAGTTGCGGCGAAAGAACGAGTTGCCGATGACGAAGCGCGTGCGCTCGTCGTCCGGCAGGTTGGCCGCGGGGAACGAGAAGGCGTTGCGCCCGGTGGCGAACACGGTGGTGTCGCCGCCGGGCTTCTCGCCCAGCGGGTCCGGGTGGCCGCTGGCCACGAGGCCCGTGGCGGCCGCCGCCAGGCCTGCGCTGGCGGTCGCGAGGCGCCAGGTGCGGCGGCGGTGGAAGGCTTTCAGGAAACGCATCGCGGGATCAGGGTTGCACAAGGGTCAGCCGGGTGATGCCGATGGCGTTGGCGGCGGCGACCAGGTCCTTGGACTGGGCGCTCAGGCTGTCGATGGTTTTCTGGATGCGCTGGCGGCCCGGCGCGTCCTTCTCGCCGATGATCTCGCGGTCGAACGGCGCCTGGATCGCCTCGGCCGCCTTCACCGACGCGGCGATCTGCTGCGTGGTCTTTTCGGCCAGGGCCGCGTCCTTGGCGGCCACCAGGTCGCGCAGCGAGGGGCCCTGCACCTGGCTGCCGTCGGCGCGCCGGTACTGGCCCAGCCACACGTTCTGGATGCCTTGGGCATTGGTCACCGCGTCGCGGTGCGTGTTGTCGGAAAAGCAGGAGTGCTCGTCTTCCTGGTCCTGGCTGTTGAGCGCGACCTCCAGCCGCTCGCCGGCCAGTTCGCCGCGCGAGAGCGAGCCCAGGCCCACCAGCATCTTGCGCACCGATTCCTGCCCGCCCTTGGCGAACTTGGCGCGGTAGTTGTTCTTGGCCTTGGGGTCCCAGGCCTTGACGAGGAAGGTGAGGTCGTCGATCAGCAGGTCGGTGACCACGGTCAGGTACTGGCGGCGGCGGTCGGCGTTCTTGCCCTTGCCATCGACGAAGTCCTCGAAGTTGCGGTCGCCCGGGCCGGTTTCCGACAGGTCCTGGCCCCACAGGAAGAATTCGATGGCGTGCCAGCCGGTGGCGATGTTCTCCTCGCCGCCGCGCTCGTTCTGCGCGGCGAGGTTCTTCTTGGTGATGGCGAACTTGCGGTTGTTCACCAGGCCGGCGTCGGGCTTGCCTTCGACGCTGTCCACGTACGACTCGTCCATGGGCCAGGCGTTGATCTGGCCTTCGGGGCCCTTGTCGTCGTCGATCGGGCCGCCGTAGAAGCGGAACGCCTCGGTCTGGCCATAGAACTCTCGCGCGGCCAGCCAGGTCTTGCGGGCCTCGGCCAGCGTCTCCACCGAGGGTTTGGCCGTGAAGGCCTTGATGGCAGCCTGCATGGCCTTGGCTGCGTTCAGCGTGTCTTCGTAATTGGCGTGCACCAGCGTGGCGTAGTGGGCAGCCACGGCATTGGCGGTGGCGGGCTGGGAGGCCTGGACGGCGGTGCCTTGTGCCTGGGCCACGCCCACGGCGCCGAGCGGACTGGCGGCCAGCAGGGCGGCGAGGGCGGCGGTTCTGAACAAGGGGGTCGTCATGGGCATCTCCAGGTTGGGTAAAAACGGACCGGGCGGACGCTTTCCGGCCTGCCGGAGGCAGGGCGCCGGGCCGCGTGCCGCCGGGCTCGGACCCGGGGCTGCGGCCGGTGGAAGCGGCAGCGGGAACAGGCGGCAAGGTGGGGGCATCCGGCCGCCGGTCGGCAGCACGGCGCCCGGGGTGCGCCTGAGTGAGCGGGTATTATAAGAATGCGATTTATTATCATTTGAAGACAACCCTTCGCCCCGTACCGCCATGCGCGGAGCGGCCGGGAAGGGCGGGTCTCCATGGGAGGGGCTATTTGCTATTGTTTTTGTAGCTGTATGCCCTAGAAGAATATGTGCTGGAGCTGGTTTTTTCTCAAATACTCTGTGGCGGTGCGCCATGGGTGCTGCCGTGTGCCAACCCCATGAAAAAAGCGAGGCCAAGGCCTCGCTTTTGGGTGGGCACCGGCCGTGCCGCGCTGGCACGGGTCCGGGGGCGGGAGAGCGGCTGCGTTCAGCTCAGCTTCATCTGCGACGGCGTGCCCGTCAGGTAGCCCACGGCCGAGCCGAACTTGTCCTTGTAGTTGGCGCGCACCAGCGGGTCCAGCGTGTCCTTGACCTTGCTGTGGATGCTGCCCCAGTCGCCGGCGTGCTGGAAGTTGCTCATGATGTAGGTGAAGCCGTTGATCTCGTCCACCGCATGCAGGCCGGTGGATTCGCCGCCCGCGGGCACCGACATCAGGCGCGACAGCTGCTTGGTGTCCACGTTGTACGCCCACAGGAAGTTGTTGACGTGCTGGCTGCTGTCCTCGCCGATGAACAGCGTGCGCAGTTTTTCGGAGAACTTGAGGTTGTCCGGGTTGGCGATGTTGTTCGGGTTGGCGGTGTTGCCCAGGGCGTCGGCCGTGATGTCTTCGCCGGCCAGCAGGGCCTTGGTGTCCACGGGCATCCAGTCGCTGTTGATCGCGGCGCCGGTGGTGTCCTTCTGGCCGCCGCGCAGGTTCAGCGCCATCACGGCACCGGCCACGAGTTGCTTGGGCACCGAGATGCCGTTGCCCGGCACGTTGGCCGCGTTGCCCGCCACCATCGAGGTCTGGATGTTCTGCAGTGCCGAGTAGGCGATCTTGTCCTTGGCGTTGACCGTGGTGCCTTCCATCTTGGTGAAGCCCAGGCTGGCGCCCAGCAGTGCGGCGTAGCGGTGGGTTTCCAGGAAGGCGGCGGCCTTTTCCATGCCGGCGTTCAGCTTGATCCACTCGGTCTTGCCGTTGGCGACGATCTTGGTGAAGGTCGTGTCCTTGGGGTCGGCGCTGGCCACGGTCATGATGTCCGTGGGCTTGAGCTTGCCGGCCAGGGCCTCGATCTCGGCGCTGGTGGCGGAGCCCAGCTTGATCCAGGTGAGCGGCGCGGCCGTGGTGGCGGCGGGGTCGATGGAGAAGCCCGCGCCGACCTTGGCGGCGTACAGCGTGCCGGAGGACAGGTCCTTTTCCTTGTCGGCCACGAAGACGAAGTAGGCGCTGTTGGTGGCGTCGTCACCCATCAACGCGGTGCGCTGGTCGGGCATGACCTGCACCAGCTCGTGCGAGATGCGGCCCATGCAGAAGTGCTTCTTGATGCTGGCCGTGCCGTCGGCGTTCACCGTCACTTCGGGCATGTGGCCGTAGTGGTAGGGGTTGGCTGCCGTCTCGCTGCCGTACAGGTTCTTGCTGTAGGCCTTGAACTGCGCGTTGGAGGCGATGGTGAAGGCGTCCGGCTCGTACTCTTCGCTGGACAGGTGGGTGCCCCAGGGCGACAGGCTCGCGCCGCAGGTGATCCACAGGCCGTGCACCTTGGAGGTGTCCACGTTGTGGTACTTGACCAGCGACAGCTTGCCCGTGGCGGGGTCCTGGTCCAGGCTCAGCACGGCGATGGGGGAGGGCAGCTTGCCGTACATGTCGGTCTTGCCGTCCTGCGCCCAGGTTGTGTATTCGAACTGCACCACGGCGAACACGGGGTTGCCCTTCACGCCGTCCACCTTGGCATTGGCCACGGTCAGCAGCGAGGTGCCGTCCGGCGAGTCGGAGAAGAACTGGCGTTCCTTGCCGGCCACGGTGGTGTCGGTGATGGCCTTGTTGTTGATGTCCACATAGCCGCCCGCGAGGATCTTGCCGCCCTTGCCGTCGGACACCATGTCGCCCGTCACGAAGAAGGGCTGGTAGGCCAGCTGGTAGTTCTGCACCGAGTTGTCGCTGAACTTCACGCTCATCGTGGAGCCCACGGACGTGGTCGCCATGGCAGCCGGGTTGGACAGCGTGGGCGCGGCCATCGAGCTGAAGCTGGCCGATGCGAACGTGGCGCCATCGCTGCCGCCGCCGCAGGCGGTCAGGAAGGATGCGGAGGCGCTGGCGCCCAGCGGCAGCATTGGCACGCCGGCGAGGAATTGCAGGGCCTTGCGGCGGGTGGGCATCGGGGTGTGGGACATCGTTTTGTTCCGGAAAGGAGAGGGGTGCGATACGCCGCCGGCAACGGCCGTGGGGAGCGGCAGGCCGGCGAGCCAAACGCGGAAACGACGCAATGCCGCTTCCACTGCCCGGATGCTAGGAATCGCCCGTGACAGCGATTTGAAGGAATGGTGACAGCCGTGTGACGCTGGCGGCTGCATTGACCGCTGCATCGCGCCCCATGCAGGGGATCGGAGCGATCGACGGGCGGGTGCGGGCCCGTCGGCCGGACCGGACTGCGCTCGTCCGGTCGGTGGTGGCCCGGGGGCTTTGGCCCCGTGGCCTGGCCCCGAAGGGCATGCGCGTCAGAGCGGACCGGGCGGCTCGGCGGCGGCTTCGGACGGAGGCGAGACCAGGCGCCGCTCCGGTGGCTCAAAGCAGTCGCGGAACGAAAACACCACCGAGGTGAAGAACATCGCCGCCAGCATGAGCGCGGTCGCCACCATGATGCCGCCTGCCACGCCGCTGCCCAGGCCCAGGAGCGCCAGCAGCGTGACGCCGATGCTGACCACGATGCCCGCGCCCAGGAACACGCCCGTCCACACCAGGCCATAGACGGTGAAGGCGCTGAAGTTGCGCAGGCACGCCACCATGCTGAAGAACAATGCCTTCACGGGCGGCACGCCGTGCCAGTGCACCAGGCCCGGCGCATGCCAGAACAGCAGCGACAGCGGCACGTACAGCGCCAGGGCAAGCCACATGGCGGCCTGGAAATCCCCCGCCTCGGCCACCTCGCGCGTGAGCTGCTCGCCGCCCAGGTACACGCGGGCGAACTGCCCGTCGTCCACCAGGGCCGAAATCGCCATCACCGCTAGAAAGCCCACGGCGTAGAGGGCGCCCAGGATGAGCATGTCGCGCAGCCGCTGGCGCCCGGTGCGAAACGCCACCAGCAGCAGCGCTGGCGTGGGAAAGCGCCCCTGCGTGGCCTCGCCCGCGGCCACCATCATGGCCAGCGTGGCCGAGGGCAGCAGGGCCAGCGCGACGGCCGGGCCGATCAGGGGCAGCAGGGTGGCCAGCGACATCGCGGCCATGGTCATGAAGAACAGGGCCGCCAGCGCCATCGGCTGGCGCCAGAAGACGCGGATGCCGAGCCGGACCCAGTCAAGGCCGGCACGGGCGGGAACGATGTGGAGTTTCATGGGTGGATTGTGGTGGAGGGGCCCCAAGCCGTGCACGGGCCAGGGACATGCGGCCGGCGGCGGGCCGCCCGCGTCCGTTCAGGCATGCACGGGGTGTGCCAGGCGTTCGCGCAGCACGCGCTCGAAGTGCGTGGGGTCGTGCGGCGTCAGCAGCGAGGCCTCGCGCGGCAGGTAGAAATCCCACAGCCGCGAGATCCAGAAACGCAGCGCGCCAGAGCGCAGCATGGCGGGCAGCAGGGTGCGCTCGTCGGCGGTGAGCGGGCGCACGCTTTGGTAGGCGTCCAGCATCGCGCGGGCCCGCGCGTCGTGGTGCGCGCCCGTGGGCAGGTCGATGCACCAGTCGTTCAGGCACACGGCCAGATCGAACAGGAAGGTGTCCACGCCCGCGAAGTAGAAGTCGAAGAAGCCGGTCAGCTCTTCGCCGTCGAACATCACGTTGTCGCGGAACAGGTCGGCATGCACCGGCCCGCGGGGCAAAGCGGCATAGCCGGCGGAGGCCGCCACGTGGTTCTGGTAGGCCAACTCGGAGCGCAGCAGCGCGGCCTGTTCCTCGCCCACGTGGGGCAGCACGGCGGGAACGGTCTCGTTCCACCAGGCCAGCCCGCGCAGATTGGGCTGGCGGCGTTCGTAGCCGTGCCCGGCCCGATGCATGCGCGCCAGCGTGGCGCCCACGGCGGCGCAGTGCGAGGCTTCGGGCGCCAGCTGGCTCTTGCCGCGCAGCTTGCTCACCACCGCGGCCGGCTTGCCGGCCACGCTGTGCAGGATGTCGCCGTGCTTGTCGGCCCGCGGATCGGGCACGGGAATGCCGGCGTGCGCCAGATGCTTCATCAGGTGCAGGTAGAACGGCAACTGATCGGCGGTGAGCCGCTCGAACAACGTGAGCACGTACTCGCCCTGGTCGCTGGTGAGAAAGTAGTTGGTGTTCTCGATCCCGCCCTCGATCCCGCGCAGCGATACCAGCGTGCCCAGTTGCAAACGGCGCAGCAGGTCGCGCGCCTCTTTCTTGGAGACTTCGGTGAAGACGGCCATCGCTCAGCGCAAACGAAGAAAAGGAAAAGGGAGGGGAGAGGAAAAAGGCACGGAAGTGCGAACGCAGGGAAGGCAGCCGAAGCCGCCGCGCGCCGGATAGCCCGGTGGCCGCGCCGTGGCGGCCGGCCGGGGGCTCAGAACTTCATCACGTTCCACACGCGCGGTGCGGTGTTGGTCTCGGCGCCGTTGCGTGGGCGGGTGCGGGCGCCTTCGCCGGGCTGCACTTCGTATTCGGGCATGCTGCCGGTCTTGGGCTGCACTGTGATGCTCTGCGTCTGGCCGCCCACCCGCAGCTCGTTCACGCGGCTGCCTTCGTCTTCGACCTGGATGCGCTCGACGCGCTGGTTCTGGCGGCCTGCCGATTGCTCCTGATTTGGTAGCTGCTCGCGCTGATCAGTCGTGCGCTGGGCCGCGTTTTGATCGGGGGTCTGGGCCAGGGCGGGGCCGGCGATGAAGGCCAGCAGGAGGAGGGTGTGGGCAGCGCGCATGGGCGGATTGTAGAGCGCAGCACCTGGGTGACGCGCAGCGCGGGGCACAATCTGCGGCTATGAGCAAACCCAAGACCCTGGTGCTGGTGGACGGCTCCAGCTATCTGTACCGCGCCTACCATGCCATGCCCGACCTGCGGGCCGTGCCGGGCGACCCCGCCAGCCCGGCCACGGGCGCCATCCGCGGCATGGTCAACATGATGCAGGCCCTGCGCCGCGAAGTGCGCGCCGACTATGCGGCCTGCGTGTTCGACGCCTCGGGCAAGACCTTCCGCGACGACATCTACCCCGAATACAAGGCGCAGCGCGCGCCCATGCCCGACGACCTGCGCAGCCAGATCCCGGCGATCCACGAGGTCGTGCGCCTGCTGGGCTGGGCCGTGCTCGACGTGCCGGGCGTGGAGGCCGACGACGTGATCGGCACGCTCGCCGTCACCGCGGCGCGGCAGGGCGTGGAGGTGATCGTCTCCAGCGGCGACAAGGACATGAGCCAGCTGGTGAATGCGCACATCACCATCATCGACACCATGAGCGGCAAGAAGCGCGACATCGCCGGCGTGACGGCCGAGTTCGGCGTGCCACCGCACCTGATGGTGGACTACCAGACCCTGGTGGGCGACACCGTGGACAACGTGCCCGGCGTGCCCAAGGTGGGCCCGAAGACGGCCGCCAAGTGGCTCATGGAATACGGCTCGCTCGATGCGCTGATGGAGCGCGCCACCGAGATCAAGGGCGTGGCCGGCGAGAACCTGCGCAACGCGCGCGACTGGCTGCCCACCGGGCGCCAGCTGGTCACCATTCGCACCGACTGCGACCTGGAAGGGCATGTGGTCGGCCTGCCGTCGCTGGACGCGCTGACCACCGGCGCGCAGGACGCCGCGGCCCTCAAGGCCTTCTACGAACAGTACGGATTCAAGGGCCTGGCCCGGGCCATCGACATCCAGGAAACCGCCCCCGAACTGCTGGAGGAAGGGGCCGCCAAGGCGTCCAGGGGACGTGGCGCCGCCATGGACCCCACCCCCGGCCTGTTCGACGAGCCCGCCGAAGTGGCCGCGGCCAAGGTGAGCAACCTGCAGTACGACACCGTGCTCACCTGGGAGGCGTTCGATGCCTGGTTCGCGCGCCTGCAGGCGGCCGAACTGGTGGCGATCGACACGGAAACCACCTCGCTCGACGAGATGCGCGCCGAGATCGTCGGCATCAGCTGGAGCGTGGAGGCCGGCACGGCCGCCTACGTGCCGCTCATGCACGACTACCCCGACGCCCCGGCGCAACTGCCCCGCGACGAAGTGCTGGCGCGGCTCAAGCCCTGGCTGGAGGACGGCACCCGCAAGAAGCTCGGCCAGCACGTCAAATACGACCGCCACGTGCTGGCCAACCACGGCATCGAAGTGCAGGGCTACGCCCACGACACCATGCTGCAGAGCTACGTGCTCGAAGTGCACCGGCCGCACGGCCTGGGCAGCCTGGCGGAGCGGCACCTGGGCCGCAGCGGCATCCATTACGAAGACCTGTGCGGCAAGGGCGCCAAGCAGATTCCTTTCAGCCAGGTATCGATCGAACTGGCGGCCGAGTATTCGTGCGAAGACTCCGACCAGACACTGGACGTGCACCGTGTGCTGTGGCCCCAGTTGCAGGCCGACGACAAGCTGCGCGGCATCTACGAACTGGAGATGGCCAGCAGCGAGGCGCTCTACCGCATCGAGCGCAACGGCGTGCTGGTGGACGCGCCCATCCTCGCGCAGCAAAGCCATGAGCTGGGGCAGCGCATCCTGCAACTGGAGACCGAGGCCTACGAGATCGCGGGCCAGCCCTTCAACCTGGGCAGCCCCAAGCAACTGGGCGAGATCTTCTTCGACAAGCTGGGCATGCCGGTGGTCAAGAAGACCGCCACCGGCGCGCGCAGCACCGACGAAGAGGTGCTGGAAAAGCTGGCCGAGGACTACCCGCTGCCCGCCAAGCTGCTGGAGCACCGCAGCCTGTCCAAGCTCAAGGGCACCTACACCGACAAGCTGGCGCAACTGGCCCATCCCTCGACCGGCCGCGTGCACACGCACTACGCCCAGGCCGTGGCGGTGACGGGGCGCCTGTCCAGCAACGACCCCAACCTGCAGAACATTCCCATCCGCACGGCGGAAGGCCGGCGCGTGCGCGAGGCCTTCGTGGCGCCGCCCGGGCGTGTGATCGCCAGCGCCGACTACAGCCAGATTGAGCTGCGCATCATGGCCCACCTGAGCGGCGACGCCTCGCTGCTGCATGCCTTCACCGAAGGGCTGGACGTGCACCGCGCCACGGCGGCCGAGGTGTTCGGCGTCGAGGTCGGCCAGGTCAGCAGCGAGCAGCGGCGCTACGCCAAGGTCATCAACTTCGGGCTCATCTACGGCATGAGCAGCTTCGGCCTGGCCAAGAACCTGGGCATCGAGACCAAGGCCGCCGCGGCCTACATCGACCGCTATTTCCAGCGCTATCCCGGCGTGAAGCAGTACATGGACGACACCAAGGCCCTGGCCAAGACCAAGGGCTATGTGGAGACCGTGTTCGGCCGGCGCCTGTACCTGCCCGAGATCAACTCGCCCAACGGCCCGCGGCGCAGCGGCGCCGAACGCGCCGCCATCAACGCGCCGATGCAGGGCACCGCCGCCGACCTCATCAAGAAGGCCATGGTCGCCGTGCAGGACGTGCTGGACGCCGAAAAGCCGGGCGTGCTCATGATCATGCAGGTGCACGACGAACTGGTGTTCGAGCTGCCCGAGAGCGAAGTGGACTGGGTGCGCCGCGAGATCCCCCGGTTGATGGCGGGCGTGGCGGACCTGAAGGTCCCGCTGCTGGCCGAAGTCGGCGTGGGGCCGAACTGGGACAAGGCGCACTGAGGCGGGCGGGCTGGGGCCGGCCAGGGCCGGCCCGACTCCGGCTTTACTGCCCCATCAACGCAGGCAGCGCCTTTTCGCACGCGGCCTGGCAGAGAAACCGCTGCGTCTGGCCGGTGGCCTCGGCCGTCAGGTAACCCGCTCCGGCTGCGTGGATACGCCACGCGTATTTCGCCCTGCCTTTCATGAGCGTGCCGGAGAAGCTGCACGGAAGGATGATCGATTCGGCATGGAATGTCGCGGCAGAGACTTCGTGGGCGGTCGAGAAATAGGTGGCTACGTCTTTTGGCGTGAGGGACAGCGTTTCGCAGCCCAGGGTGTCGGCTGCGTTGTCCACCTGTCGCTCTATATCGATGACAGCAAGCCCAGTATTGGTTGGCCCGGGCCGGCTGATGTGGATGCCCAACGCAGCCAGAAGGGCTGCACTGGCTAAGACAAATAGGACGGAGGATATTCTTAGATCCTGCATCTCATGCGCCACTGAAAAGATATTTGAGCAACTGCGCGCCTTCTGCAGGTTGTTTTCGGGCTATGGCGCCGTGTGAGTAGACGTCCGCATTCAGCTTGAGGCCATACTCTGTCACTAAAAGTTGGGTAAGCCATTTGGTCTGATATAGCTGTGCGGAAGTCGGCGTCTCATAGACCTGATTGCCCGTTAGAAAGAGACCCACCACCTCGATCCCGATAGAGTCGCTGTTGGAGGGATAACGCAGCGGGTAGGCCTTCCGATTTTCGGAGTCCGACACATTGGTGGCCCTGCGCCCAAAACTCATGCCCCGCTCGTGCAACATTGCATTGATGGTTTTTAGATCGTCTGGTGCGCAGCTGTTTTCATTGAGACAGCGAGGTTGCAATATGCCAACATGCCAGCACGTTTTCAGCAGGCTGGCCGTTTGATAGATTTTTCCTGATTTGTCTATCAGGAAATGGGCCCCGGTCTTTTGACCTGCTTTGTATGCGTTCAGCGAACTGCTCGCTGTCGACGAATCGGTGCGATGCAAGACAATGGACGTGACCTTTTTTAACGCGTCATGCTCGATGGACGGGAAGGTTTTTACTTCAATGTTCTTGTCTGCAATCAATCCGTTTTCAAATTTCCCCAATTTCTTCCTCCCTTGATATTTGAAGCGGCCCGAATTCTAGAGGGATCGGTTTGCCCGCTTCATCACAGAAGAGTCAAGGAGGGCAATCCGGCGTCACGTCCGCTCCCAGCGGAAGGTAGTAATGCGCCTTCGGCACCCATTGCCCCTTGGCGCCGCTCTCTGCGACCTTCACGTGCATGCCTTCGCTGGACAGGCAGTGGTCCACGCGCAGGCGGGCCTTGCGGTCCGGCCATCGCAGTACCACGCGGTGGGCATGGGTGCGCGAGACCACCGCGTTCTTCGCCAGCAGCAGGCCCACGAAGCCTTCTTCGGGCGCCTTCTGGAATTTCGCATCCCGTTCATCCGCAGGGACCGCGTCTTCACCGCGGTATTGCAGGATGGAAGCGTCCTGCACTGCCGCGCCCGCTTGAACGCAGCACTCCGGCTTCTTGCCCATGGGCGGAGACAGCCGAAGGTAGTGAAGTGCCTCGCCTTCAGGCTGCGGCTGGCCCAGCACCAGCCGGGGTGCGTCGGGCCGGCGGGCGTCGAGAAGGCCCACGCGCGAGGACACGGGCGATGCCGAAGGCACGGGCTGCGCGGTGTCGGCCTGCGCGCTGGTGCCGCCCAGGAACAGCCCCGCCAGCGCCAGAAGGACCGAGGCCGTGGACCGGCTGAAAAAACGGCTGTCGGCCATCTGGCCTGCCGTACCGCTCAAGGGGCGGCGGGTGCTGCTGCGCTCAGTGGCCATCATCGGACCAGTGCGGCGGGTCGGACGTGAGCTTGTAGACCCCGTAGGTCGCGCCCAGGGCATGCAGTTGCGCAGCGGTGGTGACAGTGGTGCTGGTGCCTGTGGCATCTTTGAAGGCCTTCCCTGAATAGTTGGTGATCGTCATGTCAATGGCGCGCCCCTCGGAATGGCGCGAGGTCAGGGCGGGCGCATACACGATGCCATAGCCTGCCACCATCTGGTTGGCCGCGACCCGGGCGGCACCTGCATTGACCGCACCCGTGGCACCGCGGTGCACCCATTCGATGTCCACGCCCGCCATCGCGGGCACTGTGGCGGCGTCCGCGTTTTCGCGGGCGATGCGCCAGGCGTGATGCATGAGGTAGGCCCGCTCCGGCGGGCGCAACGTGGCGGAGATGGAGACCGAGGCGCCCCCGGCTTCCAGCGCGGCGATGAACGTGTCCGCCTTGGTGCGGAAACTGGCGATCAGATCGCTGGTGGAGGTACTGGTCGGGAACCGGGCAACCCACGCGCTGCCACTTGAATCTGCCATGCCTTGTCTCTTTCTGAACGGAGGGAGGGGTGCTGGATGCAATCCAGGGGGAATGGGCAACGCGGCGCGCCGACGGGATCGAAAGACGGCAGGCCTCCCAGAGCCACCTTGGCCGTCGGTTGTCACGCACCGCGGCGAGCCTATCCGCACCCCATGACCGTACCGCGACATTTGTTTCCAATTGCGTCCTGCGTACAGCGGATGCAGATGCTTTTTGATGCAATATGGTCAGATGCCCTTCTCTCGAAAAAGCCTGCCTTTGCCATGCGCCTGCGCCACATCGAAGTCTTCAATGCGGTGATGATCACCGGCAGCGTGAGCGCCGCCGCGCGGCTCATCAACGTCACCCAGCCGGCCGTGAGCCGCATCCTCGCGCATGCTGAACTGCAGCTGGGGTTCGCGCTGTTCCACCGCATGAAGGGGCGGCTCGTGCCCACGCGCGAGGCGCAGACCCTGTACCCGCACATCGAGCGGCTGTTCAACCAGCTCGACGACGTGCAGCGCTTGGCCAACAGCCTGCGCGGCCAGCAGCGCGAAGGCGAATTGCATGTGCTGAGCGTGCTGGCGCTGAGCCACGAGGTGATGCCGCGCGCGCTGCAGGCCTTCCGTGCGCAGCACCCGGACGTGGTGGTGCGCATCGATGCGTTGCACTCGCCGCAGATCGTCTCGGCCCTGGTGCTGCAGGAGGCCGACATCGGCTTCGTGTTCAGTGCGCTGGTGCACCCCTCGCTGGCGCAGGAGACGCTGGCGGAAGGGCGCGTGGTGTGCATCGCGCCCAAGGGCACGCTGGATGCGGACGTGGTGCAGGCCGGCGTGGTGCACCTGGCCGATCTGGCCCACACGCCGGTGATCCGCCTGGAGGCGAACGACCCGCTCGGCACGATGGTGAACCACGCCAGCCGCGAGGCCGACGTGGGCCTGCAGGCGGCCTTCACGGTGCAGACCTACCACGCGGCGCTCGCGCTCGCGCACCACGGGTTGGGCGTGGCGCTGGTGGACGTGTGCACTGCGGCGTCGGCCGACCGCACGCGGGTGGACGTGCTGGCGCTCGCGCCGCGCATCGCGGTGCCCGTCAAGGCGCTGCGCATGGTGAACCGGCCTGCATCGCTGCTGGCGGACACCATGGTGCGCTGCATGCGCGATGCGGTGGCGCAGACGCTGGCGTAGGCCGGCCTGGCAGAGAGCGACTGACAAGCCGAGCGCGGCGGCGAACGCGCGGCGGCCTTCCCCCGCCGTGACTCAGGCGGGCGCGCAGGCCTGCAGCATCTGCTCGGCCACGATGGCCGCAGTACCGAACGCCAAGGTGAAGCCCAGTGCCCCGTGCCCCGTGTTGAGCCACAGGTTGTCGGCCTCGGCGGCGCGGCCCGCGATGGGCAGGCCCGTGGGCGTGGCGGGGCGCATGCCGGTCCAGGGGTGCAGCGATGCGGCGGGCGCTTCGTGCCCCAGCACGGTGCGCACCGTGGCGCGCAGGCTGTCGATGCGTTCGGGGCGGATGCGGCGGTCGTTGCCCACCAGCTCTGCCATGCCGGCCACGCGCAGGCGCTGGCCCAGGCGGGCGAACACGACCTTGCGACCCGCGTGCGTCACGTTCATGCGGGGCGCCCAGGGTGCATCGGCTGGGGCGTCGAGGGTGATGCTGTAGCCCTTGATCGGATAGACGGGCAGGTGCACGCCCACCATCCGGGCCACCGCCACGCTGCCGCTGCCCAGCGCCAGCACGAAGCGGTCGGCCTCGATGGTGCCGGCGCTGGTGCGCACCGCCGCGATGCGTCCCTGTACCCGCTCGAACCCCTGTACCTGCGCACCCAGTTCGAAGCGCGCGCCGCGCTGGGCCAGCAGGGCATGCAGCCCATCGCACACCTTCTGGCAATCGGCCGCGCACTCGCTGGGCGTGTGGATCGCGCCGGCAATGTGGGGCGCATGGTGGGCGAGTGCGGGTTCCAGCTCCAAGCAGCGCTGGGCGGACACCGAGGACTGCTCGCTGCCCCAGGCCTGCTGCAGTTCCATCTGCCGCTCGGCCGCGGCCAGGCCATCGCGCGTGCCGTACAGCACGAGCTTGCCGGTACTGGAGAAGTCGCATTCCAGCGCCTCGCGGGCGCGCATGGCTTCGAACCCGGCGCGGCTGCGGGCCGCAAGCGCGAGCAGTTGCGCCGTGGTGCTACGCGAGGTGGCGCCGTTGCAGGCCGCCAGAAACTGCAGGGCCCAGCGCCATTGGTGCGGGTCCCGCTGCAGCCGCACCTGCAGCGGCGATTCGCGCGACAGCAGCAACTTGGGCAGTTGCGCCCACAAGCCGGGGTCGGCCAGAGGCTGCACGTAGCTGTAGCTCAGCTGTGCGCCATTGCCGCCGCTGGCGCCGCCGCCCACGGGGCCCTGGTCGATCACCGTGACGCGCATCCCCTGGCGCTGCAGCGCGTAGGCCGTGGCCAGGCCTACGATGCCCGCACCCATCACACATGCATCCATATCGCTCGATTCCCGTTGGTTGTCCGTTCTGGGCACTCTAGGGACGCGCACGGCCTTTGAACAATGCCAAAGCGCGGGGCAGGCATGCCGGGAAGTTATGCGCCGGCGCCGGGCGCGAAGATTGCATGGGGACCCTCTGGTCGATGCGGATGGCATAACTTTTCGTCATGGCCCATGCTGCCGAATGAATTGTTCAAAGCCGCACCGAGTTCCTAAAGTGCCTGGGCACCTGCACCGTTCCATTCCCCCTTTTTGTTCCCGTCAAGGAGTTCCCCATGAAGCCATTACTGTCTGCCGCCGTCCTCGCTTGCGGCGTGTGCGCTGCGGCCACCGCAGCCCACGCCGACACCCTGCAGAAGATTGCCGACTCGGGAAAGATCACGCTGGCCTACCGTGAATCGTCGGTACCCTTCAGCTACCTGGCGGGCCCGGGCGAGCCGATCGGCTTCTCGGTGGACATCTCCAACGCGGTGGTGAATGCGGTGCGCGCCAAGCTCAAGAACCCGGCGATCAAGGTGGAGCTGCAGGCCGTCACGTCGCAGAACCGCATTCCGCTCATCACCAACGGCACGGTGGACCTCGAATGCGGCTCCACCACCAACAACTCCGCGCGCGGCAAGGACGTGCAGTTCGCCGTGAACTATTTCTACACCGGCACCCGGCTGCTCACCAAGAAGACCTCGGGCGTGCAGAACTATGCCGACCTGGCCAAGAAGAAGGTCGCCAGCACCAGCGGCACGACCAATGCGCAGGTGATCCGCAAGTACAGCCGCGAGAACAACCTCGAGATGGACATCGTGCTCGGCAAGGACCACGACGATTCCATGCTGCTGGTCGATTCGGGCCGGGCCGAGGCGTTCGCCATGGACGACATTTTGCTGTTCGGCCTGAAGGGCAATGCGCGCAACCCCGCGGACTGGGTGGTGGTGGGCGATTCGCTGCAGGTCGAGCCCTATGCCTGCATGCTGCGCAAGGACGATCCGCAGTTCCAGGCGCTGGTGAACGGCGTGATCGGCGGGATGATGAAGTCCGGCGAGTTCGAGAAGCTCTACACCAAGTGGTTCATGTCGCCCGTGCCGCCCAAGGGCCAGAACCTGGGCCTGCCCATGTCCAAGGAACTGCGCGACAACCTGGTGGCGCAGAGCGACAAGCCCGCCAACTGATCGCCCCTGCGCCAGCCCTTTCCGGAGGTTGTCCATGACGCCGTCAATCCCCGCGATCCCCCCGGTGCCCCGCATGGTGGGCATCCTGGGCGGCATGGGGCCGGCCGCCGGGGCCGATTTCGTGCGGCTCTTCGTGGAGGCGTGCACGCGGCGCATGGCCGCGCTCGGCATTCCCGTGCGGGACCAGGCCTATCCGGAGCACTGGCTGGCGCAGGTGCCCATTCCCGATCGCACGGCGGCCCTGGGCGACCGCACGTCCGGCGCCCACCAGCCGGCAGAGCCGATGGCGCAGGCCACGGGCCGGCTGGTGGCGCTGGGGGTGCAGGCCGTGGCGATCGCATGCAACACGGCCCATGCGTGGCATGGGGAGCTGCAGCAGCGGTTTCCGCAATTGCAGGTGTTGCACGGCATGCGCGAAGTGGCGGCCGGGCTCGCGGCTGCGCAGGTTCCGCGCGTGGCGCTGCTGGCCACGCAAGGGTCGTACGACAGCGGGCTGTACCAGGCCGAACTGCAGCGCCACGGGGTGACCTGCGTGCTGCCGCAGCCCGGTGAGCGCGAGCAGCTCATGCAGGGCATCTACGACGGCGTGAAGGCCGGCGACTATGCACTGGCCCGTCACCGCTTCGCGGCGGTGGCACAGGCGCTGCGCGAACGCGATGGGGTGTCGACCCTCATCATGGGCTGCACCGAAATCCCGCTGGCCCTGGACGAGGCCGCGGCGGGCGCCCGCCTGGTCAACCCGTCGCAGGTGCTGGCCGAGGCACTGGCGCGCTGCGCCTATGCCGGGATCGAGCCGCGAACGCCCGCGCTTGCGGGCGCCGACGCCATCGCCTGAACGGCGATCAGCCCCACAGCGCGGGCTTGTGCACCATCAGGAAGAACACGGCCAGCATGGCCACGAAAGCCGGGTAGCCCAGCGCCTCCCACCAGCGTGCATAGCGGGTGTAGAGCGCCGGCATCGGCGTGCCTTGCGCGGCGGCGTCCCGTGCCATGGCAGCCATGCGCCACTGCAGCCACAGCACCGGCAGCCAGCACAGGCCCGCCAGGGCATACAGCGCGATCGAGGTGGCCAGCCATGGCGTGGACAGCGGCCAGCCGGCCATCATCGCCATGGCGATGCCGGTCACCGGCTGCACGATGCCGGCCGGCGTGGTGAACCACGTGTCGGCCCGCACCACCAGCCGCGACACCACGGCCTGGGCGGCCACGCTGCCGCTGCGGTTGGCGAAGAACAGGTAGAACGCCGAGCCGAAGCCGGTGCCCACCAGCAGCACGCTGGACAGGATGTGGATCCATTTGAGTGCGAGATAGGTGTTCATGTGCGTGGTGCTTTCAGCAGGACGACGAGGATGGCGGCAATGGGCAGGTTCTTGAGCAGCGGCCCCAGCGGGTCCAGCCACAGCGCGGGCAGCAGCACCGTGGCGACCACCGTCATCACGCCCATCAAGGCCAGGGCCAGGGCATCGGTGGCCCGGCCGGGGCGCAGCCACAGCGCGAGACCGATGGCCGTGTCGGCGGCGATGCCGCCCCACACCAGCGCCTGGATCCAGGCTTCGCTCTGCAGCCCGCCACGCACCAGCAAATCGCGGCCCTGGCCTTGCGATTCGATGGCACTGGCCAGAGCGGTGCCCAGCCACACCAGGACGAGGCTGGTGCGCAGCCAGCGGGTGGTTTCGGCGTTCATCGTGCGGACGGCGCCCAGGCGCTTTCGACCAGATGGCGGTAGTGCGTCGCTTCATGGCCCAGCAGGCGCCGCAGCGCGGCCGGGTCTGCCGTGTTGTCGCTGCCCAGCAAGGCGAGCGTTTCGCTGCACCAGGGCAGGGCCGGCACCTGGTCGCCCAGGCGGGCGCTCAGGTGGCTGAGCGCATCCGGCAGGCGCAGTACGCGGGCGGGCCCGTGGCCCGATTGCTGGCGCAGGCTGGCGATCAGTTCGGCCATGGGCACCGCCTCGGGCCCGCTGCATTCGATGAGTCCGGTCGTGTCCAGCGCGGGGCCCATCAGCGTGGCCACCGCATCGGCCAGATCGTGAACCGCCACGGGCTGCACGCGGGCCTGCAGCACCGGCCCGGGCAGCACCAGCACCGGCAGGCGTGCCAGGTTCATGAAGAGCGCGCTGCTGGCGCCACCCCGGCCGAACACGATGCTGGGCCGCAGCACCACGCCCGACACGGCCCCTTGTGCGGTCAGACCGAGCAGGTGGGTGTCGGCCGCGCGTTTGGTGGTGGCGTAGCGTGTGGCGCTGCCGGCAATGCCCAGCGCCGAGATCTGCACGATGCGCCGCACGCCGGCCTGGGCGCAGGCGTCGAACAAGGCCACCGGCGTGTGCTGGTGCAAGGCGTCGATGGGGCGTGCGCGGGTGTCGCGCAGCACGCCGACGGCATTCACCACCGCGTCGATGCCTGCCAGGCGCGGCAGCCATGCGGGGGGCGCCGTGTCGTGCGCGAAATCCATGGCGACCTGGCCGGGGCGGCCTGCCGCGCGGCGCGGCGAGACGCCGCCATGCACGGTGTGGCCCGCACGTTCGAGCGCGCGTTGCACCGCGCGGCCGATGAATCCGGTGGAACCGGTGAGAAGGATGTGCATGGAACTGCTCCGTGAAAGGTGTAAGGGGCGTCGTCAGAGCCGGCACTGGTCGTCGCCCGGCCCGCAGCGGCGGGCAGCAGCCCGGCGGGCGGCCGCGCCGCTGGCCTTCTCGAACAGGCCGTGCACCAGCCACTGCGGCAGGCGATAGCGGTTGCGGGCCAGCACCGGGTACACCCGGTCGGCCAGCGGCCCGATGATGGGCCAGCGGGTGGCGGCGGTCAGCCACCCCAGGCCCACGGCCTCGTAGGCCGCGCGGAACACCGCGACGCCGCGCAGCAGCCGGCCGTCGGCCTGGCGCGCATGGATCAGGGTGAGCAGGTTGTCCCGGGTGGTGCCTGCCGGCGGCCCTTCGAAGTCCGGTGCCCACACGTCGGCAAAACGCAGCAGGCCGCCGGTGTTGCGCAGCATCAGGTTGCCCATCTCGGCAGCGCACAGGCGGCAGCGCGAGTCGTAATAGAGGGTGAGGGGATAGATGGCGGGGTTGGGGGTGGCTGCGGCATTCATGTTCAATCCTTCCGAAATTTCATTCAAAACAGAAACATCAGGGCAAAAAAAGGCCTAGTTCGAGGATGCCTTGTCGGCCGCTCCGCCGCGCACGAACTTCTGCACGCTGGCCCCCAGGCGCAGCACCTTGTCGAGCGTGGCGGGGGACAGGCGCAGCATTTCGTCGGCCCACACCCCCAGCGAATCCATGAGGTGCAGCGTCTCGCGCACGCGGTCCTGGGCATCGGCGGTTTCGCTGGCGAAGTCGGGGCGGGCCACCAGTTCGCGCAGCATGCGCACGGTGGGGTCGAACTCGCGCTCCTTGCGTTCGCGCACCACGGTGCGAAACAGCTCCCACACGTCGGTGGAGGTTTCGAAATAGTCGCGCCGGTCGCCCAGCACGTGGGTGGTGCGGATGAGGTTCCAATTGAGCAGCTCCTTCAGGCTGTTGCTGGCGTTGGAACGGGCCACGCCCAGCGTCTCGCAGATTTCCTCGGCATGCAGCGGGCGGCCATGGAAGAAGAGCAGCGCGTGGATCTGGGCCACGGTGCGGTTCACGCCCCAGGCGGTTCCCATCTCTCCCCAGTGGACCACGAAGCGTTGGGCGATGTCGGTCAGTTGCATGGGGGCAGTTTAGGTTTTCTTTTATTTCTGTCAAGACAGAAATAAAAGCTGCGCCATCACTACACCTTCGCTGCCCGACCCTGGGCGAACGGCGGCAAACCCGTTCAGCCCTGCGGGTCATGCCGCCACGCGCCGCAGGCCCTAGACTCTTGCGCTGCCGATCCTTTCACCCAACCAGGAGCCAGACCATGCTGCGTGATGACCTCAAGACCGATTTCGACGCCCTCTTGCCGGGCCAGAGCACCGAGGCGGGAGCCACCCGCCGAACCGCGATGCGCGTGGCCCTGGGCGCCGGCTTCGGCGTGGGCTATGCCGCCGCAGCCATGCCCGTGATGGCGCAGACCGCGATCCAGACGCCCGCGGACGGGCTCACGGCGGGCAAGGTCAGCATCGAGGTCAACGGCTTCAAGGTGCCGGCCTACCGCGCCGCGCCCGCCGGCAAGACCGACCTGCCGGTGGTACTGGTGATCCAGGAGATCTTCGGCGTGCACGAATACATCGCCGACACCTGCCGCCGTTTCGCCAAGGCCGGCTACCTGGCCATCGCCCCCGAGCTGTATGCCCGCCAGGGCGATCCGCTCCAGTACACCGAAGCCGCCAAGCTGATGAGCGAGTTGGTCTCCAAGGTGCCCGATGCGCAGGTGCTCGCCGATCTGGACGGCACCGTGAAGTGGGCGGGCGAGAACGGTGGCGACCTGAAGAAGGTCGGCATCACCGGTTTTTGCTGGGGTGGCCGCATCACCTGGCTGTACGCCGCCCACGGCCCCGTCAAGGCGGGCGTGGCCTGGTACGGCCGGCTGGTGGGGCAGGCCAGCGAGCTCACGCCCAAGCACCCGGTGGACATTGCCCCGATCCTCAAGGCGCCGGTGCTGGGCCTGTACGGCGAAAAAGACAGCGGCATCCCCCTTGACACGATTGATAAGATGAAAGCGGCTCTCCAGACCGGCTCCGCCGCCGCCAAGGCGTCGCAGTTCGTCGTGTACCCCGACGCGCCCCATGCCTTCCATGCCGACTACCGGCCCAGCTTCCGCAAGGAAGCGGCCGAGGACGGATGGAAGCGGGCGCTGCAGTGGTTCAAGACACACGGCGTGGCCTGAGAGACCATCGCCGGCGGCGTTCCTGCCCCAGCGGTCCCGCCAAAGCCCTTCGGGGCTTTTTTTGCGCGCCGGGCGCGCCGAATCGATTCGATACAAAAGGCCGACAGGCCTTGCAGGGAAAGCACGAGAAGCCATGACTTTGGTAGCAATCATCCTGGCCACGCTGGCGGCCGGCATCGGCAGCGTGTGGGTGGCCGCCCTGTTGATGCGCGCGGGGCTGGGCGACGGCCGGCGCGGCGTGGGGCCGCAGCACCTGCTGAGCCTGGCGGCCGGCGCGCTGCTGGCCACGGCCTTCATGCACCTGCTGCCCGAGGCGTTCGAGAGCCAGGCCGGCGCGCACGACCTGTTCGCCACGCTGCTGGTGGGGCTGGTGTTCTTCTTTCTGCTCGACAAGGCCGAGCTGTGGCACCACGGGCACGAGCATGGCCACGGACACGGACACGGACACGGACACGGACACGGACACGGACACGGACACGGACACGGACACGGACACGGACACGGCCATGCGCATTCGCACGGGCATGCCCATGGCCATACGCAGGGGCACGGCCATGTTCATGACCACGCACACGCCCATGCCGAAGGCGAAGCGCGCCGCGGTGGCGGTGGCTGGGCGCTGCTCACGGGCGACAGCGTGCACTGCTTCGGCGACGGCATCCTGATCGCCTCGGCCTTCATGGCCGACCTGCGCCTGGGCGTGGTAGCGGCCCTGTCGGTGCTGGCGCACGAGGTGCCGCACCACATGGGCGACCTGGTGGTGCTGCGCCAGGCCAGCGCCAACCGCCGCATGGCGCTGCTGAAGGTGTCGCTGGCCGGCGCGGTGACCGCGCTGGGCGGGGTGGTGGGGTACTTCCTGGTCGGCGAGCTGCAGGACTGGCTGCCTTACTTCCTGGCCATCGCCTCCAGCAGCTTCATCTACGTGGCGCTGGCCGACCTGATCCCGCAGCTGCAAAAGCGCCTGAGCGCGGGCCAGACGGTGGCGCAGATCGCCTGGCTGGTGGCGGGGATGACGGTGGTCACGCTGGTGAGCGGCATGGCCCACGCGCACTGACCGGCTGTGGAGCCCCGGTGCGGTGGCGCGTCAGGGCCTGGGTTTGCTATTAAATCAATAGCGGTATGCCGGCGGTTTGATTGTGCTGGCGGCCCAAAACACCCTCGGTCTTCAGCCGGCCAGCTCTTCGCGCACGGCCGCCACCTGCCGGCGCGACACGGCCAGCAATTCGGTCAGCCCGTGCAGCCGCACGGCCCAGCCTTCGCCCTCCTCGGGGTCGTAGTGCTTTTCCAGCGCCCGCACCGCGCGGCGGGCCACCAGCGCGTTGCGGTGGATGCGCAGGAAGCGGTCGCCATGGCGCGCCTCCAGCTCGCTCAGCGAGCCGTCCAGGATGTAGCTGCGCACGGCGGTGCGCACCGTCAGGTATTTCTGCTCGGCCTTGAAGTACAGCACCTCGGCCAGCGGCACGCGCTCGGTGCGGCCCCGGTCCTGGATCAGCAGGGTCTCGCCATCGGGAATGGGCGCCGTGGGCGCGGGCGGGGCGCCCGGGTGCCGGGCGCGCAGGGCCTTGCCCAGGGCTTTTTCCAGCCGCTCGCGCCGCACGGGCTTGGTGAGGTAATCCACCGCGTCCAGCTCGAACGCGCTCACGGCGTGGTCCGCATGGGCCGTCACGAACACGATGGCCGGCGGGTAGGGCAGGGTGCGCATGGCATGGGCCAGGGCCAGACCGTCCTGCCCGGGCATGTGGATGTCCAGCAGCACGGTGTCGAAGGCGCGGCCGCCCGAGGGCTGCAGCTGCGCCAGCGCGTCGGCGGCGTTGGCGGCCTCGGCGGCGGTGTGCCGCGCGTCGCAGTCGGCCAGCAGGGTGCGCAGGCGGCTGCGGGCCAGGGCTTCGTCGTCAACGATCAGGATGTGCATGGCAGGGGCGAAGGGGGAAAGGTCAGGACCGCGCGGGCAACGAAATGCGCACCTGGTAGCGGCCATTTTGCATGCCGGCGCTGAACTCGCACTGCACGTCGTGCAGCAGCCGCAGGCGGTCGCGCACGTTGGCCAGCGCAATGCCGTGGCCGCGCGGCCTGCCGCCTTCGCGCTGCGGCGCGGCGGGCACGGTGTTGGTGATGACCACGATCACGCGGCTGCCGCGCAGCTCGGTCACGATGCGCAGCCGCCCGCCCGTGGCGCTCGGCTCCACGCCGTGCTTGACTGCGTTTTCCACCAGCGGCTGCAGCAGCAGCGGGGGCAGGCGGGCACCGTCGGCGCGGGCGTCCAGCGACCACTGCACGCGTAGCCGTTCCTCGAAGCGCACCTGCTCGATGTCCAGGTAGCGGCGCGCCAGGGTGATCTCTTCGCCCAGCGTGGCCGACTCGCCCTGGTCCACCAGCGCGTGGCGGAACAGGTCGCTCAGGTCCTCCAGCAGCGCCTCGGCCTTGGCCGGTTCGGCCCGCACCAGGGCGATGGCGCTGTTGAGCGTGTTGAACAAAAAATGCGGGCGGATGCGCGACTGCAGCTCCGACAGCCGCGCCGTGGTGGCCGCGGGCGTGCGGGCGCGGGCGCGCAGCACCAGCGCCGCCACCAGCGCCGCCGACAGCAGCGCGCCGCTGGCGGCACTGGCCAGCCAGGGCGGGTCGGCCGCCACGCCCACCAGCGCGAGCATGCCGCAGGCATACAGCCCGGACAGCGTGCCCAGCGCCACGCCCGCCGCGTATTGCAACGCCACCGGCAGGCGCTGCAGCACGGTCTTCAGGCTGCAGGCGGTGACCAGCCAGGCCAGCGTGGCGGGCAGGGCGCCGCCCGTCAGCAGCGACAGCCGGCCGAGCCATTCCAGGGGCGTGGCGGTGTTGAAGAGGGCGCCCACGCCCAGCACTGCCTCCACGAAAAGCACCGCGCGCAGGATCACCCCGACATGGCAGGCGTCGAACACCAGCACCCGCCGGCCCAGGGGCTGGCGGTGGTCTTCGGTCAGGGCCTGCGGCCGGGTCGATAAAATTTGCGTCTCTTGCATTGCGGCATCCGGGTGTTCCGGGTGTCTGAACCACCGGATTATTGCCCTCCATGTCCACCAGCCCCGCCTCCAGCCCAGCGTCCGCCCCCTCCCACAACCAGCTCGACACCAAGGCACAGGCCTGGTCGGCGCTGTTTTCCGAGCCCATGAGCGACCTGGTCAAGCGCTACACGTCGAGCGTGTTCTTCGACAAGCGCCTGTGGCAGGCCGACATCGCCGGCAGCCTCGCGCATGCCGACATGCTCTCCGCGCAGGGCATCATCTCGGCCGCCGACCACGCCTCCATCCAGCGCGGCATGGCGCAGATCAAAGAGGAGATCGAATCCGGCGCCTTCGAGTGGAAGCTCGACCTGGAAGACGTGCACCTGAACATCGAGGCGCGCCTCACGCAACTGGTGGGCGACGCCGGCAAGCGCCTGCACACCGGCCGCAGCCGCAACGACCAGGTGGCCACCGACGTGCGCCTGTGGCTGCGCGGCGAGATCGACCTGATCGCTGATCTGCTGAAAGAACTGCAGGTGTCGCTGGTCGACGTGGCCGAGCAGAACGTGGAGGTGATCCTGCCCGGCTTCACCCACCTGCAGGTGGCGCAGCCGGTGAGCTTCGGCCACCACATGCTGGCCTACGTGGAGATGTTCGCGCGCGATGCCGACCGCATGGCTGACGTGCGCCGCCGCGTCAACGTGCTGCCGCTGGGCGCCGCCGCCCTGGCGGGCACGACCTACCCGCTGGACCGCGAGCGCGTGGCGAAAACCCTGGGCATGGACGGCGTGTGCCAGAACAGCCTGGACGCCGTGAGCGACCGCGACTTCGCCATCGAGTTCACCGCCGCCGCCAGCCTGTGCATGGTGCACGTGAGCCGCCTGTCGGAAGAACTCATCATCTGGATGAGCCAGAACTTCGGTTTCATCAAGATCGCCGACCGCTTCACCACGGGCTCGTCGATCATGCCGCAGAAGAAGAACCCCGACGTGCCCGAACTGGCACGCGGCAAGACGGGCCGCGTGGTCGGCCACCTGATGGGCCTCATCACGCTGATGAAGGGCCAGCCCCTGGCCTACAACAAGGACAACCAGGAAGACAAGGAACCGCTGTTCGACACCGTGGACACGCTGAAGGACACGCTGCGCATCTTCGCCGAGATGGTCGGCGGCCAGCCGAACCCGGCCACGGGCAAGAAGGAAGGCGGCATCACCGTCAACGCGCCTGCCATGGAGCAGGCCGCACTGAAGGGCTACGCCACCGCCACCGACCTGGCCGACTACCTCGTCAAGAAGGGCCTGCCGTTCCGCGATGCGCACGAGACCGTGGCCCATGCCGTGAAGGCCGCCGTGTCGCACAACGTGGACCTGTCGGAGCTGCCCCTGGCCGTGCTGCAGGGCTTTCACCCGCAGATCGAGAAGGACGTGTTCGACGCCCTCAGCCTGCGCGGCTCGCTCAACGCCCGCAACACGCTGGGCGGCACCGCGCCGGCCCAGGTGCGCGCCCAGTTGGCCCGCCACCGCGCCCGCCTGGCCTGATTGCTGCTCACCTCACCCCGTCCGCACACTTTCACGGAGCCCACCATGCATCGTTCTTCCTCGCGCCGCCACTGGGTCTTGCGCATGGCCCGCGCCGCGGTCTGGGTGGGCGCCACGGCGGTCGCCGCCGTGGCCTCGGCCCAGACGCCGCCGGCCGGCCCGCCGATCCGCATCCTGGTGGGCTTTCCGCCGGGCGGGGGCACCGACGCGATCGCGCGGCTGCTGTCCGACAAGCTCAAGGACGAGCTGGGCGCCCCGGTGGTGGTGGACAACCGCCCCGGCGCGGGCGGGCAGATCGCCGCCCAGGCCCTCAAGGCCGCGCCGGCTGACGGGCACACCGTGTTCCTGTCGCACGACCACACCATCTCCATCCTGCCGCAGGTGGTCAAGCACCCGGGCTACGACCCCGTGCACGACTTCGTGCCGGTCGGCGGCGTGGCCACCTTCGTGAATGCCTTCGCCGTGTCCGGCGCGTCGCCGGCCAGGTCGTTCAACGACTACGTGCAGTGGGTCACCACCCAGGGCGGGGGCAAGGGCGCGGTGGGCATCCCGGCCCCGGCCTCCACGCCGGAGTTTCTGGTCAAGCTCATCGGCGAGAAGTACCGCATCGATCTGGTGGCGGCGCCATACCGCGGCAGCGCGCCCATGATCGCCGACATGCTGGGCAACCAGATTCCCGCCGGGGTGGCCTCGGTGCAGGACTTCATCGAAAACCACAAGGGCGGCAAGGTGCGCGTGCTGGCCGTGCTGGGCACCCAGCGCCAGGCCGCGCTGCCGGACGTGCCCACGTTCGATGAACTGGGGCTCAAGGGCTTCGAGGACCTGCCTTACTACGGCTTCTACGCGCCCACCGGTACGCCGGCTGCGTTTGTCACCCGCTTCTCGCAGGCGCTGGCCAAGGTGGTCGCCCAGCCCGACGTGAACCGGCAGCTCACGGCCCTGGGGCTAACGGTGGCGTCGATGACGCCCCAGCAGCTGGCGGCGCGCCAGCAGGCCTACACCCAGGCCTGGACGCGCATCATCCAGCGCAGCGGCTTCGTGCCCCAGTGAGGGTTGCGTGCTTTCCTGCCGCGGCGCCGCAGGCCCGCGCGCGGGGCCCGGCGTTGCCCGCCTTGAGGTGACGCAGGCCCGCCATGTTCTATGCCATCCCGCTGGACAACCGCCCCACCTGGCGCAACCCGCCATGGATGACGGTGCTGATCATCCTGGTCAACCTGCTGGTCTTCTGGGGCCCGCAGCGCTGGGAGGCCAAGGCCGTGGACCGGGCGGCGCAGGTCTATCTGGACAGTCCCTTGCCCGGCATCGAACTGCCGCCTTTCGTGCAGTGGCTGAAGGACTCCGGCCACCGCGATGCCGAGCAGGCGCGGCGCATGCTGGCAGCGCACCGGGAGCATGCGCTGCTGCGGTGGATGGAGCACGAAGAAGGCTTTCAAAAGCGGCTGCACGCCGGCCTGGTGGTGCGCGCGGACGACCCGCAGTACGCCGACTGGAAGGCCGCCCGCGCCCGGTATGAGGCGGCGCTGCCCGAGCCCTTCACCCGCCGCTGGGCGCAGAGCTACGAAAAGGACGCGCCCCCGCGGCCCGTGACCTGGATCACCGCCGCTTTCCTGCATGCCAGCACGGGCCACCTGCTGGGCAACATGGTGTTCTTGTTCCTCTTCGGCTTTTCGGTCGAGCTGGCCCTGGGGCGGTGGCGGTACTTGGCCTTCTACCTGCTGGGGGCCGTGGGCGGGTCGCTGATGGCCGGGTGGGCCTACGCGGGTCAAGGCAGCTACGGCCTGGGGGCGTCCGGTGCGGTGTCGGCCCTCATGGGCATGTACGCGGTGCTGTACCGGCTGCGCCGCGTGCGGTTCTTCTACCAGCTGTTCTTTTATTTCAACTACGTCACCGCGCCCGCCCTGCTGCTGTTGCCGGCGTGGATCGCCAACGAGTTGCTGCAGCACTGGCTCAGTGGCCGGGGCGTGGCCTACATGGCCCACCTGGGCGGGCTGCTGACGGGCGCCGCGCTGATGTGGGGCGCCGGGCTGTTACGGCGCAAGGCGATCGAGGCACCCCCGCCCGAGGCGCCGGCCGAGCCGGACCACGGCTTCGATGCCCATGTGGCCCAGGCCCGGCAGTCGGCCCAGGCGATGCAGTTCGAGCGGGCCCTGGTGCAGTGGCGGGCGGCGGCGCAGTTGCGCCCGCGCGATGTGCCGGTGCTGAGCGCGTGGTTCAAGACCGCCAGCCTGTGGCCGGCGGGAGAGGATTTTCACCGCGCCGCCCGCCGCATCTTCCGGCTGCCGGGGCAGGACGCCGCCACGCTGGACTTCCAGCACGCCAGCTACCGCACCTACCTGGACCACGCCCGGCCCAGCGCCCGCCTGGTGCCCGACGACATGGCGGGCCTGGCGCGCCGCTTTGTGCGCGCGGGCCAGTGGAGCGACGCCGAGAAGCTGCTCACGGCCCTGCACCGCACCGCGCCGCAGCATGCGGCGCTGGGCGAGCTGGTCGGCATGCTGGTCACGGCGCTGCTGCAGTCCGGGCGGCGCGAGCAGGCCATGGCCTGGCTGCCGCAGTTGCAGCAGCTGGCACCCGGCAGCGCGCCGCTGCGGCTGCTCGAAGGCCGGTAGGGCGGGCCGCCTGCCAAGCAACCCTGGATTTGAAGCAAAAACCCGTTCCAGCGCAATCAGTACTAGGGCGTATTGCTATTAATTAAGTAGCAAATCGATGGCGCCTGCCTGCGTCGCCTCAAGGCGTGGAGGGCGCTTCGCCGCCTGCCGCCGCCGGCTGCGGCAAATGGGCGCGCAGCAGCCATTGCACCTCCGGCACCGAAGGGCTGTCCGCATGCCGCGCCTGCAGGGTGGCGAGCACCTTCAGGGCCATGTCGGGGCGGTTCATGCCCTGCAGCAGCACGCGGGCGACCAGTTCGTAGGCCTTGGGCACCAGCGCATGCCCCTTGAAGCGCCGGTCGAACCCGCCCAGCAGCGCGATGGCCTGCTTCGCATCGCCGCCGTTCCACGCGGTGTTGGCCAGGGCCAGGGTGTGGCCCGGGTCCGAAATCACGAACTGGGCGTCGCGCTCGCGGCAGGTAAGGAACGCCTTGAGCGCCTCGGTCGTCTGGCCCGCGTTCAGCAGCAGCGGGATGAAGCGCTGGGCATGCAGCAGCAAGGTGTCGGTCTTGTCGGTCAGCGCCAGCACGCGGTGGTAGCGGCGCTGGGCGGGCAATTCATCCCCATGCATGCGCTGGTCTTCGTAGGCCGTGCCCAGGGCACCGGCCAGGTCGCCGTCGGTGATCTGCTGGGCCACCAGCGCATCGGTCGCCTCCTGCGCGATCTGCCGGGGCGTGCGCCGGTCCGGCGGGGCATCGTCGTCCAGACCGCCGCCGGGCAGCAGGTCGATGCCGAAGGCCTCGTGGTTCTGGTACATGGCGTAGCCCAGCAGGCTGCACATCACCCATCCGAAGTAGATGAACAGCCAGTTGCCCAGGGGCAGCAGGAGCCAGCCCTTGAACAGCGGCATCAGCAGCGCCAGCGCGATGGCCGCGCCCTGGCTGAGCAAAAACAGGAAAAAGCACAGCAGACCATAGGGCCAGCCGATGATCCGCACCACGCCCCAGGCGGCGGCGGGGTTCAGCGACGCGAACAGGCTGCCCGTCTGCACCAGCAGGATCATGGTGGCCGGCAGCAGGAAGCTCACGGCCAGCCAGGCGAGTTCCGCCAGGCCCGTGCTGACCCGCTGCAGCCAGCCCACCACGATGCCCTGCACGAGCAGGATGCCGAACAGCTTCCAGGGCAGGGCGGTCCACTCGTCGTCCAGCCGGTCGGGGAAATCCTCGGCGCGCTGCAGGCCGCGCGAGCCCATCGCCACCACCTTGAAGCCGTAGCGTGACGCGGCCAGCAGGATGCCGACCTCGATGAGCAGCACGGCCAGTACGTCCGGCAGGAAGAACAGCACGCCGTACAGCATGCTGCACACGGCCAGCACGGTGCTGTAGAACAGCGGCTTGCGCTGCAGGGGGAAAGCGAAGAACTGGTTGAGCCGGTGCCAGAACGGCACGGGGCCCGCTGGGGCCTGGGAAGCGGAAGACATGTCGATGGAAACCCGGCGGCCGGTGTTGGTGTAAATTTGTAAAAATTGTATGCTTGCGGAACGCAGGCCAGCACAATCGCTCACACGCCGCTGCAGTCCTTTTTGGAGTCGCCATGCATTCTCTTCGGGCTTTCCCGACGCGTTCCCTTGTGACCCTGGCCCTGGCCTGTGCGGGATTCGCCGCCCAGGCGACCCCCGCCGACTCTACCGCGCCGTCGGCTGCCGCCACATCGCCTTCGGCCTATGCGCGCTGGCAGTCCAGCATGGACGCCTTCGCCGCCGCGGACAAAGAGCGCCTCCCGCAGGCCGGCGGCGTTCTCTTCGTCGGCAGCTCGACCATTCGTTTCTGGACCGACGTGGCGGAGGACTTCCGCCAGTTGCCCGTGGTGATCAACCGCGGCTTCGGCGGCTCCACCATGGCGGACTGCAATCATTTCGTGAAAAACCTGGTGCTCCAGTACCGCCCGCGCCATGTGATGGTCTATGCCGGCGACAACGATCTGGCCGAGGGCCGCACGCCCGAGCAGATCCTGGAGAGCTTCCGGTCCTTCGTGCAGACGGTACGCACCGAACTTCCCGACACCCGCATCAGCTACATCTCCATCAAGCCCAGCCCTTCGCGCGTGGCGCTGATGCCCCAGATGCAGCAGGCCAACGCCCTGCTGGCGCAGTACGTGCGCACGGTGCCCAACAGCGACTACATCGACGTCTTCTCGGCCATGCTCGATGCCTCCGGCCAGCCGCGCGCGGAGCTGTTCGGCCCCGACCGCCTTCACATGAACGATGCCGGCTACGACCTGTGGCGCACGGTGATCGGCGCGTTCGTGGCGCCGGCCCCCGCGATGCGGGCGGGCGGCGCTTCGCCCACCGCCACGGCCGCCATGCCTGCCGCCACGGTGGCCACCGGCAACCCCGCGATGGTGCGGGTGAGCACCGGGCGCTGAGCCGCATTCAGGTCGTCCCGGCCGGCACTGGCGCCGCATGGCGGCAGTGCGCCGCTGGCCCCCGCGGCTGAGAGGCCGCCGCCGGCATCGGGTGCGGGCTGCACCGGGCGACCATCGTCGTTGGGCGGCTTGTCCACCCACAGGCTCACGCGGGCCACGGCATAGAGGGTGGCAAAACAGGCGATCAGCAGGGCGATGTCCTGCGGCCAGGGCCGCTCGTAGTCCGCCCCCATGAAGACCAGCGTGAGCAGCACCACCACCAGATGGGCGCAGAACACCGGCAGCGAGGCCGCGCCCAGGGTTTCCAGCCAGTGCTGGCGCGGCAGCTTCGCCGCCAGCATCGGCCCGAAGCGGATGGTCAGCGCCGTGAGGGCCATCAGGTCGATCAGGCGCAGCGGGCCCAGGGCCCATTTGTCGAACAGCAGGTTGAGCTGCGGGTTGGCGTCTCCGAACGGCACCTGGCCGACCACATGCCGCCACACCATGCACACCACGGCGATGGCGCCGGCCACCCACAGCGACCAGCGCGGGAACTCGAACGGCGGCGCCTCGGGGTCGTTGCGGCTCGCGCCCATCCACAGGCCCAACACCCACAGGAACTGCCAGCTCCACATCACGAAGGCGCCGGTTTCGGTGAAGGGGATCGGCATGGGCAGCACCGCCGCGAAGCCGTCATAGAACCAGCGCGACAGCCCGAACTGCGCCAGCAGCCACAGCAGCACGCTGCCGGCCATGATCGGCGCCCAGCCGCGGCGCAGCGCGAACGTCATCAGCCAGGGGCTGGCCAGCATGAACAGCACGTACAGAGGCAGGATGTCCAGCAGCGGCGGTTCGTACACCAGCAGCAGCCCGCCCACCAGGGCCTCCAGCGGGTGCAGCAGGTAGAAGGTCATCATGCCCTTTATGGCGGGCTCGTCCACGCGGATGCCGATGAAGGCGATCACCGTGAACAGGAACAGCAGCGTGGCCGCCTGGCAGCCGTAGATCTTGAGGGCACGGCGCCAGAAGGCCTGGCTCATGTCCGCCACGGTCTTGCGCCAGGCGAGCCGGCCGTAGACCATGCCGGCCATGTACGCCGAGAGCAGCACGAAGCCCTCGGCCGCCGAGACGAAGCCGAACGGCTGACCGAGCGGCTGCGTGAGCCGGGTGGGCAGGTGCGTGACGGTCATCAGGGCGAGCATCAGGCCCCGGACGGCATCGATTTCCCAGCGGCGGGTGGAGGAGGGGGGTGGCATGGGCGCGCCCGGGGTGGAATTGAAAACATTCTCACGGAGCGAGGTGGGCGGGCGGTGTAGGCCATTTACAACTGCGTCACTGCGCTGGTGGTTCGCCGCCTGCCGATGGGCTACGCTGCCGGGTTCGAAAGGGTGCCGGTCCGTTGGGCCGGGCCCGTCGCCGTTTTTGCAAAAGCCATGACAACAACAACGCATTCCTTCCGCGCCCTGGCGCTGGCCTTGGCTCTGGGCGCGGCCGCCCAGGCCCACGCCCTGTCCATCATCAGCTTCTCGCCCCAGGGCGAGGTGTCCCGCGTCCGGCAGGCCGTTGCCAAGTTCGACGGCCCGGCGGTCAATTTCGGCGACCCCAAGGCCCCGGCCCCGCTCTCCGTGAGCTGCTCCGACGCCGAAGCCGGCCAGGGCACGGGCCGCTGGACCAGCGAGCGCGAATGGGTCTACGACTTCAAGGGCGACCTGCCGCCCGGCGTGCGCTGCACGGCCCAGGTGAAGTCGGGGTTCAAATCGGCCGCCGGCGCCGAGCTGTCGGGCACGAAGAGCTATGCATTCAATACCGGCGGCCCATACGTCCAGAACATCCGCCCCGGCACCTATCAGCCCATCGACGAAGAGCAGTTCTTCATGCTGCAGCTGAACGGCCCGGCGACCCTGGCCAGCGTGCAGGCCAACGTCTGGTGCGTGGCCGACGGCGTGGGCGAGCGGGTTCCGGTGCGCCTGATCGAAGGCGCCCAGCGCGAGGGGCTGCTGGCCTCCCAGGGCCTGGACAAGACAGCCGCCAAGGAGCCGCTCAAATACGTCACCCTGGCCTGCAACCGGCGACTGACCTCTGGCGGGCGGGTGCAACTCGTCTTCGGCAAGGGCGTGGCCACGCCGAGCGGCGTCGGCAACACCATCGAAAAGCGCTACGAGTACAAGGTGCGCGAGCCGTTCGCCGCCGATTTCCGCTGCGAGCGCGAGAACGCCCAGTCGGCCTGCCTGCCGATCCGCCCGATGTTCCTGTCGTTCAACGCACCCGTGCCGCGCAAGCTGGCCGAGGCGGTGCGCCTGCGCTCGGACAAGGAAACGCTCAAGCCCCGGATCGACGGCGAGGGCGATGGCGACACCGTGGTGAACGGCGTGCGCTTCAACCCGCCCTTCACGGCGCAGACGGCTTTCACGGTGCAGTTGCCCAAGGACTTCAAGGACGCCTCGGGCCGCACGCTGCGCAATGCCGACAGCTTCCCGCTCAAGGTGGGCACGGGCGCCATGCCGCCCCTGGCCAAGTTCGCCGCTTCGCCGTTCGGTGTGGTCGAGCGCTACGCGGAGGGCCCCAAGGAGCCCGCCTTGCTGCCCGTGACCTTGCGCAACGTCGAGGCCGCGCTCAAGGTCCAGGGCCTGGAGGCCGGCAAGCCCGCCGATGGCGCGGCGCCCGCCAAGGTGAGCACCCTGCAGCCCGGCAGCGACGCCGACATCATTGCCTGGTACCGCAAGGTGCGCCGCTACGACGGCTACCTGGTGAGCCGCAAGAGCGCCCGCCGCGACGTGAAGGGCGCGCTGCCTGCTGCGCTGGAGAGCGACAGCAGCGAGTACGTGCAGTCGCGCATGGTCTCGCTGCTGTCCGGCCAGGGTGGCGTGAAGACGCTGGACCTGCCCAAGCCGGTCAACAACGACCCGCGACCCTTCGAGGTGGTGGGCATTCCGCTGCCCACGGGCTTCCATGTGGTGGAGATCGCCTCGCCGCTGCTCGGCAAGTCGCTGCTGGACGAACGCCACGGCGAAGGCCGCACCATGTACGTGCGCACTTCGGCGCTGGTGACCAACCTGGGGGTGCATTTCAAGCTCGGCCGGGAGAATTCGGCCGCCTGGGTGACCACGCTGGACAAGGGCCAGGTGGTGGCGGGCGCCAAGGTGCGCGTGTCCGACTGCAACGGCCGCGAACTGGCCACGGGCACGACCAACGCGCAGGGCGTGGCGCTGTTCGACGGCCTCTCGCCCGAGCCGCCGTCCTGCCAGGGTGACGACGGCGGCGAGCAGGCTTACTTCGTGAGCGCGCGCGCTCCGGGCGCCGATGGCGCGCAGGACATGGCCTTCACCTTGAGCGACTGGCAGCGCGGCATCGAGCCCTGGCGCTTCAACCTGCCCACCAGCATGGAGCCCCGCCCCGACGAGCGGGCCCACACCGTGTTCGACCGCACGCTGCTGCGCGCCGGCGAAACCGTCTCGATGAAGCACCTGCTGCGCACCGAGAACCGCAAGGGCTTCGGCCTGCCGGACGAGCAGCCCGACACCCTGGTCATCACCCACGTGGGCAGCGGCCAGCAATACACGCAGGACCTCACCTGGCGCAAGACCGCCACGGGCGGCTTGAGCGCCGAGAACACCTTCGCCGTGCCACCCGCCGCCAAGCTCGGCGTGTACCAGGTGCAGTTGCAGGGCGGCTCGCACAGCCGCAACAGCTTCGAGTCGGGCCAGTTCCGGGTCGAGGAGTTCCGCCTGCCCGTGCTGGAAGGCCGCATCACGCCCACCGACAAGAAGCCCCTGGTGCGCGTGCGCTCGGTGCCCACCGACGTGCAGGTGAACTACGTGGCCGGTGGCGGCGCCGCCAACCTGCCCGTGCGCGTGTCGGCGCTGGTGCGCGGAAAATCCGCCCAGTGGAGCGATTTCGACGCCTTCAGCTTCATGCCGCCCAACCAACGCGGCGCGCAGTCGCAAAGCCACAGCGACGACGAAGAAGCGGCCGCCGGCCAGGACGCCCGCGTCATCGCCGACAAGCTGGCGCTGACGCTGGACAAGAACGGGGCCGGCAAGCTGGCCATCGACAACGTGCCCCTGGCGCGCCGGCCGCAGGAGCTGGTGCTGGAGGCCACCTACGCCGACCCGAGCGGCGAGGTGCAGACGCTGCGCAGCACCCAGACCCTCTGGCCCGCGGCCGTGGTGGCCGGCATCAAGACCGAAGGCTGGGTCTCCGCCGCGCAGAAGATCCGCTTCCAGGCGCTCGCGCTGGGGCTGGACGGCAAGGTGCAGGAGGGCGTTCCGCTGCAGGTGCAGGCCATCGCCCGCATCACCACCACCAGCCGCAAGCGCATGGTGGGCGGCTTCTACAGCTACGACAACAAGACCGAGACGAAAGACCTGGGCACCGTCTGCACGGGCAAGAGCGATTCGCGCGGCCTGCTGCTGTGCGAGACCAAGCTCGAAGAAGCCGGCGAAGTGGAGCTCGTGGCTACCGCGCGCGACAAGGACGGCAACACGTCCGAGGCGGCCTCATCCGTCTGGGTCACGCGCCAGGGCGAGATCTGGTTCGGCGGCGAAGACCACGACCGCATCGACCTGCTGCCCGAAAAGAAAACCTACCAGCCCGGCGAGACCGCCAAGCTGCAGGTGCGCATGCCGTTCCGCCACGCGACGGCGCTGGTGAGCGTGGAGCGCGAAGGCATCATCGACACGCGCGTGGTGCAGCTCAACGGCCAGGACCCGACCGTGCAGGTCAAGATCGAGGAGGGCTGGGGCCCCAACGTCTACGTGAGCGTGCTCGCCCTGCGCGGCCGCCTGCGCGAGGTGCCGTGGTACAGCTTCTTCACCTGGGGCTTCAAGGCGCCGACCGAGTGGTGGAGCGCCTTCTGGTACGAGGGCAAGGAATACGTCGCGCCCACCGCCATGGTCGATCTGTCCAAGCCCGCCTACCGCCTGGGCGTGGCCGAGATCCGCGTGGGCACGCAGGCGCACCAGATCCAGGTGAAGGTGGTGGCCGACAAGGAAAGCTACCCCGTGCGCGGCAAGGCGCAGGTCACCATCACCGCCACGCTGCCCGGCGGCAAGCCCGCGGCCGGCGCCGAGGTGGCCCTGGCCGCCGTGGACCAGGCGTTGCTGGAGCTGATGCCCAACACCAGCTGGAACCTGCTCGATGCCATGCTGCAGCGCCGTTCCTGGGGCGTGCAGACCTCCACCGCGCAGATGGAAATCATCGGCCGGCGCCATTACGGCCGCAAGGCCGTGCCAGCGGGCGGCGGGGGCGGCCACAGCCAGGCGCGCGAGTTGCTCGACACGCTGCTGCTGTGGCAGCCCGCGATCCAGCTCGATGCCAACGGCCAGGCCAAGGTGACCGTGCCGCTCAACGATGCACTCACCACGTTCAAGATCGTGGCTGTCGCCGATGCCGGCACGGGCTTGTTCGGCACCGGTGCGACCCAGATCCGCGCCACGCAGGACCTGCAGATCATCAGCGGCCTGCCACCGCTGGTGCGCGAGGACGATCAGTTCCGCGCTCAGATCACCCTGCGCAACACGACCCAGGCCGCCATGAAGGTGGAGGTGGCCGCCCGCGCCACCCTGCTGCAGCTGGACACGCAGAGCGTGGACATCCCGCCCGGCGAATCCCGCGAGGTGGCCTGGACCGTGACCGCCCCCGCGCAGCTGGCGCAGACGCGCACCGAGGCCATCCTGTGGGAGATCGAAGCCCGCGACACGGCGGGCGCCAACGGCGCGCGCGACGCGCTCAAGGCCACCCAGCGCATCATCCCCGCGGTGCCGCTCACGGTGCAGCAGGCCACGCTGGTGCAGGTGGACGGCAGCTTCAACCTGGACGTGAACCCGCCGGCCGATGCGCTGCCGGGCCGCGGCGGGCTGAAGATGTCGCTGCAGCCCAAGCTGGCCGAAGGCCTGCCGGGCGTGCGCGACTGGTTCGCCAACTACCCCTTCGCCTGCCTGGAGCAAAAGACCAGCAAGGCCGTGGGCCTGCGCGACGGCACCCTCTGGCAGACCGTGGTGGCGCAATTGCCCACCTACCTGGACGCCGATGGCCTGGCCAACTACTTCCCGCCCCAGGCCGGCAGCGCCAACCGGGGCAGCGACACGCTCACCGCCTACTTGCTGTCGGCGGCGCACGAAGCCTCCAGCCTGCATCCCGAGTTCGCCCTTCCGGACGAAGCCCGTGCCGCCATGGAACGCGGGCTGACCGCGTTCGTGGAAGGGCGCATCCAGCGCGACTTCTGGAGCCCGCGCAAGGACCTGGACATGCGCAAGATCGCGGCCATCGAGGCGCTGTCGCGCTACGGCAAGGCCTCCGGCCGCATGCTGGGCAGCGTCACCATCGCGCCCAACCAGTGGCCCACGCACACGGTGATCGACTGGCTGAACATCCTCAAGCGCGTGAACGACGTGCCCCAGCGCGACCAGCGGCTGGCCGAGGCCACGCAGGTCCTGAAGGCCCGCCTGAGCTACCAGGGCACCAAGCTCATCTTCAGCACCGAGCGCGACGACTACTGGTGGTGGCTGATGCAGAACGGCGACGTCAACACCGCCCGCCTCATGCTCGCGGTGATGGACGACCCGGCCTGGAAGGACGACATGGGCCGCCTGGCCAACGGCTTCATCAGCCGCCAGCAGAACGGCGCATGGCACACCACCACCGCCAACCTGTGGGGTGGCCTGGCGCTGGAGAAATTCAGCGCCAAGTTCGAGGCCACGCCCGTCGCGGGCGTCACCCGCGCGGCCCTGGGCAGTGGCAACGCCAGCGTGGACTGGGCGAAGGTCGAGCGCGTGAAGGCGAGCGACGCCACGGGCGCGGCGCACCAGACCACCTGGTTCGGCGCACCCGCATCGCCCGGCAACTTCAAGAACAACAGCATGTTCCTGCCCTGGTCGGCCACGGGTGGCAAGGAGAACCTGGCGGTCACCCACCAGGGCACCGGCAAGCCATGGCTCACGCTGCAGTCGGTCGCGGCCATCCAGCTCAAGGCGCCGTTCGCGGCCGGCTACGCCATCAAGAAGACCATCACCCCGGTCGAGCAGGCCGTGCCCGGCAAGTACACGCGCGGCGACGTGCTGCGCGTGACGCTGGAGGTGAACGCCAGCGCCGACATGACCTGGGTGGCCCTGACCGACCCGATCCCGGGCGGCGCCACCATCCTGGGCAGCGGCCTGGGGCGCGATTCCGAGATCGCCACGCAGGGCGAGAAGCGCTCGGGCAGCGCCTGGGCGGCCTTCGAGGAGCGCAGCTTCGAGGCCTACCGCAGCTACTACGAGTACCTGCCCAAGGGCACCATCAAGGCGGAATACACCGTGCGGCTGAACAACGTGGGCGACTTCGCGCTGCCCCCGAGCCGCGTGGAAGCCATGTACGCGCCCGAGATGTTCGGCGAGACGCCCAACGCCCGGGTGAAGGTGGAAGCCGCCGCCCGCTGAGCGGGCTGTGCGCGCTGCACACGATTGCCCATGCCATGGGCCCGGCCGATCCTGGGTGTGCTGCTGTTCGCCGCAGCCAACGGCGGCATGCCGACCTCGCAGGCCGCCGGGGTCTGCCCAGCGCAACCCGGCCAGCCCTTGCGGCAGGTCGATGTGTTCGACGGCCCGGTCGAAGACCTGGCAACCCTGGTGCCCGACGTCGCGAAGGAGCGCGCGGGGCACTGGCAGCTCGGGTACGTGTATGCGGCGGGGCGCACCGTCAACGTGCGCTGCCATTACGCCGATGCGCGCACGGTGGATGTTGAATTGACCCAGAAAGTGGAACGCTGCGACTACCGCATCGACGCCCGCAAGACGCTCGATCTGCGCTGCAAGTAAACCGTTCCATGAAGCCGTTCGAGAAGCCGGCGCGGCAACGTTAAGCGCCTGGGCTATCACATCCCGCTCCCCTCGCCAACTGCCCCTTTCGAGCGGTTGTGGTTTGCCCGTCGCACCTCCCGTGCGAAGCGCTTGCTACGGCTGAGCCCCCCTCGGAGAATGCGCAGGCCATGCCGGCGCGCCCCCAGCGAAATGCGCTGCCAGGGCACGATGCCGTGCTGGCGGACAGGCATTTTTCGAACACTTGGGGGACACGATGCGCAAGATAAATTTTCCGATGCTTGCATCGGCGGCGGTGATGGCCATGGCGGCGTCGGTACCCGCGGGGGCCCAGACGCCGCTGCGGGCCTGGAACACCCACCCCGACGGCTACCCGGTCACCGAGGCGATGAAAAGCTTCATCAGCGAGGTGGAAGCCTCCACCCAGGGCCGCTACACCATCAAGCTGTTTTCCGATGCGGTGCTGGGCGATCAGGGCAAGGCGGTCACGATGATGAAGGCCGGCGAGATCGACTTGGCCGAATTCAACCTGGGCCCGCTGGCCGAGGCCGCACCCGGCCTGCAGGCGTTCAACCTGCCCTTCCTGTTCGGCGATGCCGCCCACATGTTCCGCTACCTCGACGGCGCCATGGGCGAGCGCCTGTCCGAGAAGCTGAAGGCCTCCGGCTTCGTGGTCCTGGGCTGGTACAACGGCGGCGCGCGCTCGTTCTACTGCGCTAACAAGCCGATCACCCGGCGTGAAGACCTGGCCGGCCAGCGGGTGCGCGTGCAGCAGTCGGAAACCTCCATCGAGATGGTGAAGCTGCTCGGCGCCACCCCCGTGGTCGTCCCCTACAAGGAAGTGCTCGACAGCTTTCGCAACGGCACCATCGATTGCGCCGAGGGCAACCTGGTCTCCTACGAATCGACCGGCCACTACAAGCTGGCCAAATACATGCTGCTGGACCAGCACACCATCTCGCCCGAGGCCCTGGTGGTGTCCACCAAGCTCTGGAACCGGCTGAGCGCGCAGGACCAGCAGGCTTTCCAGAAAGCGGGCAAGGCCTCCGCCGTGCTGATGCGCAACCTGTGGGAAAAGCGGGTGGTCTCGGCCCGTGCGAATGTGGCCAGGGAAGGCGTGCAGTTCGTGACTGTGTCCGACTTCTCTCCCTATGTGCGCCGCATGGCGCCGCTGTACAAGAAGTACACCGACAACCCCGACGTCCGGGGCGATCTGCTCACCATCATCTCCAACCAGTGAGCACCGCACGGCCCCGGCGCAGGGTGCCCGGGGCCGGGAGCGGGCCTGCTACTGGACGACGGTGGCGCGCGGCGTGCCGTGCACGCACGGTCCGCCGGCCCTTGAGCAGCGCGATCAGAACGTGGACCCCGAAGGCAACCGCCAGCAAGATCACGGCGCCCAGGCCCCACAAGGCCCAGGCCAGCACGGTCACGGCGCCGGCCAAGGCGGGCACGGTGTCCAGCGCCGCCTGAACCATCGGGCCGGCGGAGGCGATCATGGCCGCCAACTCCCGGGCCAGCTCGGGCGGTATCCAGCCCCTGATCCACTCCGGCAGCACCACGGCATTCATGGCAGACGTGCCCCCGGCCAGCGCGCCTGCGCTGGACACCGCCCAGACCGCCATGGCATGCATGCCCCAGCAGGCCAGCGACCAAAGGGCGAGAAGCGATAGAGAGAGAAACCAGCTGATGGCATAAAACATGGAGGTTGTCCTTTCGAATGGGCGAGCGCCCAGTATGGCCAAGGCGGCATTCGATGGACACCAGCTTTTATCGAACATAGCATTCGGTTTTTCCGATCCGGAGGCTGCATGTTGAACTACCGCCATCTCTACTATTTCTGGATGGTCGCCAAGGAAGGCGGCTTTGCCCGCGCCGCGGACCGCCTGGAGATGGCGGTGCAGACCATCAGCGCGCAGGTGCGGGATCTGGAGAAGGACCTGGGCCACCAGTTGCTCAAGCCCTCGGGCCGAGGGATGGTGCTGACCGAGGCGGGCCAGGCGGCCTATGCGCGGGCGGAAGAGATCTTCCAGCTGGGGCAGGGCATTCCCGACGAGGTGCGCGAGGCGGCCAGCGCCAAGGTCGCCCGGCTGTCGGTGGGGCTGTCGGACGGCATCTCCAAGCTGGCAGCGCATGCCCTGCTGGAGCCGGTGCTCGCCACACCGCACCTTCGCCTGGTGTGCCACGAGGGTGAGTTCGACGAGCTGCTGTCCGAGCTGGCCCTGCACCAACTGGATGTGGTGCTGGCCGGGCAGGCCGCGCCGCGCAACCCCAACCAGCGCCTGACCAGCGAGCGGATCGCGCGGTCCACGCTGCAGTGGTACGGGCCGGCCTCGCTGGTCAGGAAACACGCGCGAGACCGGTTCCCACAGTCGCTGCAGGACCTTCCCGTGCTGTTGCCCACGCCCCATTCGCCGCTGCGGTCCACGCTGGACCATTGGTTCGAAGACCTCGGTGTGCGGCCCCAGGTGGTGGGTGAGTTCGAAGACAGCGCGCTGCTCGCGGTCTTCGCGGCCCGCGGGCTCGGGGTGTTTCCCGTGAGCCAGCTGGGCGCGCAGGACGTGGGGCTGGTGCGGGGCCTGCGCCTGCTGGGCGACTGCCCCGACATCGGCGAGGAAGTGCACGCCATCTGGTCGCGCCGAGGGCAGCACCATCCGCTGGTGCGCCAGATGGTCGCGGCGGCCCACGCGGCGGCGGCGGCCTAGCCTTCGGCGGGCCCGTGCGCGGCCCTGTTCAAAGGCCGGCCGCGACCGGCGCGGCTTCGGGCGGATCGGATGCCTCGCCCATGCGCCAGTGTTTGAGCGCGGCTTCCATGATCCAGGCCTCGGCGGCCGCCACGTGGTGGTCCGCGGTCGCCGCCGTGCAGGCGAAGTGCAGCACGCGCTGCTGCAGTTCCGGTTCGGTCACCTCGGCCATCAGGGCGGCCAGGGCGGCTTCGTCGAGGTTTCCGGTCAGCAGGCGGCGCTCGCGCGCGCCCATCAAGAGGTCTTCGCACAGCGCGTGCAGCACCTGGGAGAAGTCGCCGGGCGCCAGGCCGAGTTCGCGTTCGATGTCCAGCCGCTGCAGGGCATCCGTTTCCGAACGGCTGACGTGGCCGTCCGAGATCAGCAGCAGGCCGACGATCCGGGCCGCTGCTTCGGGGCTGTTGGTGGGGTAGGTGCGCATGGGGTGTTCCTTTGTGAAGTGTTGTGGGGGCGAACAGTGTTGGGCGAGCAGGCCGCGTCAATCGCGGTAGCGGCGGTGGCGCGTCGGCTGCGCAGGGCGTGCGGCGTCGATCCGCACGGGAACGCGCACCGGTGCATGCAACGCGCCGCTGCCGTGCGACACCTGCTGCAGCCACTGCAGGGCCCGGGCGCGCAGGGAGGAGAGCAGGTGGGAGACAAGGGGCAATGGCTTCATGAGGGTTTCCTGTGGTGGTGACAGCCTTGAATGTGCGGCCGGGTGACCGATGGAAGAAGCAGGTTTTCTGAGATGGCTGCATCGGTTTGACCGAAGCCGTGCAACCTACGGTCTGGCTGCAAGGCAGCAGGTTTTTCAGAGGGTGTTGGCAGAGGAAAACTGCTGTGCCCCTGCAGGTGCGCGGGCTAAGGTGCCTGCTCCAACGAAGGAGAACGCTGATGCAGATTTTTTTCCAGTCCCGCCATCCCGAAGCGACCGCGATGCGCGATACCGTTGATCGCCGCGTGCGGTTCGTGCTCCGGCGCCTGAGTGCGCAGGTGCCGCGTGCCGATATTCAGCTGGCCGACGTGAACGGCCCCCGGGGCGGGGTGGACAAGCGCTGCCGGATCGAGCTGCGCACCGACGGCGCGGGCCCCGTGGTGGTCTCGTCGGTGGCCAGGGACTGGCGCACAGCGCTCGACGAAGCCCTGGCCCGAGCGGCCCGGCATGTGCTGCGCGTGTGGCGCCGCGCGAACGCGGCACGCAGGCCGAGCCGGCGTTTGCCTGAGACAGGGCCATGACGGCCCGCCGGAGAGCCATGGGCTATACCCCACCGCGCGCCGTTACGGTCGAGCACTGAGCAAATTTGAGGATTGAAACATTGCCTCACCACAAAGATCGACGGGCCCGCGCCGCCGGCGCGGCCGGCAGATATAAATCCGCCGTGTCCATCGATTCTGGAAGGGGAGTTTCATGAAGCAACTATTGGCCCGCTGCGTTCTTGCGGCGGCGATCGTCCTGCCGGTGGCGGCCCACGCCCAGGTGCCGGTGGTGGAGCAGCCCGACCACGAGCAACTGCTCATGAGCCATGACTGGCGGCTGGCGTGGAACAAGCGGCTGGTCTACAACTTCTGGCGCGAGGTGTTCGAGGCGGGCCACATGGACCTGGCGCCCAAATACATGGCCGAAGACTACATCCAGCACAACCCCACGGTGGCCACGGGCCGCGCGGCCTTCATCGCCTTCTTCTCGCAGTTCGTGCCGCCCACGCCCATCGAGCCGCGCGTGAAGGCGCCTTTGGTGGCGATCACGGCCGAGGGCGACAAGGTCATCCTGAGCTTCGTGCGCGAAATGACGGACCCGCAGGACCCGACCAAGAAATACACGACGACCTGGTTCGACATGTTCCGCATCGAGAACGGCAAGATCGCCGAGCACTGGGACGCGGCCACCAAGAACTGACGCGGCGGCGCGCGGCCACGCAAAGTGGCCTGCGCTGCCGCCCGTCAGTCCAGCGGCCAGAACCAGATTTCCTTGGAGTCGAAATAGCAGGCCGAGCTGCAGACGGCCGCCGCGTTGGTGGACTCCACCAGATCGATGTGGCCGCCGTTGTAGCTGGCCATCTTCCAGAAGAAGATCACGCCGCGCTTTCCCTGGATCTTTGCCTGCACGTTGTCGGGCGTGAGGATCTGCGGGTAGCCCAGTACGCCGCGCTGCATGAGCTGGTCGGCCAGCAATTTCGCGCCCGGCTCCACGAACCGGCCTTTGAGCGGGCCTTCCTTGATTTTCAGGCGCCCGGTGATGCCGGTGCCCGACTTCAGCAGCGCCAGGCTCATGCGGACCGCGCAAGTGTTTTCGTAGCCGGCGTTCTGCCGCTTCAGCTGACCCATGTCGTATCCGATCTCGCGGTACACGCTGTCGCCGTCCAGGAATCGGGTCGGCTGCATGCGGTCGGAGGAATAGTGGTGGGACTTGAGGTTCTCGAAGATGGGCTTGGTCAACGCGGGCTCCGGCAAGGGAATTGCTTGGACAGGATGGCGACCAGGGTTTTGGAGGCGCGCTGCTGCAGGGCTGGGCCTTCGACCTTCTTCAACTCGGTGAACAGGCGCTCGTCGATGGTGATGGTCTTGAGCGTGGGGTAGCCGCACCACGCACGCCCCTCGGTGGCGTCGAGCACGCCCGTCAGGTAGAGCTCGGCCTGTTGCCGCACCTGCGGAGTCTGGCTGACGTAGGCCTGCCGGAAATCGTCCGTCGTGATCTGCGTGTTGTTGATCATCGCGTTCTGCGTGGTGGGCAGCGGGGCCGACAGGCGCGGCGGCATGGCTTGGGCGAACGCGGCGCTGCCGGCCAGCCCGGCGGCGGTTGCCATGGCAGCGGCCAGGAAGCGGGGTGCGGAAAAGCAAGGCAAAGCAGTGGCCTTTCAAAGGGGGTGGTGCGAAGTTGCGCGGTGTGCGCCGCAACGGTTCTGCAAGAGCGCATGAATGGCCCGCCAGCGCAGCGCGGGCTGCGGCCCGGGGCACGGCGAACATGAAAGCGGGAGGTCCCCTGGGGCATGGCACCAAGGCCCGCCGGAGAGGACCCGCCAGCTGGCTCCGTGACCAATGCCGGAGCGAAGTGGCGTTGCGCCAAAGATTACACGAGGGTGCGGCGCGATGCGCGAAAGTCCCCAGGGTCCGTTCGGGTCCTGCGCGGCGCGCGGCGGCTTCTGCGCGAGAATCGGAAGGGCCCGCCCTGCGTCTGCGATCCGGGGTGCGGCCATCGCCCGGTGCAACGCCGGGTGGAACGGCGTCACGGGAGGAGGCGACAATCCCCGGTCGCCGCCGGCCTGCGGGCCGGCCTCCGCTCTCCTTTTCTCCGACCCATCCTCCTTCTTCCCATGTCCATGGACTTTCTCGCGGTCATGCGCAGCATCGCTACCTGGCGTCGCAATGGGTGGGGCCGCCGCGAGGTCTGCGCCGGTATCGGCACCGCCACCGCCCGCCATGGCGCGGTGGCCGTGGGGCGGGCGCTGCTCGCGCTGGGTCTGGCCGGCATCGCCGCCCCGGCCGCCTGGGCCTTGCCCACCTTCAACGAGGTGCGTGCGGACTATCGCCCCTCCGACACGCTGGTGCTCTCGCGCGAGGGCGAGGTGCTGCAGCGCCTGCGCACCGATGCCACCGTGCGGCGCGGCCAGTGGGTGCCGCTGGCCGAGGTCTCGCCCGCGCTGCGCACGGCGCTGGTGCTCAGCGAGGACAAGCGCTTTTACGAGCACAGCGGCGTGGACTGGCGCGCGGTGTCGGCCGCCGCCTGGGGCAACCTGTGGAACCAGCGCACGCGCGGCGCCAGCACGCTCACCATGCAATTGGCCGGCCTGCTCGACGGCGACTGGCGCCAGGGCGCGGGCGGGCGCAGCGTGGTGCAAAAGCTGGGGCAGACCGTGGCCGCCCAGGTGCTGGAGCGGCGCTGGCGCAAGGACCAGGTGCTGGAGGCTTACCTCAACCTGGTGCCGTTTCGCGGCGAGATCGTGGGCATCGACGCGCTCTCGCGCACGCTGTTCGGCAAGGCCGCGCACGGGTTGGACGAGCGCGAGGCCGCGGTGGCCGCCGCGCTGGTGCGCGCCCCCAATGCCCGGCCCGCCCTGGTCGCGCAGCGCGCCTGCGGGGTGCTGCGCGAGATGCAAAAGCCCGTGGTGCCGTCCTGCGATGCGCTGGATCTGTTCACCACCGCCGCGCTGCAGCGCCGGGCCTTCGACGGCGCCGATGGCGTGGCCCCGCACTTCGCGCGCTACCTGCTGCGCCAGCCCGTGGCGGCGCAATCGGTGCCTTCGGACGCCCCGGCCGCGGATGCCGCCCCGCCGCGCCGCGAGCGCGTCACCTCCACCCTGAGCGCACCGCTGCAGCGCTTTGCGGTGCAGACGCTGCACCAGCACCTGCGCGAGCTGCGGGGCCGCAACGTGGAGGACGGCGCCGTGGTGGTGCTGGACAACGCCACGGGCGAGGTGCTGGCGTGGGTGGGGTCGTCCGGCGCTTTGAGCCAGGCGGGCGAGGTGGACGGCGTGCTGGCCCCGCGCCAGCCGGGCTCCACGCTCAAACCGTTCCTGTACGCGCAGGCGTTCGCCGAGCAGCGCCTGACGGCGGCGTCCCTCATCGAGGATTCGAGCGCGCACATCCCGACGGCCAGCGGGCTCTACATTCCGCAGAACTACGACCGCCAGTTCAAGGGCTGGGTGTCCGCGCGCACGGCGCTGGCGGCGTCGCTCAACGTGCCGGCGGTGCGCACGCTGGTCATGGTGTCGCCCGATGCGTTCTTTCGCCAGTTGCGCGCGCTGGGGCTGCCGCTGCGCGAGAGCGGCGACTATTTCGGCTACAGCCTGGCCCTGGGCAGCGCCGAGGTGCCGCTGCTGCACCTGGCCAACGCCTACCGGGCGCTGGCCAACGGCGGGCGCTACGGGCCGGTGGCCGTGACGCCCGTGCAAGGCGGTGGCGCACCGCGAGCGGCCACTGCCACACCCGTGGCGGCGCCGGCGGTGGACCCGCGCGCCGCCTTTCTGGTGGGCGACATCCTGTCGGACGGCAATGCCCGCGCACGCACCTTCGGCACCGACAGCGTGCTGGCCACCCGCTTCTGGACCGCCGTGAAGACCGGCACCAGCAAGGACATGCGCGACAACTGGGCGCTGGGCTGGTCGCGCCGCTACACGGTGGGCGTGTGGGTGGGCAACGCGAGCGGCGCGCCCATGCACGACGTGAGCGGCACCAGCGGCGCCGCGCCCGTGTGGGCGGAGATCCTGGGCTGGCTGCACCGCGCCGGCGCGGGCGTGCGCAGCCGCCCGCCCGCACCGCCCGAGGGGCTGGTGCAGGCGGCCGTGCGCTTCGGCCCCGAGCCCGGCGGCGCGCGCCTGATCGAAAGCGCGCGGCAGGAGTGGTTCATCGCCGGCACGCAGCAGTCCCTTTTTGCTATCGATAACGTAGCAGAACAGCCAATGAAAGCCCTGGCGTCCGGCCCAAATCGCCCCAACCCGGCCGCCAGCGCATCCGAGGACGGCCTGCAGGCCCCGTCGCCGCGCATCCTCTCGCCCGCGCCCGGCACCATCGTGGCGCTGGACCCGGACATTCCGCCCAACCGCCAGCGGCTGCAGTTCGCGGCGACCCCGGTGCAGTCCCAGGCGCACGCCGGCCTGCGCTGGCGCATCGACGGCCGGGTGCAGGGCCGGGGCGCGCAGTGGGCGTGGCTCCCGTGGCCCGGGCGGCACCGCGTGGAGCTGCTGGACGGCGGCGGGCAGGTGCTGGACACGATCAGCCTCGAAGTGCGGGGCGCAGGACTCAAGAAATGAAACCATGCTTTGCGTTCGGCGCCTGTGCGGCGCTCCCCGCCGGCCGGTGCGCGCGGCGCCGCCGGGCGCCGGCCGCGGCGTGCGGGAGGGCGGCATGACCGCCATCGCGCCGCTGCTCTTCGTCGTCATCTGGTCCACGGGCTTCCTGGTGGGGCGGGGCGTGTCGGCGCATGCCGATCCGTTCTGGTTCCTGGCCGTGCGCTTCATCGGCGTGGCCGTGCTCTTCGGCGCGGCGGCCCTGTGGGCGCGCGTGCCGTGGCCGCGCGGGCCGCGCCGCATCGCGCTGCACCTGGTGGCCGGGGCGCTCATGAGCGGCCTGTACGTGGGGCCGAGCTGGTGGGCCATGGCGCAGGGCCTGCCCTCGGGCGTGATGGCGCTGATCGGTGCGCTGCAGCCGCTGTTCACCGCGCTCATCGCCGTCACCTTGCTGGGTGGGCGCCTGCGGGCCGCCACCTGGGCGGGCCTCGCGCTGGGCTTCAGCGGCGTGGCGATGGTGCTGTGGCCGCGGCTGGCGGTCAGTGCCGGGGCGGCCGGGCTGACGCTGCCGGTGCTGCTCGCGGCGGCCGGGAGCATCCTGGCGCTCACGGTGGGATCGATGGTGCAGAAGTCGCCGCTGGCCGCTGGCGACCTGCGCAGTGCCAGCGCGGTGCAGAACGTGGGGGCCGTCACGGTGCTGGTGTTCATGGCGCTGGTCTTCGGCGAGCCGCGCTGGGACGGCTCGCCGCTGCTGTGGGGCTACCTGGCCTATGCCGTGCTGGTGCTGTCCATCGGCGGCGCGACGCTGCTGATCTGGCTCATGCGCCACGGCGAGGCCACGCGCACCGCGGCGCTGGTGCTGGCCGTGCCGCCGCTGTCGGCGTTGCAGGCGTGGTGGATCTTCGGCGAGACGCTCACCGGCCTGCAGGTCGTGGGCTTCGTCGTCGCCATCCTGGGCGTGGCGCTGGCGCGCCGGTAGGCCACCCGGCGGGGCAGGGGCCGGGCAGGGCCCGCGCGTGCGGCCCGTCAAAAAATCTCAGGGGCCGGGGAAAAGTCTTCAGCACCCATGCGGCGGGGCCGCCGCTACGATGCCCGTGCGCCGCGCTGTCCCTTCGCCGTGGAGGGGCGTGGCCTTCCCCGTCCCATAAAAACACCCAGGAGCGTTTCCCTTGGCCGACCTGTCCAAAATCACCTGCATCGAAGACCTGCGCGTCGTCGCCAAGCGCCGCGTGCCGCGCATGTTCTACGACTACGCCGATTCGGGCTCCTACACCGAGAGCACCTACCGCGCCAACAGCGAAGACTTCCAGCGCATCAAGCTGCGCCAGCGCGTGGCGGTCAACATGGAAGGCCGCACCACGCGCACGCGGATGGTGGGGCAGGAGACGGCCATGCCCGTGGCGATCGCGCCCACGGGGCTCACGGGCATGCAGCATGCCGACGGCGAGATCCTGGGCGCGCGCGCGGCCAAGGCGTTCGGCGTGCCGTTCACGCTGTCCACCATGAGCATCTGCTCGCTGGAGGACGTGTCCCAGCACGCCGGGCCGGGATTCTGGTTCCAGGTGTACGTGATGCGCGACCGCGATTTCATCGAGCGCCTGATCGACCGCGCCAAGGCGGTGGGCGTGTCGGCGCTGCAGCTCACGCTGGACCTGCAGATCCTCGGCCAGCGGCACAAGGACATCAAGAACGGCCTGTCCACGCCGCCCAAGCCCACGGTGGCGAACCTGCTCAACCTGGCGACCAAGCCGCGCTGGTGCCTGGGCATGCTGGGCACGCAGCGGCGCAGCTTCGGCAACATCGTGGGCCATGCCAAGGGCGTGGGCGATCTGTCGTCGCTGTCGTCGTGGACGGCCGAGCAGTTCGATCCGCAGCTCAACTGGCGCGACGTGGAGTGGATCAAGAAGCGCTGGGGCGGCAAGCTGATCCTCAAAGGAATCATGGACGCCGAGGACGCCCGCCTGGCCGTGGCCAGCGGCGCCGATGCGCTGATCGTCAGCAACCACGGCGGCCGCCAGCTCGACGGCGCGCCCTCGTCGATCCACGCGCTGCCGGCCATCGTCGAGGCGGTGGGCCAGGAGATCGAGGTGTGGATGGACGGCGGCATCCGCGGCGGGCAGGACGTGCTGAAAGCCTGGGCGCTGGGCGCGCGCGGCACGCTCATCGGGCGCAGCTTTCTCTACGGGCTGGGCGCGTTCGGCGAGGCCGGGGTGACCCGCGCGCTGCAGATCATCCAGAAGGAACTGGACGTGACCATGGCCTTTTGCGGCCACACGGACATCCACCGCGTGGACCGCTCGATCCTGCTGCCGGGCACCTATCCGGTGTGAGGTGCGGCGGGCCGCTGCCCGCCGGTAGGGCTCGCCAGGGGCGTTTGGAGCGAAAAAGGGCTCCAGCGCATGTTTTACTAGGGCGTATTGCTATAAAAAATATAGCTGTATGCCCCCTGCGCCGGCGGGCGCTCGCCAGCCTCTCTGGATTTGTGCCGGCACACCGGCGTTTTCGCGGCGGGAAGGGCGCCCAGTAAGTCGCCGGTAATGCGGGGGCGCCGAACATCGGTTTTCCAGCAACCCTGTTCCTGCCCATGACCCTCGCCCTCACGCCCCTCAAGAAATGCCCGCGCGCCTGCCTGGGCGCCGCCACCGCCACCCTGTGCCTCCTGGCCGCGACGCAAGCCGCCGCGCAGGAGCGGCGCACCGAGGCCGCATCCGCCGCCGGTGCGCCGGACGCTGCGTCCAGCTGGGGCATCGGCATCGGTGCCTCGGCCGTGCGGCGCCCCTACGCGGGGGCGGAGAGCAAGAACATCGCCGTGCCGCTGCTGTTCTACGAGAGCCGCTGGCTTCGCGTCAGCGGCGCCACGGCCGACGTCAAGCTGCTGCAAAAGGAGTTCGGCCCGCAGAGCAGCATCGGCCTGACGGGGCGCCTCAAGTACGAGGATGGCGGGTATGAGGCCGGCGATTCGCCCCGGCTCGCCGGAATGGCCGACCGCGATGGCAGTGTGTGGGGCGGCGCGGCCGTCACCTGGAACACCGGCTTCGCCCGCGTTTCGGGCGAATGGCTGTCCGACCTGTCCAGCAAAAGCAAGGGCCAGAAACTGCAGCTGCAGGTGGACCGGCGGTTCGGATTCGGCAGCTTCGGGCTGACGCCCCGGGTGCAGGCGCAGTGGCTCGACGAAAAATACGTGGACTACTACTTAGGCGTGCGGCCCAACGAGGCGCAGCCCGGCCGCGCGCAGTACACCGGCAAGGCAGCCACCACGATGGAACTGGGACTGCGGCTGGACTACGCGATCCGGCCCCGGCAGACGGTGTTCCTCGACGTCAGCGCGACGAGCCTGCCCGACGAGATCAAGAACAGCCCCATCGCGGGGCGCTCGAGCATGTCGCGCGCCACCGTCGGCTACATCCACCGGTTCTGAGATGCGTGGCGCTGCGCGCATTCCCGGCGGGCCTGTGCCGGGCGGGCCGGCCTTCGGGCCGGGCAGCGGCCTGCCCTGGGGGCGATCCCCGGGCCGGGCGTGCGCGCGTCGGGGCCGGCGCGGCGGACCGAAGGGCTTTTCCGAGGAGGTCTTCGACGACTACGTGGCAGACTTTCGCCGCTTCCTGGACGACGCCCTGGCCGCCGAGCCCTGTGGCCCGGCGCGGCATCTGCGGGCCTACCTGCGCGCCATGGGGGCGAGCCTGGCGGCCCTGCGAAGCCACCAGCGCCGGGCGGTGGCCGCCGTGCTCGGCGATCCGCGGTATGCGGCGATCTGGTCGGATTTCGTCGAGGAGATGTGCGCCACGGATTCGGTGGACCTCGCCACGCACAGGGTGTGCCGGTATGCCATCGAAGGCCTGCGGCTCGATCTCGTGCAGGGGCGGGTGTCCGGCGATGGCAGCAGCATCGGGACCCTGGTGGACCGGCTGCTGTCGCTGACGGTCCGCTGATTTTCGGGGCCTGCGCCGCGCGCAGGCCGCCAGGCTTTTTTGGATGGACCCGAGGATGAACCGCATCGCACTGGTAGAAGACCACGAACGGCTGGCCGATCTCATCCGCCAGGCCATGGCGGGGGCCGGCATCGCCGTGGATGCCTTCACCGACATCGAATCGGCCTGGCTCGCACTGCGCGACATTCCCTACGTCGCCTTGGTGATCGACCGGGGGCTGCCGGACGGCGACGGCCTGCAGCTGGTGCGGCGGCTGCGCGCACGCGACCAGGCCGTGCCCTGCCTGATGCTGACGGCCAGGGACGCGCTGCACGACCGGGTCGACGGCCTCGAATCCGGCGCGGACGACTACCTGACCAAGCCGTTTCCCATGGAGGAGCTGATCGCCCGGGTGCGGGCGCTGCTGCGGCGGCCCACCCACCTGAAGGCGCTGGACCCGGTGTACGGCGACCTGCGCCTGGACGCGGGCCGGGGATGCCTGGTGTGCGGCGGGGAAACCGTGGCGCTGCCGCTCACCGAAGTGCAGATCATGCTGTGCCTGCTGCGCAAGGCCGGCCAGGTGGTGCGCCGGTCGGAGCTGGAGGCCGCCGCCTGGGGCATCGCCGAGGCCGTCACGCCGAACGCGCTGGACGTGGCGCTGCACCGGCTGCGACGCAAGCTCGTGGCCGTGGGGTCGAGCGTTCAGATCGCCAACATCAGGACCCATGGATATGCCGTCCGCGAAAAGCCACTGGCCTCGTAGCTTTCGCGGGCGCCTGCTGCTGGTGTACGTGGCCGGCATGCTGCTGAGCTGCGGGCTGGTCATGGCCGTCGTCATGGTGCTGCTCGAACCGCTGGAGCGGTACATGCTGCAGCACAGCGTGATCGAGCGGGCCGAGTCGATCGCCAGGATCATCCGCTTCGACGGCGCCGGCCTGCCCCTGGGGCCCGACCGGTCCCACATCGACGAATGGCCCTTTGCCAGCCTGAGCGAAGAGGTGGTGCTGCGCATCGTCGATCCGCACGGCGTGGTGTTCTACACCACCGACGGGAAAAGATTCCCGTTGGCGCCCCAGGGCCTGGGGTTCGATCCGCAGCGAAAGGGCTTCGTGCTGCAGCGCGATGGCGTGGCGATGCATGCCGCCACGGTGCCCCTGCAGCGGACAGACCGGCTGTGGTACGTGCAGTTCGCCATCAGCGACCGCATCGTTTTGCTGCTGCAGCACAGCATCGGGTTGCCGGCGCTGCGCAAGGGCATCGTGGCCACCTGCCTCACGTTCCTCGTGATTTTCGTGATCGCCATGCACCTGACGCTGCGCCGGGTGCTCAAGCCGCTGCGCATCGCATCGCTGCAGGCGCAGCGCATCACGCCGCAGTCCCTGGGCGACCGGCTGGCGCTGGGCGATCTGCCCAGCGAACTGGTGCCGCTGATCGATGCCTTCAACCGGGCGCTGGACCGCGTGCAGCTGGGGTTTCAGACGCAGCAGGAGTTCCTGGCGAATGCCGCGCATGAATTGAAGACCCCGCTGTCGCTGATCCGCGCGCAGGTGGAACTGGGCGGCCACAGCGGTGGCAAGGACGGCGGCAGCGGGCACAGCCGCTACCTGCTCCAGGACATCGACCGCATGGCGCGCCAGGTGCAGCAGCTGCTCCACCTGGCCGAGGCCAGCGAGCAGCGCAACTACCGGATCGAGCGGTGCGACCCGCGCTCCGCGATCCTGGAGGCCAGCGATTTCATGGACCGCGTGGCCGAGCGCAGCCAGGTGCAGATCGCGCTGCTCTTTGACGAGGGCGTGGGGCCCTGGGATGCCGACCGGGGCGCGCTGTTCACCCTGCTCAAGAACCTGCTGGAAAACGCCATCCAGCACAGCCCGCCGCACCGCGTGGTGCGGCTGCAGGTGCATGGCCGCGGATTTGTGGTGTCCGACGAAGGACCGGGGGTGGCGCCGGAGCACCTGGGCAAACTCTTCGAGCGCTTTTGGCGGGGTGCGTCCCGGCGCGACGAAGGGGCCGGGCTGGGCCTGTCGATCTGCCAGGAGATCGTCGCCGCTCATGGCTGGACCATCGGAGCGCGCAACGGCGCGGTGGGGCTGGAAGTGCGCGTGACACACGCATCGGCGCCCGGCCCCGGCCAGTAAGGATTCAGCAATGCAGGCGCGGTGACGATGGCGGCCCGTGGGATGCGATGCATTCCATCCCTCAGGTCCCCATCACCCACTCTCACCGGAGGTACGAATGCCCTCTCGCCTGCACCCCTCAGAACCCTTGAACCGCCACATGTCGAATGTCCGGTATGCCGTCTGCGCCTTGGCGGTCCTCAGCACCGGATGCGCCTCCTTGGCGCAGCCGGACCCGCTGGAGCCCGTCAACCGCAAGATCTTTTCCTTCAACGAAGGCGTGGACCAGGTCGTTCTACAGCCAGCCGCCAAGGCCTACAAAACCGTGGTTCCTGACGTGGCCCAGACCGGCGTGAACAATTTCTTTTCCAATTGGCAGAACCCGTGGTCGTCGGTCAACCTCATGCTCCAAGGGCGGGTGGGCGAAGGCATGACGACCCTGGCGCGCTTTGGCACCAACACCACGGTGGGCGCGCTCGGCTTCGTGGACGTGGCCAGCGGCTGGGGCATGCCCCAGCGCAAGGAGGATTTCGGGCTGACCCTGGACACCTGGGGCGTGGGCACGGGGCCTTATCTGGTGATGCCGCTGTTCGGCCCGTCCAATGCGAGGGACGTGTTCGCGTCGCAGGTCGATGGCCTGGGCAACCCGAAGAACCAGATCTCCAGCGTCTCTGTGAAGAACAGCCTGACGCCGTCCAGGTGGTCAGCCAGCGCGCCCACCATCTGGGGGCCAGCGAACTGGTGGACCAGGTGGCCCTGGACAAGTATCTGCTGATGCGCGACGCCCATCTGACAAAGCGCAACCGCGCCGGCCAGGCGAAAGAAGCCTTTACCCAGATGGCGATGGAAGAGTCCAGCGACTCCTGGCAGGGCGGGCCTGCGGCTCGCCGCTAGCGAGGCAACCCCTGCGGGCGCCGTGCGATCAGCCGGTCACCGCCTGCACGGCCGCGCCCGCGGCCGGCAGTTCCTGCGCCACCGCGCTCTTGCCGGCATAGAACGCGCCAGCCGCCAGCAGCAGCACGCCGGCAGCGAAGGTGGCGCGGCGCTTCATGGAACGCAGGTCGCCGAGGGGAAGGGCCTTGGATCGGTTGTCTCGCATGCTGTCTCCTGGTGGGTCGGGAAAGAGGGCTGCGCGCCGCAGGTTTCCTTCATACGCCGGCCGCGGCCGATCGGATTCAGAGTCCTTGTCCGAAGGAGGGCTTTGTATCCGCCAACCCACACCCACCGTATTCCGCTGCATGGCTGAGACCGCACTTTTTCTCACACAATGCGTGCATGAGCACCTCCCTCACGGACACCCAACTGATGGCCCTCATTGACCAGGTCGCGGGACGCGACGATGCCGCCCTCAAGCGCTTGTACGACCACACGTCGTCGCGCCTGTTCGGCGTGGCCCTGCGCGTGCTGCGCAACCGCGAGTGGGCGGAGGACGTGCTGCAGGAGGCCTACCTCACCATCTGGCGCGTGGCGGGCAGCTACCGCGAAACCCTGAGCCCGCCGATGGCGTGGATGGGCCTGATCGTGCGCAGCCGGGCGCTGGACTTTCTGCGCCGGCGCACGGCCGACCGGGCGCAGCTCACGCAGGAGTTCGATGACGAGCTGGCGCAGACATTGCAGGCGGATCAGCCCTCGCCGGCGGACATCGCGCAGGCCAGCGAGCAGGCGACCGCGCTGCACCAATGCCTGGGCCGCCTGGAGCACCGCCACCGCGAAGTGGTCAGCCTGGCGTACCTGCGCGACCTGAGCCACGGCGAGCTGGCCGAGCAGCTGAAGCTGCCGCTGGGCACGGTCAAGACGTGGATCCGCCGGGGCCTGGGCCAGCTGCGCGACTGCCTGTCGCGCTACGCGTGAGGTGCTGCCATGAATCTTTCGCAATCCCCTGAACTGCTGGACCGCCTGGCGGCCGCCTATGCGCTGGGCACGCTGCGCGGCGGTGCGCGGCGCCGCTTCGAGACCCTGGCGCGCGAGCATGCCGGCGTGCGGGCGGCGGCGCTGGTGTGGCAATCACGCTGGTCCGGCCTGACCGAGCTGCAGGCCGAGCAGGCCCCGCCGCCCGAAGTGTGGCTGCGCATCCACAACCTGGTCCAGGCCGAAAAGGAACGCGAGGCCATGCGGGCGGCGCGGCAGGGCGCCGTCCCGGCGCGGGCCGAGGGCGACGGCCCCCGTGCGGGCCCTGGCGGGTGGCTGCGCAGCGTGCGGCTGTGGCGCGGGGCTGCGGCGCTGGGCGCGCTGGCCACGGTGGCCGCCGTGGTCGTCGGGCTGCAGACGCACCAGCGGCTCCAGCAGGACAGCGGGGCGCAGATCGCCCAGCTGCGCCAGCAACTGGCCGCCACGCCGCAGGTGCGCTACGTGGCAGTGCTGGCCGATGCGAAGGCCGCGCCGTCCATGCTCGTCACATTCGATGCGCAAAAGAACGCGCTGGTGCTGCAGCGCGTGGGCGGTTTCCAGGAAGGCAGCGACCATTCGCTGCAGCTGTGGGCGCTGCCACCCGGCAGTGGCCCGCGCTCACTTGGCGTGCTGGGGCCGCAGGCGCTGCTCACGCTGGCCACGCCGGAGAGCGCGGTGAAGAACGTGCCCACGCTGGCCATCAGCCTGGAGCCGCAGGGCGGCGTGCCGGGCGACAAGGGGCCGACGGGACCGGTGCTGTTCACGGGCGCGCTGATCGAACGCATGCTGTAGGAGACGGTTTCACATTCTGCTTTGTGGAATGGGGGTTCCGTCGGTCGTCGATTTGGGTAACACTCTGCTACAGCGCAGGTTGGCGCTCCTTTGCGGACGAACCCCCATGCACCCCATTCACTGGATCTCCACGGTGGCCTGCACCACCGGACTTTGCGCACTGCTGGCCGCCGCCGGCACCGCGCGGGCTGAAACCGGCAAGCTGCTGCTGACGGGCGGCGTGAGCAGCATCTCCGGCTCGGCCGGCGGCGGGCTCACCCCCTGGGCGGTGGTGGGCTCGAATGCCACCGAGGGCGAGATCGGCATGAGCGCCTTCACCACCCGCACCCGCACGCGCGATTACGGCCTCACGAGCTACGGCGCGGCGATGGGCTGGAACGAGCGGGTGGAGGTGTCGGTGGCGAAGCAGGATTTCGATGCCGCCCCCGCCGTCGCGCTGAACGGCATCGCGGCATTCGGCGTCGAGCCCGATCTGCACCTCAAAATGGACATCGTCGGGGTCAAGGTCCGCCTGCTCGGCGATGCGGTGCTCGAGGCCGACAGCGCCATGCCGCAGGTGGCGGTGGGCGTGGAGCACAAGCGGCTGCACCCTGCTTCGGCCAGCAGGGTCATCGAGTTCCTGGGGGCCGATACGAGCGGCACCGATGTCTACGTGACCGCCACCAAACTGCTGCTGGACCGCAATCTGGTGCTGAGCACCACGCTGCGCTCCACCAACGCCAATCAGAACGGCCTGCTGGGCTTCGGCGGCTTGGCCCCGGGGCGCAGCCGCCGCAGCCTGCAGCCCGAATTTTCCGTGGCCTACCTGCTGCGCCGCGACCTGGCGATCGGCGCCGAATACCGCTTCAAGCCCAACAACCTGCAGGCGATCGGCGCCTCGGCGGGCCTGGGCGCCGCGCTGCGCGAGGACGACTGGCGCGACCTTTTCATCGCCTGGGCGCCCAACAAGCACATGTCGATCACCCTGGCCTACGTCAACCTGGGCCTCATCGTGCCGGGCGTGACGGCCTACCGCCGGCAAAACGGCTTGTACCTGTCGGTGCAGGCCGCGTACTGAACCGCGGGCAACAAGACGAGAGGAGGCCCCATGCCCATCCCTGCCACCCCCCGCTTCGCGCTGCCGCCATGCCGCGCGCCGCGCACCGCCGCCCTGGCGCTCGCGCTGGCCGCGGCCCTCGCCACGGCCCTCGCCACGGCCCTGCCCGCTGCGGCGCAGCAGCCTGCCGCTGTTGCCACGCCACCCGGGGCCGCTGCGTTCGGTGCGGCGCCGGCCACCGCTGCGCCGGAAGGCCTCTACGACGCGCTGGGCGGCAAGCCCGGCATCGCCCGCATCATGAATGGCTTGGTGGACCGGGCATTCAAGGACGAGCGCATCGGCCCTCTGTTCAAGGAGACCAAGCCCCAGGCGCTCAAGGACAGCCTGACGGACCAGATCTGCGTGCTCTCCGGCGGCCCGTGCCGCTACGAAGGGGCCGACATGAAGTCGGCGCATGCCGATTTGCCCATCCGAAAGCGCGACTTCAACGTCCTGGTGGAGCTGCTTCAGGACGCCATGGACGAACAGGGCGTTGCGTTCACCCAGCAAAGCCGTTTGCTGGCGCTCCTCGCTCCCATGCACCGGGACATCATCACCGTGCGCTGACTGGCACCAAGGCGGTGCGATCATTGCGCATGCACCGATCTGGTGAAAAGTCAAATTTTTTGGTATCTTTGTGTATCTGTACGCCTAATGCGTCAGCTGTCGGCGTGCGTCCGGCCGAATCAATAAAATGATGGAATCGCTAAATTTATCTGGCAATCGGCGAAATAAGGCGTTCTCCTACGGCCCGGTATTGGATGTTTCTATCAAATCCGTGTTTTTTAATTTTTACAACTGGTGACGCTGTTGCCAGTGAGATGGACCTATGACCCACTGGATCAACAACCTCCGGATTTCGCGCAAGTTCTTGCTTATCGGCGCACTGGCGTTCTTCATGTTCGCCATTCCGACCACCCTTTTGGTGCATCTCAACTGGGACACCCTGCGCACGGTGGAGCGTGAAAACCTGGGCATCGCCCCCGTCAAGGAGCTGCTCAAGCTGGTGCAGCTCACGCAGCAGCACCGCGGTTTGTCGGCGGCCTTCCTGGGCGGCGATGCCTCCTTGAACACGCCGCGCCAGGCCAAGCAGTCCGAGGTCGAAGCCGCGATCGTGCGGGCCCAGGCGGCCGCTACCGGACTGCAGGACCGGGAGCTTTCCGCCAAGCTGGACGCGTTGTCCGGCGAGTGGCGCACCCTGGTCGCGGGCGTGGGAGCGAAATCCATCACGGGTGCCCAAAGCAATGCCCGCCATGCCGCGCTGGTGGCGAGCGAACTGGGGCTGATCGACGATGTGGCCAACAGCTCGGGCATCTCCCTGGATTCGGAGCCGGCCAGCTACTTTCTTCAGCGGGCCGCGCTGGCCCATCTGCCGCACCTGACCGAATCCCTGGGCCAGATGCGGGCGCGCGGGGCCTTGGTGCTCGCACGGGGCGACGCATCGCCTGAAGAGCGCGCGCGCATCGAAACCCTGGCCGACCGGGCCCGCCAGCATTACGGCGATGCCCGCAAGACGCTCGAGCTGGCCTCGGGCGGCAAACTGCCGCCGCAAGTGGAAGCCGCACGCAAGGCCGCGCTGGCGGCGGCGGAAGAGGGCTTCAAGCTCGCGGACGACAACATCGTGCAGGCGGCCACCTTGTCGATGCCTTCCACGCAGTGGGTGGCGCAGATGACCCGCATCATCGACACCCAGTTCGCGCTCGTGGCCGTGTCGTTCGATGTGCTGAGCGACACGCTGGGCACCCGGATCCAGGCGCTGCGCCGCGACATGCTGCTGATGGTGACCGCCGTGGCCCTGCTGGCCGCGCTGGCGGCCTGGGTGATGTGGATCGTCACCCGCGCCACCACGCGTTCGGTGGCCGTGGCCGTGCAACTGGCCGAAGCCGTGGCGCAGGGTGACCTGAGCACCAACGTGCGTACCGAGGGCCGCGACGAGATCGCGCGCCTGCTGCAGGCCCTGGCCACCATGAACGACCGGTTGAGTGCGGTGGTGGATTCGGTGCGTGGCAATGCGGAAAGCGTGGCCAACGCCAGCGTGCAGATCGCCCAGGGCAATGCCGACCTGAGCCAGCGCACCGAAGAGCAGGCCAGTTCGCTGGAAGAAACCGCCGCGTCGATGGAAGAGCTGGGCTCGACCGTGCAGCACAACGCTGACAGTGCGCAGCAGGCCAACCAGCTGGCACGCAGCGCCTCCGGCGTGGCGGTGCGCGGCGGCGAGGTGGTGGGGCAGGTCGTGCAGACCATGAAGGGCATCAACGACAGCTCGCGCCGCATCGCCGACATCATCAGCGTGATCGACTCCATCGCATTCCAGACCAACATCCTGGCGCTGAACGCCGCGGTGGAAGCTGCCCGCGCCGGCGAGCAGGGGCGCGGCTTCGCCGTGGTGGCCAGCGAAGTGCGCAGCCTGGCCGGACGCTCGGCCGACGCCGCCAAAGAAATCAAGGCCCTCATCACCGACAGCGTGGAGCGCGTCGAGCGCGGCACCGCCCTCGTGGACGAGGCTGGCACCACGATGAGCGAGATCGTGTCGTCGATCCAGCGCGTGAGCGACATCGTGAGTGAGATCAGCGCCGCCACCGCCGAGCAGAGTTCGGGCGTGTCCCAGGTCGGCGAGGCCGTGAGCCAGATGGACCAGGTCACGCAGCAGAATGCAGCGCTGGTGGAAGAAAGCGCCGCCGCGGCCGAAAGCCTCAAGGCACAGGCGCAGCAACTGGTGGACACGGTGGCCGTGTTCCGCCTGGCCGGCCACGGCCAGCCGGGCGCGCTGCGCGTGCGCTGATCGCCCATCGCGCAGGTGCTTGCGGGGGCATCCCGCCGGGCCTGCGCAGCTGGCGGGGATCGAGTGGACAATGGCGGACGTGACCGCCCCCGAAGAGCCCGCCGCACCCCTGCCACGCCGCATCGCCCACCTGGATATGGACGCGTTCTATGCCTCGGTGGAGTTGCTGCGCTACCCGCAGCTCAAGGGGTTGCCCGCCGTCATCGGCGGTGGCCGGCGGGCGCAGGACGAGGCCCTGGTGGCTGAGTACGCCGGCCGCGAGTCGAAGATTCCCGTCGCGGCCTTCCCGCGGCTCAAGGACTATGTGGGGCGGGGCGTCATCACCACCGCCACCTACCCTGCGCGGCAGTTCGGCGTGGGCTCGGCCATGGGGCTCATGAAGGCCGCGCGCCTGTGCCCCCAGGCCATCCTGCTGCCGGTGGACTTTCCCTCGTACCGGCGCTTTTCGCGGATGTTCAAGGAAGTGATCGTGTCCATCGCACCCGTCATGGAAGACCGCGGCGTGGACGAGGTGTACATCGACTTCACGCACGTGCCGGGCGGCCAGCGCGACGGCGGCCGGTCGCTCGCGCGGCTCATCCAGAAAAGCATCCTCGACGCCACCGGCCTGACCTGCTCGATCGGCGTGGCGCCCAACAAGCTCCTGGCCAAGATGGCCAGCGAGTTCAACAAGCCCAACGGCATTTCCATCGTGCAAGAGGGTGACCTGGAAACCCGGGTCTGGCCGCTGGCCTGCCGCAAGATCAACGGCATCGGCCCCAAGGCCGACGCCAAGCTGCAGTCCCATGGCATCCACACGGTGGGCGAGCTGGCCGCGCGCCCGCGCGACTGGCTGGTGCGCCACTTCGGCAAGGCCAGCGGCGCCTGGCTGCACGAGGCCGCCTGGGGCCGCGACGACCGCCCCGTGGTCACCGAAAGCGAGCCCGTTTCCATGAGCCGCGAAACCACCTTCGACCGCGACCTGCACGCCGTGCGCGACCGCGCCGAGCTGGGCCGCATCTTCACCGACCTGTGCGAACGCGTGGCCGGCGACCTGCAGCGCAAGGGCTACGTGGGCAAGACCATCGGCATCAAGCTGCGCTACGACGACTTCAAGATCGCCACGCGCGACCTCACCATCGACCACCCCACGCAGGACGCGGCCACCATCCGCCGGGCGGCCGGGCAGTGCCTCAAGCGCGTGCCGCTGGACAAGCGGCTGCGGCTGCTGGGCGTGCGCGTTGGAAACCTACTGACCGAGCAGGCCGCGCGCGAGGCGCCGGTGGCTCGCCAGGGGCCGATGACGCCGGGGCTGTTCGACTGAATGAGCCAGGCTTGCGGGCATCCGGACGGACAGGGACCTTCGCGCAGGGCCTCCCGGCCGCTCAATCGGGGCGTGCCGCCTGGCTTCCAGTCCTTCGGCGCAGCCAGGCCTGGTAAAGCCCGTCGAGCCCCAGGCCGACCGCCACGCCCACCGCATAGGCCACCAGATCCATCGCGTTGAACCGCGACCCCAGTACCAGGTGGCCCGGCGTGGTGCTGCGGATCGCGTTGATCCACGGCGCCTGGTACCGCTGCGAGAACTCCACCGCGAACGAAGTCGCCAGCGCCAGCAGGGCCAGCCGGCCCGGGGCCATGCGCGGCCAGAGGCAGGCCCAGCCGAACATCACCATCAGCGCCCACAGCGCATCGCCGGGGTACTTGCCCAGCGCTTCGGGAAACAGCACGCCGGGCCACCGGCGCGAGGCCAGTCCCAGGGCGATGCAGAGGGCGATGCCTGCCACCAGCACGGCGCGATGGCGTGGGGTGGGCGATGTGAGCGAATGGTCCATGAAAAGGCTGGAAAAGCAGGGGGCAGGAAAGCGGGTCGAGGAGGGCTTTTCGAGAGGCGGCGGTGCGCAGTATCCACCGGCCACGCCGTACTGGCGCCCGGCAGCTGTCCGGTGTTTCGCCCCGTTGCCATCGCCGCCCGGCGAACGGCAGTCGGTGCGGCTCACGCCGCCGGGTCCTTCTCCGGCAGCAACGCCTCCAGCACGAAACGCGTCGGCCCGCTGGCGCCCCGGTCGCTCACCGCGAGGCCGAGCTGTCGCCACAGCGCCGGGCGGAGCGGGCGGATGGCGATGCGCGGGTCGCGCGTGGCCTCGTACGACTCCTGCGGCAGCAGCGCCGCTCCGTAGCCGGCGGCGACCAGCGTGCGAATCGCGTCGTTGTAGTTGAGCTCGATCCGGGGCCGGCAATGGACGCCTGCTGCCGAGAACCATTCCGCGGTCTGCCGGTACAGGCGGGTGGAGGCGTCGTTCATGATGAGTGGCCGCTCCGCCAGCCATTGCGCAGTCAGCCGCTGCGGCGCCTTCCAGGCCGATGGCAGGAAGGCGACCACCGCCTCGCGCCGCAGGGGCGTGACCTGCACGCCGCGCACGGCCGGCTGCGGCAGCGCCACCACCGCCAGGTCCAGGCTGCCGGCCGCGAGCCGGGCCATGCTTTCGTTGGAGGTCAGCACCTGCACGTTCACATCGACCCCGGGGTGTTGCCGCGCCAGGCGCTCGAGCGCGGGCGGCAGCAGGTGCGCGATGGCACCGGTCGAGGCCCCCACGCGCACCCGGCCCGTCTGGCCGGCGAGCTGGCGTCGAACGTCCTCGACGGCATCGTCCGCGTCCGCCAGCAGCCGGCGTGCCCGCGCGATGAACCGCTCGCCCAGGGCGGTCGGTTGCGCGGGCCCCCGCCCGCGAACGAGCAACTGGCCGCCCAGGCGCGACTCCAGCTCCGCGATATGCACGGTCACGGTGGGGGCCGCCAGGTGAAGGGCGCGCGCCGCATTGGCCAGGGAGCCGAGATCAGCGATGGCAACCAGGGTGCGCAAATGGTCCAGGCTCAGTTCTCGCATGTCGGCAGTTTAATTTTTCTTAACTTGGGGTTGCCGATATTTCGCTGGAGCCATCGAGGCGGTCTCCCTACGATCGCGTTCCATGAACCACCAAATCTTCATCGACGGCGACCAGGGCACCACCGGCCTGGACCTGCAGAACCGGCTCCGGGGCTCGGAATTTCGCCTCCACACCTTGCCTGCGGGCTTGCGCAAGGACCCGGCCGCGCGAAAGGCGGCGATCAACGATTGCGACATCGCCATCCTGTGCCTGCCCGATGCCGCGGCGCGCGAGGCGGTCGCGATGATCGACAACCCCGGCGTGCGCGTCATCGACGCCAGCTCCGCCCACCGCACCAGCCCCGGCTGGGTCTATGGCCTGCCGGAACTGGATGCGCAGCAAGGCGAACGCATCGCCAAGGCGTCGCGGGTCACCAACCCGGGCTGCTACCCCACCGCCGCAGTCGCCCTGCTGCGGCCCTTGACGGATGCGGGCCTGCTGCCCACCGACTATCCGCTCACCATCCATGCCGTCTCCGGCTATTCCGGCATGGGCCGGGCGGGGGCCGAAGCGCACGAGGCGGGACTGGGCGCGCATTCGCTCACGGTCTACGGCCTGGCCCTGGAGCACAAGCACGTGCCGGAAATCCAGGCCTATGCGGGCCTGACCGAGTCGCCCCTCTTCGTGCCGGCCTACGGCAGCTACCGTCAGGGCATCGTGCTCACCATCGGGTTGCATGGGCGAATGCTGCCCGCGGAGGCTACAGGCGCACGCATCCACGAATGCTTGGCGCAGCGGTACCGCGATGCGGCGCATGTGCACGTGCTGCCGATGCCGTCGGCCGAGCCGATGACCGAACGGGACCCGCAGGTCCACAACGGTTCGAACGACATGGGCCTGGCCGTCTCATGGAACGAGCGCACGGGGCAGGTCGTCTTGAGTGCAGTGCTGGACAACCTGGGAAAGGGGGCTGCCGGGGCGGCAGTGCAGAACCTGAGGCTGATGGTGGACGGTCCGAACTAAGTGGGAGTTCGAAGCGCCCACGGTCGGTGGGGAAGGGCTGGCACCCCATTCGTTTTCGAACCTCGCGTTGCAGCGCCATTCAGCCGGCGATGGCTGCGGGTCAAAAAACCTTTGGGCGCGGATCGTTCTTATCGGACCGAATTTGCAACAACGCCCCTTGCGGGCGATGCCGTTGGACCCGCCGGGGGCGTCAAGGGTGCGTTTGGTGGGCGCTCTCCAACCCGGCCGGCATTATTTTTTCTTCTTCTTGCCTTGATCGTGGTGCCACTTGATGGCTAAAAACATGCCCGTTCCGAGCACGATGACCTTGAACGCAATGAAGACGATAGGGAACCAATCCATTTTCTGAGCGCTTCCTGGCGATTGCGTGAAAAGATCAATCGTGAGGTGCATGGCCTCCAAATGCTTTTCCGGTGGTTTCGTCGGCGCCGAGACGGGTGCCGAACCCGGCCCCGATTGTTGCATTCGGCACGGCATTTCACGGCCGGACGGGGTGGGGCATTTTGCCTCACCGATCAGGCGCCCGGCGTGGTGAAGGGGGGGGCTGAAGCGCCGGATCTTTCTGCGAGCCGCCGCCTTGGCGCCTTCCCTTTCCTTGCCGGTTCTGGCAGGAATCACTCCCAGGCGGCGATCAGGCGGTCGAGCAAGGGCTCGACGAGGGGCTTTCCTTGCAACTGCTCGCGCCATCGCAGCGGAATGCCTTGCTCGCCATAGAGCAGTCCCGCCCATCCCCCCGCGACGCAGGCAGTGGTATCGGTGTCGTTGCCAAAACCGATCGCGCACCGCACGCAGTCTTCGAAGTTGCGCGTGCGAAGGACGGCAGCAACGGACGACCAAAGGCAGTCCACCACATACCCGCTTCCGCCCGGTGGATCAAACCGCCCGTTCAACAGGATGCGAAGTTCAAATCGCTCGGATTCGGATGTGGTCTCTTCGAGGTGCGCCTGGGCCCCGTCGAGCGCCTCCACGAACGAGAGGCCCCTGAGAAGGCGGGCGGATACCAAGGTCGCCAGCGCGCACGCGAGCAGCGACCTCGTGTGCCCATGGGTGGGCAGGCTTTGCCTTCTCGCGCGGTCGATCAGGACCCGGTCGTCGGCAGCGGGAAGCAAGGCCGTGGGAAGCACCCGCATGAGCGACCCATTCCCATTGTTCCTCTCTTCGCAAGGGCCGCTCTGGCTGGGCGGCACACCTCGCCGGAGGTTCGCCAAGGCTTCCTGCGTCTGGATGCCGATATCGAACACGCGGCCATCGGGTGTCAGTTCACCGGAGGAATGCCAGGACTGCAAGCCATCGGCGAACCTGCTTTCCAGTGCGTGGTCCCCATCGAGAAGAACCCTCAGCAGATGCAGTGCTTGCGCGCCGTCATCGCTCCAGGTGCCTGCCGGCACTCCCGGATGGGCGCGGCGAAATCCATCGGGCGGTGCCATCTCGATCAAGCGGAGTTCCGGCAGTTCTGCGGCATCGGAGAACTCGTAGGGCACCCCCAGCGCATCACCAACGAGCAGGCCGTAGACCGCGCCCCGCAGGCGCGATCGGGTGGAGAGGGGTGTGGGTTGGATCGGTGGCATGGTGGATGACAGCAGTGAGCGGCCGGGCCGTTGGCAAAGTATGCCCTTCACAAGACCCGAGCCAGCGGCAGCCCCCGCTTGGCGCTCCCACGCGCTTTGCGAACAGCCTTTCGCCGACGACCGGGTGGCGTTGCCCTGCACCCCTGGCCAGCAACCCGCCGAAAGCGGCCGCCCTGGACGCAGGCGCGCGCTCTAGAGGCTCGGCAGCCCTGTGCCGCCACCCGTTCCCCCGAGTTGCGAAGGCGTCCCACCCCGCCCGAACTGCTTCCACGCCCGGCGCAGCTGCGTATCCGAACTGAACCCCGCCATCGCCGCCGCCTCGGTCACGTTGCGCCCCGCCCGCAGCGCGGCCTCGGCGGTGGCCAGGCGGATGCGGCGCAGGTACTGCAGCGGCGCGATGCCGGCGTGGTCCAGGAACAGGCGGGTCAGGTGGCGCGGCGAGGCGTGCGCCACCTCGGCCATGGCGGGCACGCTCCAGTCGGCCTGGGGCTGCTGGGCCACGGCGTCCTGCACGCGGTGCAGCGCGCCGTGCAGGTGGTTGCGGTGGTGCAGGAAGGGCGACATTTCCGGGTCGTGCGGGCCGCGCCGCAGCGCCACCACCATGGTCTGCGCCACCTCGGCGGCGATGGCCGGGCCGCAGGCATCGGCGATGCGGTGCAGTACCAGGTCGATGCCGGTGGTCACGCCCGCGCTGGTGTGCAGGGCGCCATCGGCCACGAAGACGCGGTTGGCCACCACGTCGCAGCGGGGCTCCACCTCGGCCAGTTCGGCCAAGTGGTGGTGGTGCGTGGTGGCGCGCCGGCCGGCCAGCAGTCCCGCGTGTGCGGCCAGCACGGCGCCGGCGCACACCGTCACCAGTTCCAGTCGGCCCGTGGCCAGCCGCAGGCCGCGCAGCCAGTGCAGCAGTTCGCGCGCCTCGCTGCGCTGCACATCGATGCGCTGCCCGGGCAGGCCCACCAGCACCACCCAGGCGGGCTGCGGCAGCGTGGCCGGCAGCGGCGCCAGCCCGGTCAGTGACACGCCGACCGAGGTGACCGATTCGGGCGCCGGGTTGACGAAGTGCAGCACGAAGCCCGGTGGCCCGCCCCGCGCCTGCAGCACCTGGTTGGCAATGCGCAGCGCCTCGGCGGGCCCGGCCCAGTCCAGCACCAGGCTGCCGGGCAGCAGCGCGAAGAAGACGTGGATGGGTGCGCCGGGGCCGCTGCTCATCGCTTTGCGGGCGGAATCTGCCGCAGGGCGGCGGAAAAGGCCGCGTGGGCGGCCGGGTCCACGGGCCGGTGGCGCACCACGGTGCTGGCGGTGTCGTTGCCCAGGAAGTTGTTGCCCTTGTGGTTGTGCGCGGGCCGGATCGGGCGCGGGGCGAAGCCGCCGCCGCAGTTGGGGCACACGTTGCCGAGCACGTGGTCCACGCAGTCGGCGCAGAAGGTGCACTCGAAGCTGCAGATACGCGCGTCGGGCGAGGCGGGTGGCAGGGCGGTGTTGCAGTGTTCGCAGGTGGGGCGCAGTTCCAGCATGGCGGGTGTTCTTTCGTCGTGATGGCGGAGGGGCGGGGTGGACGGGGCGGAGGAGGGGGAGGGGGAGGGGGAGGGATCAGGCCGCGGCGGCCGCGCGCTCCAGCGCCTGGGCGGCGGTGCACACGGTGGCGAAGCGGTCCTGCAGCACGGTGGCCGTGCGGTCCCGGATGTCGGCGGCGGTGAGCGTGCGGCCGTCGGGCTGCACCATGTCCCAGGTGAGCGTGGCATCGAGGGCGTAGTCCACCTGCCAGCCCAGGTCGGAGGCATGGCGGGTGGTGGTCTCGCAGCACTGCTCGGTGCGGATGCCGCTCACGATCAGGCGCTGGATGCCGTGCTGCGTCAGCCAGACGGCCAGGCCCGTGTCCACCAGCGCGCTGTGGCGCGATTTGGTGAAGGTGGCGGCGGCGTCGAACGGCGCCAGCCCCTCCAGCGGGCGCACATGGCCGGACTCGATGGCGAACGGGTTGCCGGTATCGGCGGGGCCGTCGCTGTGGAAGATGCGCACCACCGGCACGCCCCGGGCCACGCAGCCCTCGATGAGTGCGTTCTGCGCGGCGAGGTACGGCGGCAGGCTCTGCGCGGTGAAATAGGGCCGCTGGCGGAACGATTCCTGCGCGTCGATCACTATGAGACAGGTTTTCATGGGGGCGCTTCGATGGGTGGTGGAGTATGGCGCTGATTTTGAGAGCGGCGGCGGCCGGCGTCCGGCCCGGGGCGGCCAGGGATCGATCATTTCAGGACATGTTTCGATGGCACGCGGCCTGCGGGTTTGTAGGCCGTGGCGCCCAATTCCAGTTCTGGCAGGCCCAAAAAATGCTGCACTGCAACAAAACTGGTATGGTGAACCCGCTACCCCGCCGATTGGACGACCGCCCATGCCCCGCAGCTCCCGCCTGTTTTCCCTGTCCGTTTTCACCCGGGCCTACCAGCGCAACCTGAAGGCGCTGGCCCGCGCCACGCGCCCCGCGCGGGTGAAGGCGGCCGCCAAGCCCCTGCTGTCGCTGGTGAATGCCGCCACCCCCAAGGCCCGGGCGCCGCGCAAGGTGCCGCCCGGGGCCGGCGAATGGATCGGCGGCATCGCCCCCGGCCCGGCCGGCGCGCGGCGTTTTCACCTGCACATTCCCCCGGGCCTGGCCCTGGGCGCGGGCGAAAAGCTCCCCATGATGGTGATGCTGCACGGCTGCGGGCAGACGGGGGCCGATCTGGCCGCCAGTTCGCGCATGAACCGGCTCGCTGCCCGCGAGCGCTTTCTGGTGCTGTACCCCGAGCAGGAGCGCATCGCCAACGCGCAGGGCTGCTGGAACTGGTTCTCGCACCGCAACGGCAAGGCCCACGCGGAAGCGGCCACGCTCATGGCGGCGGTGGACCAGGTGGCGCGGCGCCATCCGGTCGATCTCACGCGCGTGGCGGTGGCCGGCCTGTCAGCCGGCGCATGCATGGCGGTGCTGCTGGCGGCGCGCTATCCGGAACGGTTCTGCGCGGTGGCCATGCATTCGGGCGTGGCGCCGGGCACGGCGGAGTCGTCCGCCCAGGCGCTGGCCGCCATGAGCGGGCGCCGCGAGGCCCTGCTGCCCGAGCCCGCGCCCCCGGTGCTGGGCATGGGCCCGCCCCCGCCCGAAGGCCCGCTGCCCTTGCCTCCGCTGCTGGTGCTGCACGGCGAGGCCGACGGCGTGGTATCGCCCCGCAATGCCTGCGCGACCGCCGAGCTGTGGGCGCAGGCGCTGGGCGCCAAGGCCGGCGCCGCGCGCATGCAGCAGCGCGGCAAGCGGCACGCCACGCGCCTGACCGAGTTCAAGCGGCAGGGCCGCACCGTGGTGGCGTTGCGCGAAATCCTGGGCTTGGGGCATGCCTGGAGCGGCGGCCTGGCCAGCGTGCCCTACAGCGATCCGGACGGCCCGGACGCCTCGGCGCTCATCTGGGCGTTCGTGGCGCGGCAGTTCCCACCGGCGCCATGAGGGATTGATGGTGAAAAGAGGCTGATGCCCTAGATTTATATGTGCTGAGTGCTATTAAAAAAATAGCAAATAACGTTTCTTGCAAACCTGGTGTGGGCCGGTGCCACCACGGCAGGGAGCGCTGGCGTCAGTTCAACTGCCGACGGGCCGGCCCCGGCCGACGCAGCGCAGCCTGCGCCGTGCCTTGCCCTGAACCTTCCGAGCCTTCCGCGGCCCGGTGCAGGTGAAAGGCCGCTACCACCTGCTTGAGTTCGTTGGCCTGCTGCTGCAGCGAGGCGGCAGCGGCGGTGGCCTGCTCGACGAGCGCGGCGTTTTGCTGCGTGCCCTGGTCCATCTGCGAGATGGCTTCGTTGATCTGCTCGATGCCATCGGTCTGCTCGCGGCTGGCCTGGCTGATGTCTTCGATCACGGCGGACACGCGCAGCACGCTGTCCACGAGGTTCTGCATGGTCGTGCCGGCCTCCTGCGCCAGCTGGGTGCCGGCCTTCACCTGCTCGGCGGAGTGGCTGATCAGCGCCTTGATCTCCTTGGCCGCCTCGGACGAGCGCTGCGCCAGGCTGCGAACTTCGGTGGCCACCACCGCGAAGCCACGCCCTTGTTCGCCGGCCCGCGCCGCCTCGACCGCTGCGTTCAGGGCGAGGATGTTGGTCTGGAACGCGATGCCTTCGATGACCCCGGTGATTTCGGACACCTTGCGCGACGACGCGTCGATGGAGCCCATGGTCTGCACCACCTTGTCCACCACCGTGCCGCCCTGGCGCGCCACGTCGGACGCCGATTGCGCCAGCACGCTGGCCTGCCGGGCGTTGTCCGCGTTTTGCTTCACGTTGGAGGTCATCTCCTCCATGGAGGCGGCGGTCTGCTCCAGCGCGCTGGCCTGCGATTCGGTGCGGGCCGACAGGTCGTGGTTGCCGGCGGCGATCTGCTGCGAGGCGCCCGCGATGTGCTCGGTGCCGTCGCGCACGCGCTGCACGATGCGGTGCAGGCTATCGCGCATGGCCTGCATGTCCAGCAGCAGGCTGGAGTGGTCGCCCTGGCGCGTGTCCACCGCCACCGACAGATCGCCCTCCGAAATGCTGCGGGCAATGGTGCGTGCGTACCCGGGCTCGCCGCCCAATTGGCGCAGCAGGTTGCGCGATATCAAGGTGCCTATCACCAGCAGCGCAGCCCCCAGCAGCGCCGCCACCAAGCCGAACCCCAGGGCGCGTTGCCAGATGGCGGCGTTCACCGTGTCGATGTACACGCCCGATCCGATCACCCAGCCCCAGGGCGCGAAACCCTTGACGTACGACGTCTTCTCGACCGGCGCTTCGCTGCCGGGCTTGGGCCACAGGTAAGGCACGAAGCCTGCGCCGCTGGCTTGTACGGTGCGCACGAATTCCATGAACAGCGGCTTGCCGTTGGGGTCCTTGTTGTCGGTCAGGTCCTTGCCGTTCAACTCGGGGCGCACCGGGTGCATCACCATGCGCGGGTGCATGTCATTGATCCAGACGTATTCGTTGCCGCTGTAGCGCAGTGCCTGGATGGCAGCGGCCGCGCGCTTGCGGGCCTCGTCGTCGGAGAGTCCGCCCTGGGTGCTCAGGTCATGGAAGTGCGTAGCGATGCCGTGCGCCGCCTCGACCACCTGGCGCACGCCGGTCTGGCGCTCTTGCAGGATGAGCTGTCGCTCGGAGATCAGGAACCACGCCGTCATCACCGCGATGCCGAGAATGGCGCTCAGCAGGAGGAGGGCCAGTTTTCTTGCGATGGTCATGGGAACCCTTGGAGGCAAGCAATTGGGGCCGTGGGACGCTGCACGCCGTCCCACGGGCTGCGTGGCGCGCCAGACAAGCGTAATGCTGGAGTGGAAGGCGCTGGCTCGGCACAAACCCGTGGGGCGGTTTTGTGACATGGGCTTTGCGCGTGGGGGGGCGGGCCGCGATGAAAGCGCGGGTGGCAGGGCGGGGCTCCGCTGCCAGGCGCAGGTCCGCGCTGCCTGGAAGATCTGCCTGAACGCGCGGCCTGGCGCGTGTCCGAGGCCATGTGGACCTTGCTGCCGCGCTGATCTGCACGTGCGCCCATCCATCACCACGGCGCTGGGCTGGCCTTGGCGACCCTGCGCTACGCGAATGATGGGGCGCAGGTCGAGACCATCGCCACGAAGCAACCCGCGTCCAACCAGCGCCGGCGTGCTGAGAGACCACTTCCCAGGGCGGCGGGACCATGGGGCTGCATCCGCCAGGGCGGTCCCGCGCGTCACAGCCAGCGCAGGGCATTGAAGACTTCCCGCAGATCGTGCTCTCGCTGGGAAGCGTGCCGGTCCATCAGGGGCAGATAGGGCGCCGCGAAGCTCCATTCTTCATCGCTGGCGTCCGTTGGGTACGGCTCGCGGGGCATCCGCAAACGCTACTCACGGCTTTGCTCTCACTGAGAAAAGTGCATGACACGCACTAGACGAGCTGCGCTGCCTGCAGTTCCTTCTTGAGGTACGCGTAGAACAGCGGCGCTGCCACCAGCCCGGCGGGGCCGAACACCGCCTCGGCCACGAACATCACCGCCAGCAGTTCCCACACACCCATGTGGGTGCGCTGGCCGACCACCTTGGCGTTGATGACGTATTCGGCCTTGTGGATCAGGATCAGGAACGCCAGGCAGGCGATGGCCGCGGCCGGCGACACCGACAGGCCCACGATGGTGATGACCGCGTTGCACAGCAGGTTGCCGACGATCGGCACCAGCCCCGCCAGGAAGGTGAGCGTGATCAGCGCGGGCGTGTAGGGCAGCTGCATGCCCCACAGCGGCAGCACCCCCAGCAGGAAGACCGCCGTCAGCAGCGTGTTGAACGCCGCGATCCAGAACTGCGCTGCCACGATCTGGCGGAAGGCCTCGCCGAACCAGGTGATGCGCGCGGAGAGCGCCTCGGCCAGCGGCCCGCGGGCCCCGTCCAGCGTGCGCACGGCGGCCAGGGCCCCGATCAGCAGGCCCACGTAGGCATGCAGCAGGCCGCTGAGCCACGCGCGGCCGGCCATGGCCAGCGCGCCCGCCTTGGCGCCCAGGTAGCCGGCGATGGTGCGCTGGATCTCCACCGCGCCCTCGGGCAGGTGCGAGGCGATGTCGGGCGGCAGCTTGAGGCGCAGCTCCAGCACCGTGCGGGCGAGAAAGTCGAGCAGTTCGCGGTACTGCTGCGGCGCCTCGACGATGTAGCTGCGCGAATGCGAGGCCGCCAGCACGATGAGCGACAGCGGCGCCAGCATGACCACGGCCGCCGCGATCACCTGGCCCACCGTGGCGCCACTGCCGGACGGGCGGTGCACGCTGCGCCCCGGCGGCCAGGCCAGGCGCGGCGCCAGCCAGCGCGTGAGCAGGAACCCCAGGCAGGCGCACAGCAGGCCGGGCAGCAGGCCCTGCCACATCACCAGCAGCAGCGCCGCGGCCATGAGCACGTAGCTGGCCGTGACCACGCCGCGGGGCCGGGCGGGGGGCGTGGCGGCGAAGGTCGGCGGGGGCGGGGCCACTGCCGCGGTGCCCGCAGGCACGCCGGCACCGGCCGCGCCGGGCGCCGTGGGGGCCGCCCGCACGGGGCCGGCGGCGGAGGGCGGAACGTCGTGCGGTGCGAGCGGCTCCATCATGGGCGGCGGGGTGCGGCTGAGGGGGTCAGCCCACCACCACGGGCGCGCCGTCGCCGCGTTCGGCGATGGTGCCGATCGTGTAGACCGTCTCGCCCAGCGAGCGCAGCGTGGCGGCCGTGGCTTCGGCCTCGGACGCCGAGACCACCACCACCATGCCGATGCCGTTGTTGAAGGTGCGGTTCATCTCGATGTCGTCAATGCCGGCCGTCTTCTGCAGCCAGGCGAACAGCTCGGTCTGTGGCCAGCTGCCGGCTTTCAGGTGGGCGGCCAGGCCCTCGGGCAGCACGCGCGGAATGTTCTCCAGCAGGCCGCCGCCCGTGATGTGGGCCAGAGCCTTGATGCCGCCGGCCGATGCCGCATCCTGCGGCGCGGGGTGCTTGGCCAGCGCGGCCAGCACGTTCTTCACATACAGGCGCGTGGGTTCCATGACGGCTTGCTTGAACGGCTTGCCGTCCAGCGTGGCGGGGGCCGAATCGCCGGCCCGCTCGATGCACTTGCGCACCAGGCTGAAGCCGTTGGAGTGCACGCCGGCCGAGGCCAGGCCAAGCACCACGTCGCCGGCCGCCACGGTCTTGCCGGTGAGGATCCTGGATTTTTCGACCGCACCGACCGCAAAGCCGGCCAGGTCGTACTCGCCGGCGGGGTACATGCCGGGCATTTCTGCCGTCTCGCCACCGATCAGGGCGCAGCCCGACAGCTCGCAGCCCCGGGCGATGCCGCCCACCACGGCCGCGGCCGTGTCCACGTCCAGCTTGCCGCAGGCGAAGTAGTCGAGGAAGAACAGCGGCTCGGCACCCTGCACCAGCACGTCGTTCACGCTCATGGCCACCAGGTCGATGCCCACGGTGTCGTGCATGTTCCACTCGAAGGCCAGCTTGAGCTTGGTGCCCACGCCGTCCGTGCCGCTCACCAGCACCGGCTCCTGGTAGCGCTTGGGCACCTCGAACAGGGCGCCGAAACCGCCGATGCCGGCCAGCACGCCCTCGCGCATGGTCTTCTTGGCGAGCGGCTTGATGCGCTCGACCAGCGCGTCGCCGGCATCGATGTCGACGCCAGCGTCTTTGTAGGAGATGGGGGTGGAGGAGTCGGAGGAGCTCATGGAAGGGTTCGTGAGTGCTGGTGGGCCCGCGCGGCGGGCTGGAGCGGCGGATTTTAAAGGCCCCGCCCGCCTTGCCCGGCAATGCCCCCGCGGGCCGGCGGATGGCGTGGCCGCGGGTGGCCCGTGGCGCCATGGCCGGACGGGTCGCCGCGGCAGACTAAAATTCGCGCCGGCGTGTCCCGCGCGCCCTGCCATCCGGCCCTTTGCCATTCCCACTTCCATGCCGCCTCGCCCCCCACTGCCGCCCTTCGTCCCGCACCGCGCCTGCCGCTGCGGCCCGGGTGCGCGGCGCGTGCAGGCCGCCGTGCCGGGGCGCGGCGCATGAAGCAACTCGCGCTCGACATCGGCCTGGCCACCGGGCCCACGCTGTCCCGGTTCTTCGCCGGCACCAACGAGGCGGCCCTGCAGCACCTGCGGCTGGCCGTGGGCGACGGCGCCGTCGAGGTGCTGCGCTCGCCGGTGCCCACTTATCTCTGGGGCGAGTCGGGCAGCGGCAAGACCCACCTGCTGGAGGCCGTGCGCGAGGCGCTGCGCGAGCAGGGCGCCTCGGTCGGCTGGCTCGATGCCTCGGTGGCCGAGCCCACGGCGTTCGACGACCGCTGGTCCGCCGTGCTGCTGGACGAGGTGCACCTGTACAACACGGCCCAGCAGGCCGCCGCCTTCAACTGGTTCGTCAATGCCATCAGCCCCGCCGTGGGCGAGCCCCGCTGGGTGCTGGCCGCCGGCCAGACGCCGCCGGCCGACCTGCCGCTGCGCGACGACCTGCGCAGCCGCCTGGGCTGGGGCCACATCTTCCAGCTGCACCTGCTGGGCGAGGCCGAGCGCCGCGCCGTGCTGCGCCAGGAGGCCGACGCGCGCGGCATCTTCCTGGGCGACGATGTGATGGACTACATGCTCAAGCGCTTCTCGCGCGATCTGGGCAGCCTCATGCAGCTGCTGGACCAACTGGACAGCTTCGCCCTGCGCACCCAGCGCGCCATCACCATTCCCCTGCTGCGGGCCATGCTGGAGTCCGAATAGCCGCGCACGCTGCCGGCTTGGCCTCCCTCCTTCCGCCCCTTTTTCCACACTCCACACCGCATGAACCCTGAACCCCCGGCGCAACGCCCTCGGCTGGCCCTGTTCGACCTCGACCACACGCTGCTGCCGCTCGACTCCGACTACGAGTGGGGCGAGTTCACCATCCGCATCGGCTGGAACGACCCGGTCGAGTTCGGGCGCCGCAACGACGAGTTCTACGCCCACTACCAGGCCGGCACGCTGAACGTGCACGACTACGTGCGCTTTGCCATCGAGGCCGTGCGCCAGCGCGGGCCCGAGGCCGCCGCGGCGGCGCATGCGCAGTTCATGCGCGAGGTGATCGGGCCGGCCATCCATCCGCAGGCGCTGGAGTTGGTGCGCCAGCACCAGGCGGCGGGTGATCAGGTGGTCATCATCACGGCCACCAACGAGTTCGTGACCGGCCCCATCGCCCAGGCGCTGGGTGTGGACGAGCTGCTCTCCATGGGCCTTGCGCGCGACGCGCAGGGCTGGTACACCGGCGCCATCGAGGGCACGCCGACCATGCGCGAAGGCAAGGTGCGGCGCATGGAAGAATGGCTGGCGGCGCGCGGCCTGGCCTGGAGCGGCGTGGAGAGCACGTTCTACAGCGACTCCATGAACGACGTGCCGCTGCTCGAAACCGTCGATCACCCGGTGGCCACCAACCCCGACCCCCGCCTGCGGGCGCTCGCGCAGCAGCGTGGCTGGCGCATATTGGATCTCTTTCCCACCCAACCATGATCAAGAAGTTCATCGACAAACTGCTGGGCAAGGGCGCCCCCGGCGCCGGCCGCGGAAAGAACCGCTTCGGCAAGCGCGAGGAAGTGCCTGCCTCGGTGCACGGCATCAACCCCGAACTGGTGGACCGCCGCGCGGCCGACGTGGTGCGCACGCTCAAGGCGGCGGGCTATGAGGCCTACATCGTGGGCGGCGCCGTGCGCGACCTGCTGCTGGGCCTGCGGCCCAAGGACTTCGACGTGGCCACCAACGCCACGCCCGAGCAGGTCAAGGGCCTGTTCCGCCGCGCCTTCATCATCGGCAAGCGCTTTCGCATCGTGCACGTGGTGCATGGCCGCGGCCGCGAGCACGAGGTGATCGAGGTTTCCACCTTCCGTGCCTACCTGGACAACACCGCCATCGAGCAGCAGGTGAGCGGCAACGAAAAGACCAGCAAGCAGCAGCTGGTGGGCATGCAGCACGCCGTGGACGCGAGCGGCCGTGTGCTGCGCGACAACGTCTGGGGCCCGCAGGACGAAGACGCCACGCGGCGCGACTTCACCGTCAACGCGATGTACTACGACCCCGAAACGCAGGTCGTCGTGGACTACCACAAGGGCATCCAGGACGCGAAGAAAAAGCTGCTGCGCATGATCGGCGACCCGGCCACGCGCTACCGCGAAGACCCGGTGCGCATCATCCGCGCCGTGCGTTTCTCGGCCAAGCTCGCGGGCCTGGGTTTCACCATTGAGCCCAAGACGGCGGGCCCGCTGATCGAATCGCAGGCGCTGCTGGCCGACGTGCCGCAAAGCCGCATGTTCGACGAAATGCTCAAGCTGCTGCAGACGGGCCACGCGCTGGCCACGATCGCGCAGCTCAAGAAGCTGGGCATGGCGACCGGCATCTACCCGCTTCTGGACGTGGTGGTCGAGCGCGCCGACTCCTCCTTCGTGAGCGCCGCCCTGGCCGACACCGACCGCCGCGTGGGCGAGGGCAAGCCCGTGGCGCCGAGCTTCCTGCTGGCCTGCGTGCTGTGGCAGGACGTGAAGACCGGCTGGGACCGGCGCATCGCGCAGCGCGAGCAGCCGTTTCCCGCGCTGCAGGACGCCATCGACGACGTGTTCGAGCGGCGCATCGGCGACGTGTCGGGCCGCGGCAAGCTGGCCGCCGACATGCGCGAGATCTGGGTCATGCAGCCGCGCTTCGACAAGCGCGTGGGCTCCACGCCCTACAGCATGGTGGCCCAGGCGCGCTTTCGCGCCGGCTTCGACTTCATGCGCCTGCGCGCCGATGTGGGCGAGGTCGAGGAGGCGCTGGCCGAATGGTGGCAGGAATTCCAGCACGCCGACGACATGCGCCGCGACGACATGATCGACCAGGCGCGTGAAGAGCAGAAGTCCCGCCAGCGCAAGGCCCAGCCCGTCGTGCGCCGCGTGCCCCGGCCTGCGGCGGAGGCGGACGGTGCTGCAGCCTCCCCTGGCGAGGCTCGCCCGGCCGCAGCTCCCTCCCGGGGCGATCAGGAAGGGCAGGACGGCCAGGACCATGAACACGATGGCGGCGAAGACCCGGCCGGCGACGGCCAGGCCGCCCCCAAGAAGCGCCGCCGGCGCCGCCGCAAGCCTTCGGGCGGTGGTGGCGGCGAGGGCGCGGCCCCCGCGGCCTCGTCCGGCCCTTCGGGCGATTGAACGGGGCGGGGCACGGCATGGCAGCGGTGTCCTTTCCCGCGGGCGGCCCAGGCACCCCGGTCTCCGCCTGGATCGGCCTGGGTGCCAACCTGGGCGATGCGCGGGCAGCGCTGCTCGGCGCGCTCGATGCCATGGCGCACTGGCCCGGCAGCAGACTGTTGCGGGTGTCTTCGCTGTACCGCAGCGCGCCGGTGGATGCCGGTGGCCCGGACTACTGGAATGCCGTGGCCGAACTGGCCACCCCGCTGGCCGCCATCGACCTGCTGCATGCCCTGCAGGCCATCGAGCAGGCGGCCGGCCGTGAGCGCCCCTACCGCAACGCGCCGCGCACGCTGGACCTGGACGTGCTTTTGTACGGCGACGAGCGCATCGACACCCCGGAACTCACCGTGCCCCATCCGCGCATGGTCGAGCGGGCCTTCGTGCTGCAGCCACTGGCCGAAATCGCACCCGGGCGCGTCGAGCCCGCCCGCCTGGCCGCCGTGCAGTCGCAGCGCATCGAGCGGCTCGGCCCCTTCTGGCCCTGAACAACCCCCCGCGCTCCGCAGGGAGCGCCGACGGGTCGGTGTTCGCCGCTACTGCGCTACTGTTCAGGCGGCCTCGCGCCCGCGCTGGTTCGACGAATACACATCGCCCTTCGGCAGAGCCTGGCCGGCCTGCACGGCCGCCAGCCAGTCCCGGGTCGTCGCCACCGCCGCGAAGTTGCTGTGGAACACCACGCTGAACACGCGGTGGATTTCCTCGGCGCTCACGCGGCCGGCCGCATTGGCATAGGGCAGGGCGCCGCTGGCATCGCTCAGGAACTCCACGGCCAAACCCCGGTGCGCCGCCTCGAACACCGTGCTGGCGTCGCAGTTGTGCGTCATGTAGCCCACCACGGTCAGCGTGTCGATGCCGCGGGCAGCCAGCCAGTCGGCCAGGTCGGTGTTCGCAAAGACGCTGGCGAGCTGTTTTTCGATGCGGTGGTCGGCAGGCCGGCGCGCCACTTCCGGGTGCAGTTGCCAGCGGTCCGTGGCCTTGTCGAACACGGGCGCGCCCGTGGGCGCGGTGTGCTGCACCACCACCACCGGCACGCCGGCGGCCTGAGCGGCGTCCATGGCGCGGGCGATGTTGGGCAGTGTGTCGGCCACCGGCGGGTATTCGATGGGCAGGTTGCCGCCTGCGAAGTATTCGTTCTGCACGTCGATGACGACCAGGGCGCGGCGGGGAGTGGTGGGGGTGGAGGGCATTCTCGAAGTCCTTTTGAAGGGGGGTTGCCTGAAGCGGCGGAAGGGTCGGAGGTGATTGTTCGCCTTCCGCGCCATCGCTGAAAGTGGCTGGATCGACATCGATCGATAGAATCGGGCCATCATGCGCACCATCTCCCAGCCCGCCCCCGACACCGTGGCCGTCGTGGCCTTCGACGGCATCAGCCCCTTTCACCTTTCGGTGCCCTGCCTGGTGTTCGGCGAGGACCGCACGGCGCGAGGCGCACCGCGCTACCGGCTGCGGGTGTGCGGCGTGGCGCCCGGCCCGATGCGCACGTCCGCCGGGTTCGGCATCGACGTGGCGCACAGCCTTGCGGTGCTGCGGCGCGCGCAGATCGTCGTGGTGCCGTCCTGGCGCGAGAACCTGGCTCCCGCGCCTCCCGAACTGCTCTCGGCGCTGCGGGCCGCGCACCGCCGGGGCGCGCGCATCGTGGGCCTGTGCCTGGGGGCGTTCGTGCTGGCCGAGGCGGGGCTGCTCGACGGCCGCGCCGCCACGACCCATTGGGCGCTGGCGCAGGCGTTCGCGCAGCGTTACCCGCAGGTGGCGCTTCGGCCCGAGGTGCTGTATGTGGAAGATGGCACGGTGCTGACCTCGGCCGGCACCGCCGCGGGCATCGACTGCTGCCTGCACCTGCTGCGCCAGCAGCACGGTGCCGAGGCCGCCAACTGCGCCGCACGCCGCATGGTGGTGGCCCCGCACCGGCAGGGTGGTCAGGCGCAGTACATCCAGCAGCCGGTGGCGCCCTCGGTGCGGGGGGATCGGCTTGCGCCACTGCTGCAGTGGCTGGGCGAACACCTGCACGAGGCGCACACGCTGGAGGCGCTGGCCGAGCGTGCCGTGATGAGCCCGCGCACCTTCACGCGCCGCTTTCGCCTGTCCACTGGGACCACGGTGGGGCAATGGCTGCAGAACCAGCGTATCGCGCTGGCGCAGCGCTTGCTGGAAGGGGGCGACCAGCCGATCGAGGCGGTGGCCGTGGCGTCGGGTTTCGGCTCCGCCGTCTCGCTGCGGCAGCATTTCTCGACGGCGGTGGGCATTGCGCCCTCGGCCTACCGGCGGCAGTTCCGCGCCGCCGCTTGAAACGATTTGCGATTGAAAATATAGCTGCCGGCCCACGATGGGTATGCGCCGGCAGCCGTTTCGATCCAAGGGCGGCTGCGGGCCCTGGCCTGGTCAGTCGACCTTCGCGCCGGAAGCCTTCACCACCTGCTGGTACTTGGCACGCTCCGACGCCATGAAGGCATCGAACTGCTCGGGCGTGGTGCCCACGGGCTCGGCCATGAGGGCTGCGAAGCGCGTCTTGGTCTCCGGCGCATTGAGCGCGGCCACGAAGGCCTTGTTCAGCTTGGCGATGACGGGCTTGGGCGTGCCGGCCGGCGCCACGAGGCCCCACCACGTCTCGATCGCAAAGCCCTTGAACGTGGCCGACAGCGGGGGCACGCCCGGCAGCATGGCGCTGGCCTGCGGCGAGGTCACTGCGAGCGCCTTGAGCTTGCCCGAGCGGATGTTGGGCGCGGCGGCGGCCAGGTTGTCGATGTTGAAATCCACTTCGCCGGCCAGCAGCGCCAGTTGCGCGGGACTGGCACCGCGGTAGGGAATGTGCAGGGCGTAGATGCCGGCGCGTTGCTTGAACATTTCACCCGCTAGGTGGCCTGCGCTGCCATTGCCGCCGCTGCCGTAGTTCAGCTTGGCGGGGTTTGCCTTGGCGTAGGCGATCAAATCGGCCACGGTGTTGATCTTGAGTTCCGCCGCCTTGGCCGCATTGATGACGAGCACGTTGGGCACGCTCACCATCTGCGTGATGCCGGCGAAGTCCTTGGCCGCGTCGTAGGGCATGCGGCTGTAGAGCCAGGGGTTGACGGCATGTGTCGCCGTGGCGGCCAGGCCGATGGTGAGGCCATCGGGCGCCGCCTTGGCGACGGCATCGGCGCCGATGTTGCCGCCCGCGCCCGCCTTGTTGTCGATGATCACCGTGCCCAGCGTGTCGCGCACCCGCTCGGCCAGCGCGCGGGACGTGACGTCCAGCGGGCCCCCGGGTGCGTAGGGCACGATCAGCCGGATCGGCGCATCCTGCGCGTAGCCCAGCGGGGATGCAAACGCCGTGGCGAGGGCGGCGGCCGAGAGAAGGAGGTTTCTGCGATTCATGCTGCCATTGTGCAAAAAAATGAAAGGGGTCCGGCGGTGCGAGGTCGCAGCGCCGTCCTACAGGGCCCGCGAGGGGGCATTTCTATAAACGTCGAAGCCGTTTCCCAGTTTGCACCCCATCACGCGCCGCCGCACCGGCGGAAAAAGGACATTCCATGCCGCAGGCCGCCCCGCACGACACCGTGACCGCATCGCGCTATGCCGAGTGCATTCGCGCCTGCAGCGAATGTGCCGATGCCTGCGACTACTGCGCAGCCGCGTGCCTGCGCGAGCCCGAGCCCCGCTGCATGGTGCAGTGCATCGCCCTGGACATGGACTGCGCCGCGCTGTGCCGTGTGGCCGCCGCCGCCATGGCCCGCGAAAGCGCCCACGCGCCGGAGATCTGTGCCTTGTGCGCCCGACTGTGCGACAGCTGCGCCAACGAATGCGCCCGGCACGGCATGGCCCATTGCCAGGCCTGCGTCGAAGCTTGCCGCCGCTGCGCCGAAGCCTGCCGCGCACTGTCGCGCTGAAGCCCATCCATCAAAGCCGGCGGATGGCTATTACCGGTTGTTACTTCTGAGATACCGTGTGGAAGTGACCGCTTAAGGTCCGGGGCGTTGAATGGCATCTCGGACCCCGCACCAAGGAGCCACCATGTCCATCCGCCTCATCACCCTCGCCGCCGCTTCGGTGGCCACCAGCCTGCTCACCGGCTGCGTCGTGGCCCCGGTCGGCCCGGGCTACTACGCAGGGTCCGGCTATTACGGCGGGCCGGGCTACTACCAGACTGAATCCGTGTACGTGGCGCCGCCGCCTGTGGTGGTAGCGCCGACCATCGGGTTCTTCGGCGTCTATGGCCGGGGCGGCTATGGGCGCGGCTATTACGGCCGGCCGGGCTGGCGCCGCTGAAGGCCGCGCGCCGGGTGCGCGCTCCTTGCTGCAAGCTGGCGCCCGGACCGCGTCAGCCTGAGGTGGCTCCGGAGGGTTGGGCGGAAGGCTCGCTCGCCCCGTGCTTGTCGGCCTCTGACGTGAAGGCATCCGCGTAGAACTCATCGGGGGGGAGCTGGCGCTCCGCGCTGTACACCACCCGTGCCGTATCGACCACGATGGGGGCGCCGCAGGCATAGACCTGGTAGCCCGATAGGTCGGCATGGTCGTCCATCACCGCCTGGTGCACGAAGCCGGTGCGGCCCGCCCAGGCGTCTTCCGGCAAGGCATGGGACACCACGGGCACATAGGCCAGTTGGGGCATCGTGGCCATGCGTTCGCGCACCCAGCCATCCATGTACAGGTCGCCGGGACGGCGGCCGCCCCAGTACAGCGTGACCGGGCGCTCGATGCGCTTGGCCTGAATGTGTTCGAGCAGCGCCTTGATCGGGGCGAACCCCGTGCCCGAGGCCAGCAGGATGATGGGCTTGGGGCTGTCCTCGCGCAGGAAGAAGCTGCCGAAGGGGCCTTCCACGCGCAGGATTTCCTTTTCCTTCATGGCGCCGAACACGTGGTCGGTGAAGCGCCCGCCCGCCATGTGGCGGATGTGCAGTTCCAGCCCCGGCGCGTCGGCCTGGGTGTGGGGCGCGTTGGCCATGGAGTACGCGCGGCGCGCACCGTCGCGCAGGATGAATTCGATGTACTGGCCGGCGTGGTAGCGGAACGTGTCCGCTGCAGGCAACTGCAGGCGCACCTGCATGACGTCGTGCGACACCCGCGTGAGCGTGGACACGCGCACCGGCAGCTTCTTGATGGGGTAGGCGCTTTCGTCGGTCACCTGGCGCGATTCGAGCACCACGTCGGTCAGCGGCTGGGCGCAGCAGGTGAGCACGAAGCCCGCGTCGGCCTCGGCCGCGCTCAGGGCCTTGGACTGGTGCTCGCCATGGGCCACGGAGCCGCTGAGCTTCTTGCACTTGCACGAGCCGCAGGCCCCGTCCTTGCAGCCGTAGGGCAGGCCCACGCCGCTGCGGATGGCGGCGGCCAGAATGGATTCGCCCGGCTGGGCGGCAAAGGCCCGGCCGCTGGGCTGTACGGTGATCTGGTGGGCGGCTGCGGCCGTCTCTGCGGGGGTCATGGAGTGGGTATCCTTGGAGGTTCTTCTCGCCAAACGGATCCGATTTTGCCCTCAAACCAAAGCCCCCTCGGGGCCCTGCCGGCGCGCTTTCGCCGCCAGCGCGTGCTCATCATCGGCTGTGGCGACGTGGGGCTGCGGGCCGCCCGGGTGCTGGGCGCATCGGCCTACGGGCCCCGGCCCCGGGTGCTGGCGCTGACTTCCAGCCCCGAGCGCAGGGCGCCGCTGCGCGCCGCCGGCATCACGCCCCTGCTGGGCAACCTGGACGATGCGCCCAGCCTGCGTCGCCTGTCCGGCCTGGCCACCCGCGTCCTGCACCTGGCACCCCCGCCGGGCGATGCGGTGGCCGGCGCCGCCAAAGGGTATGACGGCCGCACGGTCGCCCTGGCGCGGGCGCTGCGCCTGCGCACCTTGCCGCGCGCGCTGGTGTACGGCTCGACCAGCGGGGTGTATGGCGATTGCGGCGGCGTGTGGGTGACCGAGGCGCGCCCGGTCGCGCCCGCCACGCCCCGCGCGCAACGCCGGGTGAATGCCGAGCGCGCCGTGCGCCACCTGGGCCGCAGCGCCGTGCGCGCCAGCATCCTGCGCATTCCCGGTATCTATGCGCCCGACCGGGAAGGCGGTACGCCTGAAGCCCGCCTGCGCCGTGGTACCCCGGTGCTGCTGCCCGAGGACGACGTCTACACCAACCACATCCATGCCGACGACCTGGCCCGCGCCTGCGTGACGGCCCTGTGGCGCGGCCAGCCGCAGCGCGTGTACCACGTGAGCGATGCGAGCGACATGAAGATGGGCGACTACTTCGATCTGGCCGCGGACCTGTACGGGTTGCCGCGCCCGCCGCGCATCGCGCGCAGCGATGCGAAGACGCAGTTGCCCGCACCGCTGCTGAGCTTCATGGGCGAGTCCCGCCGGCTGGATGCCACGCGGCTGCGCAAGGAATTGCGCGTGGTGCTGCGCTACCCGACCGTGGCCCAGGGCCTGCGCGCGACCTGACGCGCCCACCCGCACGCATCAGCGCGGGTGGACGTTCCCTTGCTGGTCGTAGCAGCGGAACACGTTGCAGTGCGAAATCGGGGCGGAGGGCACCGGGAGCGCGGGTTGGACCACCACCGGGCGCCGGGGCGGCAGCACCACGACGGCGGGGGGCGCGTAGTAGTCGCCACTGCCGCCGCTGTAACTGCGAGACCGTTCGACCTCCGCATAGCCCTGCGGGCCGAGGCAGTCGAGGTCCATCTGGCGCTGGGCCGCGGTCAGGCGGGCCTGGCCGTCGTAGTTGCCCCCGCCCGATTCGTTGGCCACCCGGTCGAGGTTGCGGCGCGAGCGGGCGCATTCTGGCGATCGGGACGGATCGGCCGGGGCCCGCGCGGCGGCGCGCTCGCGGTCCTGGCGTGCCTCCTGCTGGGCTTCCTGGCGCTCGATCTGCTGGCGCTGCTGCTTGAGCTGCAACGCCTGCAGGGCCTGGGCCCGCTCCTCCTCGATTTCCTCGCGGCTCTTGCGGGCCTCGACCTCGCGCGCGGCCGTGCCTTTGTCGCAGGCACCGTCGGTGTAGGTGACCTTGCCGGAGGCGGGGTCGGTGCAGCGCATCACCTGGGCATGGGTGGCCAAGGGGGCTGCAGCACACGCCGCCACCGCCAGCGCGGCGCCGAAGCGCCATGCGGCGAAGCGAGGGGCTAGGAAGGCAGGGCGCTGGATCGTGGCCGTTTCCCGTGGGCGATCGGTCGGTTCAGGTCGGTGGTGCCGGGCGGTCAGGGCCGGTTCTGGGGATTTTGCTCCAGGCGCCAGCCCGGTGCCGGCCGCTGGTCTTGCGCGCCCGGCGGGCGGCGGTCTTCACCGCGCTGGCGGTCGGCCTGTTCGCGGCGCTGCCGGTCCAGCTCGGCGCGCTGGCGGTCCATCTCGGCACGGCGCCGGTCGGCATCCGCACGCTGGCCGTCCCGGTCCCTGTCCCGGCGGCGGTCGGCGTCGCGCGCTTCCCGGGTCTCGCGGTCCCGGCGGTCTCGCCAGGCGCGCTCGCGGTCTTCGCGCATCTGCCGTTCACGCCAGTCGTCCCGGCGATCGTCACGGCGGTCCCAGCCATACGCCGGCACCGGCGTGGGCACATAGACGGGGTAGGCGGGCCGGCTGTAGCCGTAAGCGGGCTGTTCGTACACCGTGATCGACGTCGAGCCGTTGGCCGGGTAGGGATAGGACGGCGCTGCCGGATAGTTGGCGGACGGATAGGCGGGCTCGTAGTACGGGTCGCCGGGCACCGCGCAGCCCGTGGCCAGCACGGCCAGGGTGCCGGCGGCAAGGATTCGGAGGGCGGGGTGGAACATGGAAAGGCCTCGCTGGCTGGTGGCCGCGCTGCAGGGAGCGTCTGGCGGCCGATGGGTGACGGCGGCGGTCAGGCGACACGCCGCGCCCGTGTGTGACGCGCTGGCGACCATTTTGGTTGACCTTGCGCGGGCGCCATTGTCAGGCTTTGCCCCGTCTTCACACGGCGGCGGGGCGGGGCGCGGCAGAGGCATTTTGCAGGCCGGCCACGGGGGCGTAATGCAGCACGGTCGGGAACGGATCGTAGAAGCCGTGCAGCAGCGACTTCCACGCCTGGTATTGCGGCGACTGCCGAAAGCCTTGTTCGTGCGCCTCGACCGTGGTCCAGCGCACCAGCAGCAGGTATTCCTGCGGGCGCTCCACGCAGTGGTGCAGTTCGTGCGAAAGGTATCCGGGCATGCGGGCGATGAGGCCCTGCGCCTCGGCGAAGGCCTGCTCGAAGGCGGCGTTCTGCCCGGGGCGGATGGTGAGCGGGGCGGTTTCCAGGATCATCCGGGCAGTCTATGCGACGGCCTCCCGGATGGATGGAGATGGATCGGGCCTCTGGCGGTGCGCCATGCGCGTCCCGCTCTACACTCTGCGGCTTTGCCTTCGGACGGCCTCGGTGCGGCCGAAGGCCCCAGCTGGACGACATGACCGAAGACTCAGAATCCACCCCCGTGCAGGAACCCCGCCTGTGGAGCGACGAGCGCTGGACCGCGCGCGTCGTCAAGAACGAAGACGACGACGGCTGGGCCGTCGAGATGACGCTGCGGGGAGAGTCCGAGCCCGCGCTGGTCGGCCCCTGGACCATGGGGCGCGACAAGAAGAATCCCAAGCCGCTGGATGTCTCGGCCTTCCACACGCTGGTCAAGACCGCGTCGGAGGTGCTGCGCCGCCATGAGCAGCAACTGCATGCCCAGTTGAACAAGAGCGTCACGGTCACCGTGCGGGACCAGCGCGTGCGCGTGTCGCTGGCCATCGAGCCGGACGATGAACATCCCACCGCGACGCTGAGCGCGCATTCGGCGCTGGACGACGAACTGCTGGCCCGCGTGGGCGTGTCGCCCGGCTTCGTGCTGACCAGCGCCAGCGCGGCGGCCTGGGTGGAGAACGGCTACCCGCGGCCGCGCTGAGCGGCGGCGAGGCCGCCGTGGCCCCTGCGGCGCCGTGTTCGCTGGATTGATTGACTTACTTGGGCAGCACGCGGCGCATGGTCTCGGCCAGGTCTTCCGCGACGAACTTCGCCACGTAGCCGTCGGCCCCCACGCTGCGCACGTGGTCCTCGTTGGCCGAGCCCGACAGCGAGGAGTGGATGACCACCGGAATCTTGTTCAGGCGCGCGTCTTGCTTGATGTTGCGGGTGAGCGTGAAGCCGTCCATCTCGGGCATTTCCAGGTCGGTCAGCACCAGCGCGACGCGGTCGGCGGCGGTCTTGCCATCGGCCTCGGCGGCGCGGGCGATGGCGTTCAGCCGGTCCCAGGCCTCCTTGCCCGACTTGGTCATTTCGTAAGGCGCGTGCAGGGCCTGCAGTTCCTTCTCGATGAGCGAGCGGGCCACGAACGAATCGTCGGCGGCCAGGATCATGGTGCCGGGCTTGAGCTTCAGGCGCGGGCCGACCTTCTCGGGATCGACCTTGTGCTCGTCGGAAGGCGAGACCATCTGCAGGATGGCCTCCACGTCCAACACCTGCGCGAGGCGGGAGCCATCGGTGTTGCCATCCAACCGGGCGATGCTGGTCACCAGCTGGCCGCCGGTGCCGCTGGCTTCGGCGGAAAGCACCTGCTTCCAATCCAGGCGCACGATGTCTTCCACCGATTCCACGGCGAAGGCTTGCGTGGTGCGCGCGTATTCGGTCACCAGCATGATGTTCAGGCCGGTCTGCGGCTTGCAGCCGACGATGGAGGGCAGGTCGAGCACCGGGATGATCTGGCCGCGCAGATTGACCACGCCCAGCGAATGCGGCGTGGCGCCGGCGATGGGCGTGATGCTGGGCATCGCCACGATCTCGCGGATCTTGAAGACATTGATGCCGAACAGCTCGGATTTGCCCAGGTTGTCGTCAATGCCCAACCGAAAGAGCAGCAACTCGAATTTATTGGTTCCGGTGAGGTTGGTCCGCTCGTCAATTTCCTGCTGCACTGCCTTCATCGCTGCCCCCTTCGCATTGGATACGCGTGTTTACAAATTTTAGAGCGGGATGGGAAAGGCCCGGTCCTAATATTTTCCCTTGTTGCGCCCGCGCTCCGATTGGCAGGAGCGCAGTGCAATCTTCTTGCCAGCGAGAGCGGCAATGGGTATCAGGTGGGGAATTCCAATCCCAGGAGTCATCCCGGGCCTGCCGCTCACGCGGCCTTCAAGGTTGCCCCCGGCCAGGATTCGGGATCGCCGTGGGGGCGCAAGCGGAAGACCGCCACGGCCTGCACCAGTTGCTGCGCCTGCAGCTTCAGGCTGTCCGCCGCCGCGGCGCTTTGCTCCACCAGCGCGGCGTTCTGCTGGGTGGCCTGATCCATCTGCATGACGGCCTCGCCCACCTGGGACACGCCGGCGCTTTGTTCGCTGCTGGCGGCGCTGATCTCGGCCACGATGTCGGTGACGCGCCGGATCGAGGCGACCACCTCGCCCATCGTGGTGCCCGCCTGGTCGGCCAGCACCGATCCCTGCTGCATGCGCGTGACGCTGGCATGGATCAGGGTCTTGATTTCCTTGGCGGCCTCGGCGCTGCGCTGGGCCAATTGGCGCACCTCGCTGGCCACGACCGCGAAGCCGCGCCCTTGCTCGCCGGCCCGCGCCGCTTCCACGGCGGCGTTCAATGCCAGGATGTTCGTCTGGAAGGCGATGCCGTCGATGACACCCACGATGTCGGCGATCTTGCGGCTGCTGTCGTTGATGCCGCGCATGGTGCTCACCACCTCCGACACCACATCGCCGCCCTTGGAGGCCACGGTCGATGCGTTCAGGGCCAACTGGTTGGCCTGCCGGGCGTTTTCCGCGTTGGCCTGCACGGTGGAGCTGAGTTCCTCCATGGAGGCCGAGGTTTCTTCCAGCGCACTGGCCTGCCGTTCGGTGCGGGCCGAAAGGTCGTTGTTGCCTTGCGCGATCTCGCCGCTGGCGCTCGCCACGCTGTCGGCGTTGTCGCGCACTTTGCCCACCACCTGAGATAGGCTGGTCTGCATCGCATGGAGTGCGTTCAGCAACTGGGCGATTTCATCCTGCCCGCGGGCGTGGGTGGCCTGGGTCAGGTCGCCGGAGGCCACGGCTTCCGAAATGCGCACCGCATTGCCCAGCGGTTGCGTGACGGTGCGGCTGAACAGCACCGCGCCGAAAACGCTGGCCCCGCACACGACCAGCATCACGGTCAGGCTGATCCAGTTGGCCTGGCGCGCTGCCGTCGCAGCCTCCAGGGACACGGCCGCGCTGGCTTTGCTGATCAGGTCGCCCGTCTGCTCCAGCAGTTGCGCCGGCTCCCGGTCCATGCCCTGCACGGCTTGATCGCCTGCGGCCGGGTCTCGGCCCGATGCCTTGAATGTTTCGAACCCTTTGCGGTAGGCCACTCCCATGCGTTCGTGTGCGATCAGGAACTGGCCCACCCGCTCACGCGCATCGCCTGCGGCCAAATCGTCCATCAGCTTGCGCGCCTGGGCTTGCACGGCCCCTTCGCTTTTCGCGAAGGCGGCCCAATAGCGCGACAGCTGCGCATCGTCCTTGCCCCGCAGCAGCGTGTTCTTCCATTCCTGTACCTGCACCCGGAAGTCGCCCAGCACGTCGGCGGCCATCCGCTCTTGCTGGGTATGGGTGGCGACCGTGGTCTGGTACGTGGTCAGGGCCGAGTTCAGTCGGCCAAGGCCGAACAGCGCAGCGGCGAAAAGCAGCAAGAGGGCGAATGTAAAGACGAGCGGGAGTTTTCGGCTGAGCTTCATCGGAAGATCCCTGAGGGAGTGGGAGGGCGCCCCTTCGTGAGGAGCGTCCCGGACTGTCGGATGGATGAAGTGTATTGAAATATCATTTCTATCATAAAAATCATTTTCAACTTTCCATGCAGCGGAGCGCGCCATGAAAAAAGCCTTGCGCGAAGGCAAGGCTTTTCTCGGGCGGGGCCGATGCCATCGGCCTGGGGCGGGTTAAACCACGTTCGCCGCGCGAAGCAGCGCAATCCGTTCGGCGTCCAGCCCCAGCCCCGCCAGCACCTCGTCGGTGTGTTGCCCCAGGGCCGGCGGCGCCCGGTGCAGCACCGGCGGCGTGGCCGACAGGCGCAGGGGGCTGGCCACCCCGGCGATTCGGTCGATGCCGTCGCCGGGCTCGCCCTGTGGCCACCGGGCTTGCTCCACGCGCAGGCCCCGGGCCTGCACCTGCGGGTCGTCGAACGCCTCGGCCAGCGTGTTGACCGGGCCGCAGGGGACGGCCTTGTCCTGCAGCAAGGTGATCCAGTCGGCCGTGGTGCGGGTGCGGGTGACCTCCTGCAGGGCGGGGACCAGCTCGGCCCGGTGCCTGACCCGCAGCGGGTTGGTGGCGAACCGGGCGTCCTGCGCCCATTCCGGCCGGCCGGCGGCGGCGCAGAACCGCGCGAACTGCCCGTCGTTGCCGATGGCCAGCAGCATGGCGCCGTCGGCGGTGGGAAAGTCCTGGTAGGGCACGAGGCTGGGGTGCGTATTGCCCTGGCGCGTCGGCGCCTGCCCGGTGGCCAGGAAGCCCGAGGCCTGGTTGGCGAGCACGGCCATGCCCACGTCCAGCAGCGCCATGTCGATGTGCTGGCCTTCGCCGGTGCGCTCGCGCACGTGCAGCGCGGCCAGGATGGCGTTGCTCGCGTACAGCCCGGTGAACAGGTCGATCACGGCCACCCCCACGCGCAGCGGGCCGGCGCCGGGCTCGCCGTCGGCCCGGCCGGTGATGCTCATCAGGCCCGTCATGGCCTGGATCATGAGGTCGTAGCCGGCGCGCTCGGCGTAGGGCCCGTCTTGCCCGAAGCCGGTCACCGAACAGTAGATGAGCCGCGGGTTGGCCGCGCGCAGGCTGGCGTGGTCCAGCCCGTACTGCCGCAAGCCGCCGACCTTGAAGTTCTCCACCACCACGTCGGCCTGCTGCGCCATCTGGCGGATCAGCGCCTGCCCCTCGGGCGTGGCCATGTCGATGGTGACCGAGCGCTTGTTGCGGTTGCAGGCCGTGAAGTAGGCGGCCTGCGCCGTGTCGTTGCCCGCATCGTCCTTCAGGAATGGCGGGCCCCAGTGGCGCGTGTCGTCACCCACGCCGGGGCGCTCCACCTTGACCACGTCCGCCCCCAGATCGGCCAGCACCTGGGTGCACCAGGGGCCGGCGAGCACGCGGGACAGGTCGAGCACGCGGATGCCGGCGAGGGCACCCGCCGGGGCTTGGGGGGTCGTGGTCATGCAGAAATCACTTTGCTATTAAAAAAGTAGCAATATGCCCTAGTACTGATTGCGCTGGAGGCCTGAAAGGCCATGAACCGCCCGGCAGCGCCCGCCCTGGCGGTCCAGGCGGGGGCGCGTGGGTCGGTCCGCCGGTTCAGTTGGCAAAGGCCGCGATGCCGGTCTGGGCCCGGCCCAGGATCAGCGCGTGCACATCGTGCGTGCCTTCGTAGGTGTTGACCACCTCCAGGTTCACCAGGTGGCGCGCCACGCCGAACTCGTCGCTGATGCCGTTGCCGCCCATCATGTCGCGCGCCATGCGGGCGATGTCCAGCGCCTTGCCGCAGCTGTTGCGCTTGATGATGGACGTGGCCTCGACCGAGGCGGTGCCGTCGTCCTTCATGCGGCCCAGGCGCAGGCAGGCCTGCAGGCCGATGGCGATCTCGGTCTGCATGTCGGCCAGCTTCTTTTGGATGAGCTGGTTGGCCGCCAGGGGCCGGCCGAACTGCTTGCGGTCCAGCGTGTACTGGCGCGCGGTGTGCCAGCAGAATTCCGCCGCGCCCAGCGCGCCCCAGGCGATGCCGTAGCGGGCGCTGTTCAGGCAGGTGAAGGGGCCTTTGAGGCCCTGCACTTCAGGGAAGGCGTTTTCCTCGGGCACGAACACTTCGTCCATCACGATCTCGCCGGTGATGCTGGCGCGCAGGCCCACCTTGCCGTGGATGGCCGGGGCGCTCAGGCCCTTCATGCCCTTTTCGAGCACGAACCCGCGGATCGGGCCGACCGCGCCGGCCTCGGACACTTCCTTGGCCCAGACCACGAACACATCGGCGATGGGGCTGTTGGTGATCCACATCTTGGCGCCCGACAGCGAATAGCCGCCCGGCACCTTCTTGGCGCGCGATGCCATGCTGCCCGGGTCGGAGCCGTGGTCGGGCTCGGTCAGGCCAAAGCAGCCGATCCACTCGCCGCTGGCCAGCTTGGGCAGGTACTTCTGTTTTTGCGCCTCGGTGCCGAACTCGTGGATCGGCACCATCACGAGGGAGCTTTGCACGCTGGCCATCGAGCGGTAGCCCGAGTCCACGCGCTCGACCTCGCGGGCGATGAGGCCGTAGGCCACGTAGTTCAGGCCGGGGCCGCCGTACTGCTCGGGAATGGTGGGGCCCAGCAGGCCCACTTCGCCCATCTCGCGGAAGATGGCGATGTCGGTCTTTTCATGGCGGAACTGCTCCAGCACGCGCGGGGCGAGCTTGTCCTGGCAGAAGGCGGCGGCGGCGTCGCGAACCATGCGCTCGTCGTCGGTCAGTTGCTGGTCGAGCAGGAACGGGTCGCTCCATTGGAAGGCGGCGTGGGCCATGGGGGGTCTCCGGGGAAGGTGGGTTCGGATCGGCTCCGGTGTGCGAAAAGCGCATGGGTGGCCGGGTTGGTGCGATGGTAGGCGCATGGATCGTGCGGTGCAAGCGAGGATGCTGCATCCAGACATGCAATCAATTCATATCTGAATGGCCGGTCGGGTGCGGGTTTGGGCACAATCGCGCCATGCGCCGAACCTTGCCCTCCACCCAGTCCCTGGCCTGCTTCGAGGCTGCGGCCCGCCATGAAAGCTACACCCGCGCGGCCCAGGAACTGGCGCTCACCCAGGGCGCCGTGTCGCGGCAGATCATGGCGCTGGAGGATTTCCTGGGCGTGGCGCTGTTTCGGCGCACGCGGCACGGCGTGGCACTCACCCCGGCGGGCACCCATTACGCGCGGCAGGTGGGCCGCTGGCTGCAGGGGCTGGAGCGCGACACGCTGGACGTGATGGCGCACCAGGGGCAGGGCGGGTCGATCGCGCTGGCCGCCGTGCCCACCTTCGCCACGCGCTGGCTGATCCCGCGCCTGCCCCTGCTGGCCCAGGCGCATCCGGACATCGTCGTGCACATCGAGACGCGCACGCGGCCCTTCCTGTTCGCCGACACCGGATTCGACGCCGCGCTGTATGCCGGCACGCCCGAGCAGGTCAGCAACTGGCCGGGTACGCAGGCCCTGCGGCTCTTGCAGGAAGACGTGGTGCCCGTGTGCAGCCCGCACCTGTTGCCCGGCGGGCAGCCGCTCCAACCCCAGGCGCTGGCGGGCCTGCCGCTGCTGCAGCAGACCACGCGCCCCTATGGATGGCGGCAATGGTTCGAGGCCATGGACGTGCAGGCGCCGCGCGCGCTCGACGGGCCGCGCTACGAGCTGTTTTCCATGCTGGCCGTGGCCGCTTCGCACGGGCTGGGCGTAGCGCTCATGCCCCCGCTGCTGATCGAGGCCGAGCGGGCCCGGGGCGAACTGGTGCTGGCCTGCGAGCGGCCCCTGCGCGGCGAACGCGCCTACTACCTCATCACCCCGGCGCAGCCCCAGCCCCCCGTGCTCGCCGCCTTCGCCCACTGGTTGCAGGACATGGCCGCGAGTTGAGCCCCCGGGCGCCTTCCGCGCCGCCGGCCGATTGCGCGCGGGTGGCGGCGCGGCTACCCTTTGGTCAGCTGCAGCTCAAGCGCGAGGCCGTGGGCCAACGAACTGCAGCGTCTGTGCAACCAACAAGGAGAAAGCTTCATGGGAACCGTTTATCACGCACCGCATTTCGACCCCACGGTGGATGAGCTCGAAGCGCTCAAGCAACTGGAGCTGGGCCGTGCCATCAGCGTGCCCGAGGCGCTCACGCACCACCTGTCGGGACGGCTCTACGAACGCGGCTACGTGGCCAAGAATCCGGCCGGCGATCTGGCCATCACCGATACCGGCCGCCAACTGATCCGCCGACAGGAGAGCTGAAGGCCCGTCGTTCCCCCTGCCTGACCCGGCCCACGCCGGTGTCCACGCCCGGCGCAGCCCCTCCAGCCATGGAGGGGCCGCCGGGTTTTTTGATGGCCAGGCCGAGGCAAGGCACGCCTTTCAACCGCCTTCGTCCTACAGACGACCCGCAGGAGGCGGTTTTAAGGTATCGCCTGTGCTGCTTCATGGCGTGTTGAACCCCAAGCGGCACGACAAACCCATCCGAGGAGCAGCCATGCCAAGAGGTGACAAGTCGGCGTACACAGACAAGCAAAAACGCCAAGCCGAACACATCGAAGACAGTTATGAACACCGCGGTCTCAGCAAGCCAGAGGCCGAACGCCGGGCCTGGGCCACGGTGAACAAGGATTCCGGTGGTGGCAGGAAGTCCGGCGGCGGACGCACCAAAGCCACCCGCTGAAGCGAGGAGATCCTTATCGCCCTCTTTTGTGCCCCCAGCGTCGTGGATGCCAGTCATAGCTTGCTTCCGATGGTCTGTTCCTATTGAAGGATTGAACATATGAAAGAAACTCTGACTGTCCTCGCCGGATTCATGCTGTTTTCCAGCCTCGGAATCGCCTACCTGGCCGCATCGGTCATGAGCGGTCTCTGAGCTGCAGGAAACAGAGCATCTCGGTTCGCATCCCGACGCCGGCACCCGGCACTGCCCCCACCCACCCCTCCACCATCACCTCCTGACCTTCCATGGCCTCCCACCCTCCCGCCCCTGGCAAGGCCGACCTGCCCGTCGAGCCTGACGAGCCCGCGCCCCCGCCTGAACAGGCGGATGAACCACCGCATGTGCAGTGCGCGAGCGGCAGCGCCGCAGGGAGCCTCCGATGAATCGCGGCGGCACCGAGCGGGAGGTTTCGGACGCGGAAAAGCGCGTGGGTGCCGTGCTGGAGAAGCTGGAGGAACAGACGGACTCCGAGGTGGAGAAGATCGCCCTAGAAGACGTGGTGGACACCAATGCGGAAACCGGACGCCCCGAAGTGCGCAAGGCTGTGGACATCCGGGTCAAACCCAAGGTGCAGCGCAAGTGGACCAAATGACCCTCTCAGCCGCTTGAGCGTGGTACTGCATCGAACAATCAGTGCCGAGATCCAGTTTTAATTAAAAAACTGCTTTCGAAATCTACCAACCCGCACGCCACCGCGCTGCGGGTTTTTTCTTGTGTAGGCAGTTGCTGACGCCAACGGATGGCTTCGGCCCGCGCGGGCCCTGCGGATCGGGTCTTAGCCTTCAGGTCATGCAAAGCCATTTTGTTTTGCACTTACCTCACCGAAAGGAATCACCATGAATACCGATCAAGTCAAGGGCGCATTGAAGGACGTGGCAGGCAAGGTTCAACAAAAGACCGGCGAGCTGATCAACAGCCCCGAGCAGCAAGCCAAGGGCGTTGCCAAGCAGGTCGAGGGCACCACCCAGAAGAACTACGGCGACGCCAAAGAGAACATCAAGGACGCCGTGAAGTAATGCCTGCGGAGGCGATGCCTCTGCGGATGAGAAAGACCCGATGCGGCAACGCATCGGGGCTTTTTGTTTTGAGTCGGGGATAGAAGCACCGTGCATGGCTTTGCACTGTCGAGAGCACCGGACTGCGGAAAGCAAAAAGCCCGCGAAAGCGGGCCATTCATTCAGAGTGTGCAGGATGCAGCGGGGAACAAGCTGCTGTGCATTCATGGCAAGAAAGCCATGGTGCCGGGGCCACTCTCGCAGTCTCCTCGCAAACCCGCATGAATGCTGGCTTTCCGACGGCCGCTGGCAGAATGTGCCCCCATTTGTGCCCCCAGCCATTTTTGGTGCCCCTTGAAACTCACCGACACGAAGCTCCGCACCCTCTCCGAACCCGGCAAACACTCCGACGGGCTGGGCCTCTATTTAGAAGTCACCAAAGCCGGCGGCCGCTACTGGCGCATGAAGTACCGCTTCGCCGGTAAAGAAAAGCGCCTGGCCTTCGGCGTCTACCCTGACGTGAGCCTCAAGGCCGCGCGCGAGGCAGCGGGCAAAGCCCGCAAGCTGCTGCAAGACCATCAAGACCCTGGCGAAGCCCGCAAGGAGCAGAAGGCGAGAGCGGTGCACGAGAACCGCAACACCTTCGAGGCCGTGGCGCTTGATTGGCTGACCCACCAGTCCGCGCGGTGGGAGCCCATCACCATGGGCCGTATCCGAGCATCCCTTGAAAACGACATCTTTCCCACGCTGGGCTCCAGACCCATGGCCGTGCTCAAAGCCCGCGATGTGATGGAAGCCGTCAAGGCGGTGGAAACACGGGGCGCAGCCGACCAGGCCGGCCGCGTCCTGCAGCGGGTCAAAGCCATCTACCGCTGGGCGGTGACTCATGAGCGCATCGAGTCCAACCCCATGCTCGACCTGGTGCCCTCTGAAATACTCAAGCCGCGCACCGTCCAGCACCGCGCAGCCCTGGCCGAAAAAGAGCTGCCCGAATTCATGCGCCGGCTGGCCAGCTATGACGGCTCGCCAAGCATCGTGCTAGGTCTGCGCATGCTGATGCTCACCGCCTGCCGGCCGGGTGAAGTTCGCGGCGCACGATGGGCAGAGATTGACCACGCCGCCGCTTTGTGGACCATCCCCGCCGAGCGCATGAAGATGCGCGAGGAACACCGAGTGCCCCTCTCGCGCCAGGCGCTTGACGTGCTGGACAAGATGGAAGCCATCAGTGGCGGCCGCGAGCTGGTGTTCCCAAGCCTTTACTACCCGAGCAAGCCGCTCAGCGAGAACACGTTCAACTCAGCCCTAGCGCGCATGGGCTACAAGAGCATTGCCACCGCTCATGGCTTCCGTGCCTTGTTCTCGACGGTGGCCAACGAACACGGCTGGAACCCCGATGTCATCGAGCGGCAGCTCGCGCACCGCGAGCAGAACGAGATACGGGCTGCTTATCACCGCACCACCTACATCGCAGACCGCACGAAGCTCATGCAGTGGTGGGCTGACAGCCTCGACGCCGCGGCCCCTGGCCACGCCTGAGCCACACACCGCAGAACTCCCCGGGGCGCCGCGGGGGCATGACAGGCCAGGGCACAGCCGCCTGCCACGGCAGAAACCCGCGTTGACCCTTGGCGCGCTGTCGAGACCCCGCCGCGCCTGCTCGCTTTGTGCTTTGATTTTGTCGATGGCGCCGACCAGGGCCAGCGCTAAGCCTGGCGCGGGCTCGCGGGCTGAATGAATGCGTGTTTCTGAGTCGGATAACGTTGGGCTTCCCCCGGTTTCCCGGACGGTTTGCCTAGCCCATTAAGCGCTGCCGCTCTTCGAATTGAACCGGGCTGAGGTAGTCCAATTTGGAGTGTTTTCTGAACGGGTTGTAGAACCGCTCGATATA
>NZ_BQXI01000012.1:0-150951 GCF_030158955.1 Acidovorax sp. SUPP1855 | reverse complement strand
TATCGAGCGGTTCTACAACCCGTTCAGAAAACACTCCAAATTGGACTACCTCAGCCCGGTTCAATTCGAAGAGCGGCAGCGCTTAATGGGCTAGGCAAACCGTCCGGGAAACCGGGGGAAGCCCACTCAGCCCAGATTACCCATATCTCGGGCTTGGCCAAGAGTTCTGGGCTGACCAGATGCATTACAAAAATACTGCGGCGTTTCTCCGCTCAGGTGTCGCTGGAGTGCAAAAGCTGGCAGGAGCAGAGCGAGAGAAGGCGCTTGCTTGGTTTCTCGGCGTCGCTTGCCACATGACGGCCGACATGACGATTCATCCAATCGTTGAGAAGATTGTTGGACCGTATGAGCAGAATAAGGCAGCCCACCGCAAGTGTGAGATGCATCAGGACGCCTTCATCTTCCCTAAATTGAATGTGGGCGATGTCGGCCTTACGCAGCATCTAAACACCGGGATTGCGAGTTGCGGAGAAAAGGGAAGTGCACTGGAGCTTGACAAGACCATCAAGGCTCTTTGGCTACAGATGTTGAGCGAGAGCTATCCCTCAACGGGTAACAAGGGTGCTCCAGAGCCCAAACCTGACCACTGGCATGCAGGTTTTTGCACGGTACTAAAAGCGGTCAAAGGTGCAACAGAGCTATTCCCGTTTGCTCGGCACGTCGCGGCCAATAGTGGTCTTGTTTATCCGAAGCTCGACCAAGTGTCGACCATGTACGTCAAGGACATCATGACTCCCGAAGGAGCGATGGATTACTACGTCCTGTTTGATAAAGCCATCTCCAACATCCTTAAGGTCTGGCTGGGGCTAGAGAGCGCTTTGAGCAGGAACGACACCGCGTCTCTTGCGGCGCTTGAAGACTGGAATCTGGACACCGGCCGGTCGGTAACGACTGGCAAGTACGTCTTCTGGAGTAACTGAGCATGGTGCCCGAAAAACTGGGGATTGTTCTTCTGTGCTGCGCTCTAATGGCGTGCTCGAACAACCAAGAGCCGAAGATGAACAGTGCGGCCTCTGCACTGACTAAGCTCACAGCCAATGTAGAAGCGGAGATTTTGTACGGTACTGGGGCAAAGGATGTCAGTGACCGCGCGGTCATTGACAAGGCTTTTGAGGAAAATCCAATGCTCAAGCCTGAGTTGGGAGCCAACGACATCCTTTTGCGGCGAGGTGACAAAGGCGTTGTGGTGCTGATGTGCACCCACGACCGAGGCACGAGTCTGCTTGAAGACCTGTCATGCACGCCTCAGATGGACCAACATCACTGGCGTGATGCACCGGGCAGGGCGTGCATGTTCTCTATGAGTCCTGATGCCTGTCCATGAGCCACTGTCCATTCCAGACGTCCTTCAAAAAGCTCTGGGCTTCTTCCAGTTTCCCGGACACATCATCTGTTCTCGCTTTGTGGACCAGTCGTGTTCACCAGTCTAAGAGCCCTGGACCTGCCCGGTCCCGCCACGCTGCGGGTGAGCGACGAAGGCGCGCAGGCCGCGCGGGATGAGCATCGTCAGGGCTTGATGCGCATTTCGGCCGCCCGCGCGTGGGCCTGCAGGCCCTCACCATAGGCCAGCTCGGCGGCGATCTTGCCCAGCGTCTGCGCACCGGCCTCGCTCACCTCGATGAGGCTGCTGCGCTTTTGGAAGTCGTACACGCCCAGCGGCGACGAGAAGCGGGCCGTGCCGCTGGTGGGCAGCACGTGGTTGGGGCCGGCGCAGTAGTCGCCCAGCGATTCGCTGGTGTAGGCCCCGAGAAAGATCGCCCCGGCGTGCCGCAGCAGCGGCTCCCAGCGGTGGGGCTCGCGGCTCGAGACCTCCAGGTGCTCGGGCGCGATGCGGTTGCTGATGGCGCAGGCCTCTTCCATGTCGCGGGTGAGGATCAGCGCGCCGCGGCCGGTGAGGCTCTTGGCGATGATTTCGGCGCGGGGCATGGTGGGCAGCAGCCGGTCGATGGCGGCCTGCACCGCGTCGATGTAGGCGGCGTCGGGGCTCAGCAGGATGGACTGCGCGAGTTCATCGTGCTCGGCCTGGCTGAACAGGTCCATGGCCACCCAGTCGGGCGGCGTGGAGCCGTCGGCCAGCACCAGGATTTCGCTCGGGCCGGCGATCATGTCGATGCCCACGGTGCCGAACACGCGCTTCTTGGCGCTCGCCACATAGGCATTGCCGGGGCCGGTGATCTTGTCCACCTTCGGAACCGTGGCCGTGCCGTAGGCCAGTGCGGCCACGGCCTGCGCGCCCCCCAAGGTGAAGGCACGCGTCACGCCGGCCACGTGGGCGGCGGCCAGCACCAGCGGATTGCGCGCGCCCTGCGGGGTGGGCACCACCATGATGATCTCGCCCACGCCCGCCACGTGCGCGGGAATGGCGTTCATCAGCACGCTCGAGGGGTATGCGGCCTTGCCACCGGGCACGTAGATGCCCACGCGGTCGAGCGGCGTGACCTTCTGGCCCAGCAGCGTGCCGTCCTCGTCGCGGTAGCTCCAGCTTTCGCCGCTGGCCTTGCGCTGCGCCTCGTGGTAGCGGCGAACGCGGGCAGCGGCGGCCTCCAGGGCCTCGCGCTGCGCGGTGGGAATGGCCTCGAAGGCGGCCTTCAGCTCGTCCTGCGACAGCTCCAGCCCGGCCATGGAATCGGCCTGCAGGCCGTCGAAGCGGCGCGTGTATTCCAGCACGGCCGCGTCGCCGCGGGCCTGCACGTCTGCCAGGATGTCGGCCACGCGCTGCTCGATGGCGGCATCGGTCTCGGCGGACCAATGCAGGCGGTCCCGGAACGCGGCCTCGAAATCGGCGCTATCGGTACGCAAACGAACAGGCGTGGCTTTCATGGCTTTTCTATCTCTATCGCAAAGGGGAAGAAGGGGCCGCCGGGCTCATTCGGTCTCTGCCGACACGTCGCCCGTCTTGCGGTTGTACTTGAGCGTGATCTTGTCGAGTTCGCAGAGGTTGAGCCCCTCCCACTCGACTTCCGAGGCGTCGTCGGTGAACACGACCTTGATGTCCTGGATGCAGTGCTTGGTGTCGCCGAACTTGAACTTGCGCGAGGCGCCGTTCACCAGCTGGTTGCGGCCCAGACGGTCACTGCCCCATTTGTCCATCTTGGTGGGCGAAATATAGACCTCGTTGAGCGCATAGCCGGTGCGATTGACCAGCGTGAAGTCGGCATCGGCGGCGAAGGAGGTGCCGCTCAGCGCCAGACAGCCCAGCACCAGGATTTTCTTGAACATGGAACACCTCAGATTTTTGCAACACAAGATGCATCGAGAAACAATTTTCCCGACACAGCCCGGATTCTGCCGTGTCCTGGCCGGCGTGGGCTGCGATCTGAGGCGCCCGCGCAACGTCAGCCGCCAGCGGGGATGACCGACGCGAACGCGTCGATGATGCGGCGCAGTGGCGCCTGCTTGAGCTTGAGCGCCGCCTGGTTCACCACCAGGTGCGAGCTGATGTCCATGATCCGCTCCACCTCCACCAGGTGATTGGCCCGCAGCGTGTTGCCCGTGGACACCAGATCGACGATGGCATCGGCCAGCCCCGTGAGCGGCGCCAGTTCCATGCTGCCGTAGAGCTTGATCATGTCCACGTGCACGCCCTTGGTCGCGAAGAAATCGCGCGCGATGGCGGTGTACTTGGTCGCCACCCGCAGGCGCGAGCCCTGCTGCACCGCGCGGACGTAGTCGAAGTCGTCCCGCACCGCCACGCTCACCCGGCACTTGGCGATCTGCAGATCCAGCGGCTGGTACAGCCCCTGGCCGCCGTGCTCGATGAGCGTGTCCTTGCCCGTTACGCCCAGGTCGGCGCCGCCGTACTGCACGTAGGTCGGCACATCGGAGGCGCGCACCAGCACCACGCGCACGTCGGGCTGGTTGGTGGTCAGGATGAGCTTGCGCGACTTCTCGGGGTCGTCCAGCACCGCGATGCCGGCGGCGGCCAGCATGGGCAGGGCTTCGTCGAAGATGCGGCCCTTGGACAGGGCAAGAGTGATCATGGTCATAGGGGTGAAGAAAAAAGGAACCCGGCCGCCGCGCGCCAGGGAACCGGGGGGCGGCGAAGGCGGCTCACACCGCCCTTTCGATGTCGGCCCCGAGGCCGCGCAGCTTGGCTTCCATGCAGTCGTAGCCGCGGTCCAGGTGGTAGATGCGGTCCACCACGGTCGCGCCGTCCGCCACCAGGCCGGCGATGACGAGGCTGGCCGAGGCGCGCAGGTCGGTGGCCATCACCGTGGCGCCGGACAGGCGCGCGGCCGTGCTGCCCAGGCCCTCGATCACCGCGACCTTGCCGTCGGTCTGGATCCTGGCACCCAGGCGCGCGAGTTCGTCCACGTGCATGAAGCGGTTTTCGAAGATGGTCTCGGTGACCGTGGACGTGCCCTGCGCCACCACGTTCAGCGCCATGAACTGCGCCTGCATGTCGGTGGGAAAGCCGGGGTACTCGGTGGTGCGAAAGCCCTGCGCGCGCAATTGCGCGGCGCCCGGGCTCTTGACGCGGATGCCGTCCGGCTCGGCCTGCACCTGCACGCCGGCTTCGCGCAGCTTCTCGATCACGGCGTCCAGGTGGTCGGCGCGGCCGTGGCGCAGCAAGGCCTCGCCGCCCGTGGCCGCCACGGCGCACAGGAAGGTGCCGGCCTCGATGCGGTCGGCCACCACGCGGTGCGTGGCGCCGTGCAGGCGCTCCACGCCCTGGATGCGGATGCGGCTGGTGCCGTGGCCTTCGATCCGGGCGCCCATGGCGATCAGCATCTCGGCCAGGTCGGAAATCTCGGGCTCCTGCGCGGCGTTCTCCAGCACCGTCTCGCCCTCGGCCAGCGTGGCGGCCATGAGGAAGTTCTCGGTGCCGGTGACGGTGACCATGTCGGTGGTGATGCGCGCGCCCTTCAGGCGCGTGGCGCCCGCCGGCAGCCTGGCGATCATGTAGCCGTGCTCCACCAGGATCTCCGCGCCCATGGCGGTCAGGCCCTTGATGTGCTGGTCCACCGGGCGCGAGCCGATGGCGCAGCCGCCCGGCAGCGACACGGTCGCCTCGCCGAAGCGCGCCAGCAGCGGCCCCAGGGCCAGCACCGAGGCGCGCATGGTCTTGACCAGCTCGTAGGGCGCCTCGGGCGTGGAGAGCGCGCCCGCATCGATGCGCACCGTGCCGTCCGGCGAGCGCTCGGCCGCCACGCCCATGTTGCGGATGAGCTTGAGCATGGTCGCCACGTCCTGCAGCTGGGGCACGTTCAGCAGCGTGACGGGCTCGGCCGTGAGCAGCGCCGCGCACAGCTCGGGCAGGGCGGCGTTCTTGGCGCCGGAAACCAGCACCTCGCCATGCAGCGCGCGGCCGCCGCGAATCAGGAGTTTGTCCATGGCATCGAGCCCGGTGTATCAGTCAAAAGTGCCGCCAGCGCAATCAAAACTAGGGCATATAGCTATCAAAAAGTGAGCATCCGCCCGCAGGCCGTCAGGCGCCCTGCGCGGCCCACTCGGCGGGCGTGAAGGTCTTCATGGACAGCGCATGCACCTCGTCGGTCTGCATGCGGGTGCCCAGCGTGGCATAGACGCGCTGGTGGCGCTGGATGGCACGCTTGCCCTCGAACTCGGCCGAGACGATGGTGGCGTACCAGTGCCGTCCGTCGCCTTCCAGCGCGAGGTGCTCGCAAGGCAGGCCGGCGGCGATGAGGTCTTTGAGTTGGTCGGCGGTCATGGATGGGCTCGGGGGTCGTGGGTGCGTCGTCGCGTCGTCAATTGCGAATCTTGTAGCCGGTGCGCAGCAGGTGCACCGCCAGCGCGCTGACCAGCAGCCAGGCGATGCCCACGATGCCCAGGCTCAGCCACGGCGACGTGTCGCTCTGGCCGAAGAAGCCGTAGCGAAAGCCGTCGATCATGTAGAAGAACGGGTTCAGGTGGCTCACCGTCTGCCAGAACGGCGGCAGCGACTGGATGGAATAGAACACGCCCGACAGGAACGTCATGGGCACGATCACGAAGTTCTGGAACGCCGCCATCTGGTCGAACTTGTCGGCCCACAGCCCGGCGATCAGCCCCAGCGTGGACAGCAGCGCCGCGCCCAGCAGGGCGAACGCCAGGATCCACAGCGGCGCGGCGAAATCGGGCCGTGCGAACGCGAGCGTTACCACGAACACGCCCAGCCCCACGACCAGCCCACGCACGATGGACGAGCCCACGTAGGCCACGAACCAGGCCCAGTGCGACAGCGGCGTGAGCAGCACGAACACCAGGCTGCCCATGATCTTGCTCTGCACCAGGCTGGAGGAGCTGTTGGCGAAGGCGTTCTGCAGGATGCTCATCATCACCAGGCCGGGAATCAGGAAGGCGGTGTAGCTGATGCGGTCGTACACCTTCACGTGGTCTTCCAGCACGTGGCCGAAGATCAGCAGGTACAGCACGGCCGTGAGCACGGGCGCGGCCACGGTCTGGAAGCTCACCTTCCAGAAACGCAGCACCTCTTTGTAGAACAGGGTCTGCCAGCCGGTCATAGGCGCACCCCGCCTTCGGCCGTGGCCTCGGGTCCTTCGGGCGGCGCGGGCTCGCGCGCCGGGTCGGGGTAGCTGCTTTGCGCCATCACGTTGAGGAACACGTCCTCCAGATCGGCCTTGCGGATCTCCACGTCGTGCACCGCCACGCCCGCGGCGCGCAGCACGGCCAGGTGGCGCTCGATGTCCTGCGCGTCCTGCGCGGGCAGCTGCACCACGCGGCCGGTCACCCGGGCGACGGCCGCCAGGGCGGGCGGCAGCGCGTCATCGGTCTTGAAGCGCATCACGTTGGTCGAGGCCCCGTGCAGCAGGTCGGAGGTGGTGGACAGTGCCACCATGCGGCCGCGCTTGAGCATGGCGATGCGGTTGCACAGCGCCTCGGCCTCTTCCAGGTAATGGGTGGTGAGCAGCACCGTGTGGCCTTCCTTGTTCAGGCGGGCGACGAAGTGCCACAGCGTCTGGCGCAGCTCGACGTCCACGCCCGCCGTGGGCTCGTCGAGCACGATGATCGGCGGCTTGTGCACCAGGGCCTGGGCCACCAGCACGCGGCGCTTCATGCCGCCCGAGAGCTGGCGCATGTTGGAGCCGGCCTTGTCGGCCAGGCCCAGGTTTTCCAGCAGCTCGTCGATCCAGGCCTCGTTGTTCTTCACGCCGAAGTAGCCGGACTGGATGCGCAGCGCCTCGCGCACGTTGAAGAACGGGTCGAACACCAGCTCCTGCGGCACCACGCCCAGCTTGCGGCGGGCGGCGGCGAAATCGGCCTGCACATCGCTGCCCTGCACGCGCACGTGGCCGCTGGTGGCACGGGCGAGGCCGGCAAGGATGCTGATGAGGGTGGTCTTGCCCGCGCCGTTCGGCCCGAGCAGGCCGAAGAACTCGCCCTCCTCGATGTCCAGGCTGACGTTGTCGAGCGCCTGGAAAGGGCCTTTGGGCGTGGAATAGGTTTTGGAGACGGACTGGAAGGAGACTGCGGGCATGGGAGCCGGTGATTTTACGGCGTGCCGGCAACCGGTGCCCGCGCAAGGCGATGGGAAAGAAAAACAGCGATGGATGGCGACTCGCGCCCGCACGGGGCAGCGCGAGAACCAGGCAGTGCGGCAGCCAAGCAACGGACGGGCCGGCGCCCCGTGCAGGCGCCGCACCCGAAGGGCTCAGGCGGCCGGCAGCAGCTCGCCCACGCCGTACAGGCCGGCGAGCTTTTGCAGCCCGTCCGGCAGCGACTTCACCTCGAACCGCTTGCCGTCCAGCAGCGCGGCGCGGCGGCAGCCCAGCAGCACCGCCAGCGCCGACGAGTCGAACGTGGTCAGCGCGCTGGCATCCACCACCAGCAGCTCGTCGCGGTGGGCCTTGAGCCCCTGCAGCAGCATGCGCAAGCTCGCATTGGCCTGCGCATGGGTCAGTTCCGAAGGAAGCACCAGCATCGCGATCGGCTCCGGCGAACGGTCAGCCGCCCTTGGCCGCGTTGGCCTTGTTGCGGGCCACCAGCGACTCGATCAGGCCGTCCACGCCCTTGGCGTTGATCTCCTGCGCGAACTGGCCGCGGTAGGTTTCCACCAGCCACACGCCGAGCACGTTCAGGTTGTAGATCTTCCAGCCGGCACCGTCGCCGGGCGTCTTCTCCAGGCGGTAGTCGAGCTGGATCGGGTCGCCGCGGCCCTGGATCTCGGTGCGCACCAGCACGTCCTTGTCGTCGGCGGCCATGCGCAGGGGCTTGACGGTGATGGTCTGGTCGTTCACCTGGCTCAATGCGCCGGAATAGGTGCGCACCAGCAGCGTCTTGAACTCGTCCTGCAGCCGCTTTTGCTGCTCGGGCGTGGCCTGGCGCCAGCCCGGGCCCACGGCCGCGGCGGTCATGCGGCGGAAATTGACGTGCGGCAGGATGGTCTTGTCGACCAGCGCCATGATCTTGTTCACGTCGCCGGCCTTGATGCTCTTGTCGTTGCGGACGGTTTCCAGCACATCGGCCGACAGGCGCTTGACCAGCGCATCGGGGGCTTCTTCGGCGGCCAGCGCGGCCAGCGGAGCGCCGAGCCAAAGCACGGCGGCGGTGCAAAGGGCGGCGTGGCCCAGGGTGCGTCGATTCATCATCAGTGTCGTTCCTTCCTCGGGCACGCCCGGACGGCGTCCCTTCGATTCGTTCATTCTCGGGTCGGGCGGGCGCCCAGATGCGTCGGCCCGGTGCACGGATGCAAGCAACTGCAACCGCGCCGCGCAAAGGCCGAGGCCCCTCAGCGCGCCGGCTCTTCGGGCAGCTTGCCGCCGCCGTCGTCGTATTCTTGCTCGCCGCTGGTGGCCGGCGCGCCGCCTTCCTGGCTGCGAACCTGTAGGAACACATCGCGCGTGAAGCTGTACTTGTCGAGCGCCGCGGTGTCCAGCACCGAGCTGGCGCGCAGCAGGTTGGAGCGGATGTTCACCACGCGCAGGGCATACAGCGAATTGCGCGCCGACACCGGGTCCACGTACGAGACGAGGTCACCCTTGGCATCGACCGGCAGCGCCAGCGTGTCGCGCACGGTGGACGGGCCCAGCAGCGGCAGCACGAGGTACGGGCCGGTGGGGATGCCCCAGTGGCCGAGCGTGAGACCGAAGTCCTGCTTGGCGCGGTCCACGCCCATTTCGCTGGCCACGTCGAACACGCCGCCTAAGCCGAACACCGTGTTCACGTTGAAGCGCACCAGGCTGTTGAGCGCGCCCTCGCCACGCAGTTGCAGCAGGTTATTCACGAACGACCAGGCATCGCCCAGGTTGGAGAAGAAGTTGCTCACGCCGGTGCGCACGGGCGCGGGCGTGATGTCGCGGTAGGCCGTGGCGACCGGCCGCAGGATGATCGAATCGACGTTGTCGTTGAAGTTCGTCATGCTGCGGTTGTAGGGCTCCAGCGGGTCACGCGGGTTGGCCCCGGGGCCGCTGGCGCAGCCCGTCAGGAAGAGCGCGCCCAATGCCAGTGCGCTGCCGTGGGCCAGGGCCCGTTTCATGGTCGTTGTTGTCGTCATTTTTTGCCACCTGTGCTGGAGGAAGGCGCGCTGCTGCTGTTGCCGCCGCCCTCTGCCTTGCCATAGAGAAATTGTCCGATCAGGTTTTCCAGCACCACGGCCGACTGGGTGGAGGAGATCTTGTCGCCTTCCGCCAGGTTGGCTTCGTCGGCACCGGCCTGGATGCCGATGTACTGGTCGCCCAGCAGGCCGCTCGTGAGGATCTTGAGCGAGCTGTCCTTGGGGAACGCATAGCGCTTTTGCAGCTCCAGCGTCACCTTGGCCTGGAAGCTCTTGTCGTCGAAGGTGATGGACTGCACGCGGCCGACCACCACGCCGGCGCTGCGCACCGCCGCCTGGGGCTTCAAGCCGCCGATGTTGTCGAACAGCGCGGTGACCTGGTAGCCGGTCTGGAAGTTCAACTTGAGCAGGTTGGCGGACTGCAAGGCCAGAAAGACCAGCGCCGCGCCGCCCAGCAGGACGAACAGGCCGACCCAGATATCGTTCTTGGAATGCTGCATGTGTGTGTTTCCTAGGGGTTGCGGGCGTGCGGCCCCGTCAAATACTGAACATCAGGGCGGTGAGGACGAAGTCCAGCCCCAGCACGGCGAGCGACGCCATCACCACCGTGCGCGTGGTGGCCCGCGACACGCCTTCGGGCGTGGGCTTGGCCAGGTAGCCCTGCAGCAGCGCGATGAACGTGACGGTGACGCCGAACACGAGGCTCTTGAGCACCCCGTTGCCCACGTCCTTCCACACGTCCACGCCGCCCTGCATCTGGCCCCAGAAGGCGCCGCCGTCCACGCCGATCATGAGCACGCCCACGATCCAGCCGCCGATCACGCCCACCGCGCTGAACACCGCGGCCAGCAGCGGCATGGTGAACACGCCGGCCCAGAAACGCGGCGCGAGGATGCGGCGCACCGGATCGACGGCCATCATCTCCATGGCCGAGAGCTGCTCGCCCGCGCGCATGAGGCCGATCTCGGCCGTGAGCGAGGTGCCCGCGCGGCCGGCGAACAGCAGCGCCGTGACCACCGGGCCCAGCTCGCGCACCAGCGACAGCGCCACCAGAAGGCCCAGCGATTCGGCCGAGCCGTAGCGCTGCAACGTGTAGTAGCCCTGCAGGCCGAGCACGAAGCCCACGAACAGGCCCGACACGGCGATGATGGACAGCGAATAGTTGCCCAGGAAATGGATCTGGTCGCGCACCAGCCCCGGGCGCTGCAGCGTGGGGCCGATCAGGGCCACCAGCCGGCCGAACAGGCGCGCCGCGCGGCCCATGCCGGCCAGGTGGCTGCGCACCGCGAAGCCCACATCGGAAGGACGCCACCAGCTCATCGCGCACCTCCGGGGGTCGGGCCGAAATCCTGCGCCACGTCGGGGCCGGGGTAATGGAACGGCACGGGGCCGGTGGGCAGCGCGTGCACGAACTGGTGCACCAGCGGGTCGCGGCTGGCGCGCACCTCGTCGGGCGTGCCCTGCGCGGCCACGGTGCCGGGGCCGAGCACGATCACGTGGTCGGCCACGCGGAAGGTCTCTTCCACGTCGTGCGAGACGATGAGGGTCGTCAGGCCCATGGCGTCGTTCAGCTGCCGGATGAGCTGGGCCGCCGTGCCGAGGGAAATGGGATCGAGCCCGGCGAAGGGCTCGTCGTACATGATGAGTTCGGGGTCCAGGGCGATCGCCCGGGCCAGCGCCACGCGCCGGGCCATGCCGCCCGAGACCTGGCTGGGCATGAGGTCGCGCGCGCCGCGCAGGCCCACGGCATTGAGCTTCATCAGCACGATGTCGCGGATCAGTTCCTCGGGCAGGTCGGTGTGCTCGCGCAGCGGAAAGGCCACGTTCTCGAACACGCTCATGTCGGTGAACAGCGCCCCGAACTGGAACAGCATGCCCATGCGGCGCCGCGCGGCGTAGAGCGTGGCGGCATCCATGCGGCCCACGTCCTGGCCGCCGACCAGCACCTCGCCCTGCTGCGCCCGCTGCTGGCCGCCGATGAGGCGCAGCACCGTGGTCTTGCCGCCGCCGGAGGCGCCCATGAGCGCCGTGACCTTGCCGCGCGGCACGGACAGCGAAACGTCGCGCAGGATGTCACGCTCGCCGTACGAGAACGTCACGTTGCGCAGTTCGACCAGAAATGGGTGCTCAGGCATTCAGAGGGGATGAAGAAGGGGACCAACCGGTGATTGTCGCGGGTCAGGGCAAACCCCGGGCATGCGATGGTAACGCAAACATACATGCATGGATGTTTGCAAAAATCCAGGGGGCGCGAATGCTCATTTTTCGATAGCGCCATGCCCTAGTGATAACTGCCTTGGAAGCCGATTTGGCTTGGATTTTTACCGACCACCGAATGCCGGTCAAAGCATGCTGCGAAGAAATGCCTGGGTGCGCGCATGTTGCGGATTTGCGAAAAACGCCGCCGCCGGGGCCGATTCGATCAGCTCGCCCCGGTCCATGAACACCACGCGGTGGGCCACCTCGCGCGCAAAGCCCATCTCGTGGGTGACGACCAGCATGGTCATGCGGTCGCTGGCCAGCTCGCGCATGGTGCGCAGCACCTCGCCGGTCAGCTCGGGGTCAAGGGCGGAAGTGGGCTCGTCGAACAGCAGGATGTCGGGCTCCATGGCCAGTGCGCGGGCGATGGCCACGCGCTGCTTTTGCCCGCCCGACAGCCGGCCGGGAAAGTGGTCGCGCTTGTCCGACAGGCCCACCTTGGCCAGCAGCGCCTCGGCGCGGGCCACCGCGGCCTCGCGCGGCATGCCGCGCACCACCATGGGCGCCTCGATCAGGTTCTGCAGCACGGTCAGGTGCGGGAACAGGTTGAACGACTGGAACACCATGCCCATCTTGCGGCAGATGCCGCGCACGCGGGCCTCGGGCACGTAGGTGCAGCGGCCCGCCGCGTCGGTGGTCGCCAGCGCCTCGCCTTCGATGGCGATGTGGCCGCTGTCGATGGTCTCCAGGTGGTTCAGGCAGCGCAGGAAGGTGCTCTTGCCCGAGCCCGAGGGCCCGATCACCGCCACCACCTCGCCCCGCCCGAGGGTGAGCGACACGTCGCGCAGCACCGGCGTGGCGCCGAAGGCCTTGTGCAGGCCGCGCGCCTCGATCATGGGCACCGCGCCCGCCGCGTCAAGCGTCGTGTCTGGCATAGCGTTTCTCCAGGCGCTGGAAGCCCCAGGTGAGCACCAGGGTCATGGTCAGATAAAAAGCCGCCGCCACGATGAACGGCGTGGTGGTGAAGTCGCGCTGCACGATGCCGCGCGCGGCGCGCAGCAGGTCGTTCAGGGCCAGCACGTAGATGAGGGAGGTGTCCTTGACCAGGGTGATGGTCTCGTTGCTCATGGGCGGCAGGATGCGGCGCACCATCTGCGGCAGCACGATGCGGCGCATGGTCTGGCCGTAGGTCATGCCCAGCACGCGGACGGCCTCGTACTGGCCCCGGTCCACCGACTGGATGCCGGAGCGGAAGATCTCCGCGAAATACGCCGCGTAGTTGAGCGCGAAGGCCACCACGGCGGCGGGAAAGTCCGGCAGCCGCACGCCGATGACCGGCACGAACGGCAGCGCGAAATAGATGAACAGCATCTGCAGCATGAGCGGCGTGCCGCGCATGAGCCAGATGTAGCCGTTGACCAGCGCCGACAGCGGCGCCAGGCGCGACACGCGCGCCAGCGCCAGTGCGAGCCCGAGCGGCACGGCCAGCACCAGCGTGATGGCGAAGAGCTTCAGCGTGACCGCAGCGCCCTGCGCCATCGGCCCCAGAAGGGAGAGAACGTAATCCATCTATGAGCTACGAGAGTCCATGGCTAAACGACTGCGGCCGGCAAGGCCTGCAGCCTGGGCAACTGGCGCGGCCCAAAGCCAGCGGCAGCCGCGCAAGGGCCGCCCCGCCGCGCCGGCTGCGTCCCCCTTCCCGCATCACGCAGTGATGCGAGAGAAGGGGGAAGGCGCGCAGCGCCTCAGGGGGTTGTTCTTTATTTAAGGATGTTCTTGCCGAACCACTGCGTGGCGATCTTTCCGGCCGTGCCGTCCTGCTTCATGTCGGCCAGGGCCTTGTCCAGGCGGCCCTGCAGCGCGGTGTCGTCCTTGCGCACGCCCACGCCGTAGTCTTCGGTGCCGAAGTGCTCGTCCAGCACGGCGTAGGCGCCGGGCTTCTTGGCCACGTAGTAGCGGCCCACCACTTCATCGACCACCACGGCCTCCAGGCGGCCGGTGGACAGGTCCATCAGCGCCGTCACGTTGTCGCCGAAGGTCTTGAACTCCTTGAACGACTTGAACACGGCGTCTTCCTTCTTGACCGCATCGACCGCGCTGCTGCCCTCCTGCGCGCCCACCACCTTGCCGGCCAGATCGGCCTTGGCCTTGATGGGGGACTGGGCCGACACCACGACGATCTGGTGGTTCTCCATGTACGGCGCGGTGAAGGCGATGTTCTGCTTGCGCTCGGGCGTGATGGTCAGCCCGTTCCACAGCGCATCCACGCGCTGGCCGGACAGTTCGGCCTCCTTGGCGCTCCAGTCGATCGGCTTGAACTCCACCGCCACGCCCATGCGCTTGGCGGCTTCGCGCGCCATGTCGATGTCGAAGCCCACCAGTTCGTTCTTTTCGTCGCGAAAGCCCATGGGCGGGAAGTTGTCGTCCAGGCCCACCACGATCTTGGTGGCGGCGGCCGGTGCGGGGGTTGCGGCCGCAGCGGGCTGCGCGCTGTCGTTCTTGCCGCAACCGGCCAGCAGGGCGCCCAGGGACATCAATAAAACGGCTGCAATCTTTTTCATGGCGTATCGGGTGTTCCAGAGAGACGAAAAGCAATGCGCGCGGCGGCCCGGGACAGCGGGCGGCCACGCGCGAAGGGGGTGGGACCAGGCCGGTATTGTCTCCGACCGCGCGAAACGCGCCCCAATGCGGTGCAGCGCGCGCCGGCAGATGAGAACCAAAATGGCCTGCAGCGCAATCATCACTAGGGCATACCGCTATCAATTAAATAGCAAACCAAAAGCCCGAAGGGTGCACCAGAAAGCATCCCGGCCCGGGCAACGGGCCCGTGGACGGACCACCGCCCACGGATGAGATAATGCGATGCATTCTCATTGACCGCCCACCGGGCGTTTACCCATCGGATTCCCGCCCGTGGCTCCCGTGTCCGCCGCCCACCACGCCGCCGCGCCCGCCCCCGGGCCGGCTGAAGAGATCGGCCGCCTGTACGGCGCGCACCACCGCTGGCTGCTGGGCTGGCTGCGCGCGCGGCTGGGCTGCCCCGACCAGGCGGCGGACCTGGCGCAGGACACCTTCGTGCGGCTGCTCGCCCACCGGCTGGGCGCCGAAGCCGGCACCGAGGCCGACGCACACGCCGCCACGCCGCGCGAGCCCCGGGCCTACCTGGTCACCGTGGCGGGCCGGCTCGTGGCCAACCACTTTCGCCGGCTGTCGCTGGAGCGCGCCTGGCTCGACGCGCTGGCCACGCTGCCCGAAGCGCAGTGGCCCTCGGCCGAGCAGCACGCCATGGCCCGCCAGGCGCTGCACCGGCTGGATGCGGCCCTGGCCGGCCTGCCCGAGCGCGCGCGGCGCGCCTTCCTGCTGTCGCAGATCGAGGGGCAGGACTACGCCCGCATCGCCGCCACGCTGGGCGTGACCGAGCGCAGCGTCAAGCGCTACATGGCCCAAGCCTTCGAAGCCTGCATCCTGGCGGTGGATTGAACCCCGCCGCCGCACCCCTGCCCCCGGACCGCGCCGCCGTGCGCGCAGCGGCGCAATGGCTGGCCCGGCTGCATGCCGGCGACGCCACGGCGCAGGACCACGCGGCCTGCGAGCGCTGGCGCACCGAACACCCCGAGCACGAACGCGCCTGGCAGCGCGCGCAGCGCATGCAGGCGCAGCTGGGCCTCATCAGCCCGCCGCTCGCGCAGGCCGTGCTGGGCCGGGCACGCGGCAACGGGCGGCGCCGTGCGCTGCGCGCGCTCGGCGGCCTGGCCGTGGCGCTGCCCGCCGCGCACCTGGCCTGGCGCCAATGGGGCGAGGCCTTCACGGCCGACCACCACACGGCGCGGGGCGAGCGCCGCGACCTCGTGTTGCCCGACGGCACGCGCCTGTGGCTCAACACCGCCACGGCCATCGACGTGGCCTATTCGCCCGCGCAGCGCACTGTGCGGCTGCTGCACGGCGAGGTGCTGGTGCAGACCGGCGCGGACGCCGGTGCGCCCGGCCACCGCCCGTTCGTGCTCGTCACGCGCGAAGGCGAGCTGCGCCCGCTGGGCACGCGCTTCGTGGCGTGCGACGCGCCGGACGGCTGCCGGCTCACGGTGCACGAAGGCGCCGTGGCCGTGCGCACCGCACAGGGGCTGGTGCAGACCGTGCCGGCCGGGCAGGCGCTGCGCTTCACCGCCGGCCAGATGGCGCCCATCGCGCCCATCGCGCCCGCCGACCCGTTCGCCGGGCGCTGGGCCGAAGGCCTTCTGGTGGCGCGCAACCAGCCGCTGGGCGAGTTCCTCGAAGACCTCGCCCGCTACCGTGCCGGCGTGGTGCAGTGCGACCCGGCCGTGGCCGCGCTGCGCATCACCGGCGCCTTCCAGATCGACCGCAGCGACGCCGTGCTCGACGCCCTGCCCCGCACCCTGCCGGTGCGCGTGGCCTGGCGCACGCGCTACTGGGCGCGGGTGCTGCCGGCCACCGTGCAGGACTGATGGCAGGGCGGAGGGCCAGGCTGCGCACGCGGGCGGGCTGCCTGGCGCTGTGCCTGCTGGCGGGCGCGGCCGCGGCGCAATCACCCGCCCCCGCGCCGCGGGCGGTCGAACTGCCCCCGGGCCCGCTGGCCGACCGGCTGCCGGCCCTGGCGGCGCAGACCGGGGCCTCGGTGCAGGCCGATGGGGCGCTGCTGCGCGGACTGCAGGCGCCCGGCGTGGCGGGCCGGTTCACATCCGCCGAGGCACTGGCGCGGCTGCTGGCGGGCACGGGGCTCGCGGCAGCCGAGGAGGCGCCCGGCGTCTTCGTGCTGCGGCCGGCAGGCGCCATGGCCACCGCGCCCGCCGCACCCGCGTCGGCCCTGCCCGGGCCGGACGCCGCCGTGCTGCCCGTGGTGCGCGTGACCGCCCTGCGCGAGGCCGGGGGCACCACCGACGCCGCCCTCGGGAGCGGCAACGGCCGCGGGGCCGGCGCCGCCACGCGCACGGCCACGCCCGCGCTCGCGGTGCCGCAGGCCCTGTCCACCCTGCCGCGCCCGACCTTGGACGCCCTGGGCGCCACGCGCCTGGACGACGCGCTCGACTACGTGCCCGGCGTATCGCGCCAGAACGACTTCGGCGGCACCTGGGACAACATCGCCCTGCGCGGCTTCGCCGGCCACGAGGACACCGGCATGAGCCTGCTGCGCAACGGCATGGCCGGCAACCGGGGCTACAACGCGCCGCGCGACACGGCCAACGTGGAGCGCTTCGAGTTCCTGCGCGGGCCCGTGGCGGCGCTGTACGGCGTGTCCGAGCCCGGCGGCACGCTCAACGTGGTGACGCAGCCCGCGCCGTGGGAGCCGCTGCGCACGATCGAGGCGAGCCTGGGCCGCTGGAACACAAGGCGCGCCGTGCTCACGCTGGGCGGCCCGCTGGATGCGTCGGCAGGCACCGCGCCGGAGTCGGGCGAACCCGCGCGCATCGCCTACCGCCTCACCGCCGTGGCCGAGGACAAGGGCAGCTTTCGCGAGCACGTGCGCACGCGCCGCGACATGCTGGCGCCGGCGTTCACCTGGCGCCTCGCCGAGGCCACCACGCTGCGCTACGACGGCGAATGGCTGCGCCAGCGCGCGCCGCTGGACCGGGGCGTGGTGGCGCTCGGCGGGCAGGTGGGCACCGTGCCGGTCACGCACTTCTATGGCGATCCCGGCGACGGCGACCTGGCCATGGTCAACCAGACGCACCAGTGGCTGCTGGACCACGCCCTGGCCCCCGGCTGGCGCGTGCATGCGGGGCTGATGGCGCGGCGCGGCACCATGGTGGGCTTCACCACCTACGGCCACGGCTACGGCGAGGCGCTGGCCGACCTGGAGGCACGCGGCTGGCTGTGGCGCCAGCGGCGCTGGCGCGATTTCGCCTCCAGCGACCGCTCGGGCCAGCTCGATCTGCAGGGGCAGTGGGAGGCGGGCGGACTGCGGCACACGCTGCTGGCGGGGATGGAGGTGTTTCGCTTCCGGCTCTCACAGGTCATGCAGCAGTCGCCGGCCGGCACCTGGCAGGCCGATGGCATCGACGTGCGCCAGCCCGTGTATGGCGACGAGCGGCCGGCGACGCAGGATTTCCTGTCCACCGACGAGCACCAGCGCGGCCTGGGCCTGTACCTGCAGGACCAGATCGAACTGGCGCCGCGGTGGCAGGCGCTGCTGGGCCTGCGCCACGACCGCTTCCGGCAGGCCGTGGACGACCGGCTGGCCGGCGGCACGCGGCGCCAGTCGCAGGGCGCCCTGTCGCCGCGCGCGGGCCTGACCTGGCTGCCCGTGCCGGGCTGGGCGGTGTATGCCAGCGTCGGCGCCTCGTTCCGCCCGAACGTGGGCGTGGACGTGCAGGGCGGCGCCTTCGCGCCCGAGAAAGGGCTGGCGCGCGAGATCGGCGTGAAGTGGCAGCCGCCCGAGGGCCCGCTGTCGGCGTCGCTCGCGCTCTACGACATCGCCAAGCGCAATGTGCTCGTCACCGACCCGCAGCACCCGGACCACAGCGTGGCCGCCGCCCGCGTGCGCAGCCGGGGCGCGGAGTTCGAGCTGGCGGGCCGGTCCGCGGCCGGCTGGAGCGTGGTGGCCGGCGGCGCCTGGCTGCAGCGGTCGCTGCCGCAGTTTCCGCGCGCGAGCGGCAGCCTGCTGGTGGTGCGCGAATGGGCGCTGGACGGCAGCATCGGCGGAGCGGGCGGGCACACCGTCGGCCTCGGGGGCGGGCTCACGCACGTGGGCGAGCGCACGGGCGATGCCGGATCGCCCCGGCTGCCCGCCTACACCACCATGCGGCTGCTGGCGCACTGGCAGGCAGGGCCCGCGCTGCGCCTGTCGCTGCAGGTGGACAACGCGTTCGACAAGCGCTATTACGCCAGCGCCTACAACCGCGTGTGGGTGGTGCCCGGCGCGCCGCGCCACGTCACGCTCACGGCCAGGCACACGTTCTGACCGCGGACTAACCGCCCCACAGGCACCACGCCAGCACAGCCAGCGCGGCCAGGGCGCCCCAGGTCGGGCGCGAGTGGCCCGTCAACGCGGGCCGCTGCGATCCGGGGGTGAAATGGCCCTGCCGGACCCGCCAGGCCTGGGCGATCGCCTGGCCCACGGCCGTGGCGGCCTCGGTGCCGGCGATGCCGGGCGTGAGGCGCACGCGGCCCCCTTCGGGCACCGGCGCATACAGCGCGAAGTAGGCCTCTTCGCTGGGGCCGCTGCCCGTGACCCGTTGCAGCGCGCGGACCAGCGCCTGGGTGGCCTCGCCCGGCACCGCCCGCGCGTGCGACCACAGCCAGGAGCGGCGCTGCACGACCAGGCCGGCGTCCTGCACCGCCAGCGTCCAGCGCCGGGATGCGGCATGCAGCAACGCCACCGCCAGGGCCCACCCGGCGCCCGCGGCCGCCGGGGTGCGCCACCCGGCGGCCAGGGACACGCCCAGCCCGTCCAGGGCCACCGCGACGAGCGCCAGGTTCACCAGCACGATGCCGGCCGCCCAGGTCCAGCCGCCCGGGCGAAAGACGAAGTGCCAGGCGTGCTGGGTTTCCTGCAGCGTGACAGCGGGCGGCAGGAACATGGGGGCCTCGTCATCCTGCTCCGCGCCCGGCCCCGCCGGGCGGGCACTGACGGGAACGGGCGTGCCCTTCCAGGCCACCCGGCGGTCGAAGCGGTCCGGCGGCTCCCCTGACAGGGGCTGCGCTGCCGCCTGGACGGGCACGTCGCACGTCCACTCCGGCTCGCCTTGCGGCGTGCGCAGCAGGTCCAGCCGCCATTCCACGCGCTCGCCCGAGCGGCGGGCGCCGCTGGTCGGCGCATCGGGCGGCACCAGGAAACGCGCCACCAGCCGCAGCCGGCCGCCGCTGGCCGGCTGCATCGCCACGGGCTCGGCGAAAGACTCCACGCGCCGTTCGGGTGAGCCCGAACTCGCTTCGTCCACCCGGTACTGGGCCAGTCGCAATTGCAGGCTGTGCCCCTGCATGCGGGGCGCGGCACGGGCCGGCACCACCAGCGCCACCTCGACCGGATGCCCTGCGAGTGGCCGCGCGGGCTGCAAGGCGAGCCCGGTGCCCGCGTATCGCCAGGCCAGGTAGGTGACATGCCCCGAGTACCACAGCAGCCCGATGCCCACCAGAGCGCACAGGCCCATGACCCCCTTGGCGAGCCACGGAATATGGGGATCGGGCCACAGCAAGGCGGCCATCGGGACACTGAAGCCGCACCAAAACAACGCGATGAGCCACAGGATGCCGAGGGATCGGCGTGCCGGGTTCCCAGGCGGGGGCAACGGCCCGTCCGACAGGGACGCGGCATCGGCCTCTTCGCGAGCCATCTTGCGCCAGCGCAGCAGGACGACGACGAACACCCAGGCCGCCACCAGGCCCACGCCGGTGAACACCAGGGCAAAGGGCAGACGAAACAGCTGCAGGCGCCAGCGGATGGCGGGGTCGATCAGCGATTGCGACGGGTTGGCCGGGTGCACCCACGCGGTGACGGTGTGCCCGCTGGCCCGGGCGCCTTGCAGTTGCGCGAGCCACCGGCGCTGCCAACCGTCGAAGTCCATCGATTCGCCATGGCCTGCCGGGTCCAGGCCCACGCGGGTGCCTTCATGGGGCTTGCCGTCCACGGCGTAGCGGTAGCGGGCCTGCACTTCGAACGCGGGCCCCGTACCGCTGCCCGAACGGCGCGCCTCCCTCCGAAGCTCCGCGGAGAGGACCTCGGCCTGCACCGGCTGCCAGCGGTGGTGCACCTCCCACGCCAGGCGCAGGGTGCTGGCCAGGGGCCGCAGTCCGTAGGTGTAGCCGAAGACGCCAAATACCACGGCGAAGACGGCGCTGAACGCCAGCAGTGCCAGCCGGGTGCCGATGCTGCCTGCCCTCGTCCGCTCTCTGGCCACGGGTTCTCCTCGTCGATGTCGTTTCTTGTGGCTCGAAGAATATCAAGCCCCGCGCCACCAGGGGCCGCGTGGCGGGGCGCGAAACGCCCCGGCGCGGCGCGCGCGCAACACTTCGCACACATCGATCGAAACAAAGCAAAAGGGCTGTCCCCTTTCCGGGGGGCTGCGTGTCTTCTTCTCGACAACCACCAACGAGAGAAGCACCGATGCACCGCCACCCGACCCCTGACCGACGATTTCCGCCTCCCCCCTGCGCCGCCGCGGCCCGCGGCCCGCGCCGCTCTCTGCTGGCCGCGGCCAGCCTCGCGGCCCTGGTGCAGGGCACCGCCCTGCCCGCCTGGGCCCAGGCGCCCGCGGCCGCCGAGCCGCAATTGCCCGCCACCGAGGTCGTCGGCCGCCAGCAGTCCGGCCAGTACCACGCCCAGGAATCCGAGGGCGCGACCAGGACCGACACGCCGCTGCGCGAAGTGCCCCAGGCTGTGCGCGTGGTCACGCGCCAGCTGGTCGACGACCTGGGCGCCCAGCGCCTCGATGACGTGCTGGACTACGTGGCCGGCGTTTCGCGGCAGAACAACTTCGGCGGCATCTGGGACAACGTAGCCATGCGCGGCTTCGTGGGCCACGAGGACATGGGCATGGGCCTGCTGCGCAACGGCATGCCGGCCAACCGCGGCTTCAACGCGCCGCGCGACACCGCCAACGTGGAGCGCTTCGAATTCCTCAAGGGCACCATGGGCGCGCTGTACGGCAACAGCGAGCCGGGCGGCACGGTGAACGTCGTGACCAAGCCGCCCCTGTTCAAGGCCGCGCATTCGGTCGAGGCCTACTACGGCACGCACGACGCCAAGCGCATGGCGCTGGACAGCACCGGCCCGCTGAACGGCAGCGCCACCGAGCCCGCCACGCTGGCCTACCGCCTCAACGTGTCGGTGGAGGACAAGGACAGCTTCCGCGACTTCGTGCACAGCCGCCGCGAGCTGATCGCCCCGGCCATCACCTGGAAGCTCGGCCCCAACACCGTGCTGCGCTACGACGGCGAGTGGCTGCGCCAGCGCGCGCCGCTCGACCGGGGCGTGGTCTCGGTCAACGGCCAATTGGGCGCGGTGCCCACCTCGCGCTTTTACGGCGAACCCGGCGACGGCGACATCACCGTGGACAACCAGACGCACCAGTTCTTCCTGGAGCAGGCACTGTCGGCCGACTGGAGCCTGCGCGCCGGCCTGCAGTACAAGCGCAACACGCTGGCCGGCCTGGCCAGCGAATCCCACCAGTACGGCCCGTCGCCCTGCCAGACCTCGGTCGAGGCCAGCGGCTGGCTGTGCCGCCGGCTCATCCGCCGCGACTTCCGGTCCGAGGACACCACGGTGCAGCTCGACCTGAACGGGCGCCTCACGACCGGTGCCTTCCAGCACGAGCTGCTGGTCGGCGCCGAGGTGTCGCGCTTCGACATGGACCAGACCATGCTCACCCAGGCGGGCGGCGGTCGCTTCGGCTACGGCATCAGCGTGGCCAACCCGGTGTACGGCGCCGCCGCGCGGCCCGCGCTCACGGCCCGGGCCATCGACCGCACGGTGGACGACCGCACCACCGCCTTCTACGTGCAGGACCAGATCAGCCTCACGCCCCAGTGGAAGCTCCTGGCCGGCGTGCGCCACGACCGCTACCGCGGCGAGATCGACGAGCGCAGCACGGGCCGCGTCACCACCCAGGACCCGAGCGCCACCTCGCCGCGCCTGGGCCTGACCTGGCTGGCCACGCCCGAAGTGTCGGTGTACGCCAGCGCCGGGCGATCGTTCCGCGCGCAGGCCCAGACCACCGCGTCCGGCCAGCAGATCCAGCCCGAGATCGGCACCGCGCGCGAGTTGGGCATGAAGTGGCAGAGCGCCGATGCACGCCTGGGCGGCAGCGTGGCGCTGTTCGACATCAGCAAGCACAACACGGCCACCTGGGACGACGACGGCGTGTACCTGGTGCCGGTGCCCGGCAAGGTCCGCAACCGGGGCCTGGAGGCCGAACTGGCCGGCTGGGTCGCGCCCGGCTGGCGCGTGGCGCTGAGCTACACCTACCTGGACGCCGACCCGCTCATCACCCAGTTCGCACGCCAGAGCGCCAGCGCCTTCGTGACGCACGAAAGGGCGCTGGCCGGCGGCGGCCTGTTGGGCGTGGGCGGCGGCTTCACCCACGTGGGCGAGCGCCGCGGCGACACGGGCGAGCCGCGCCTGCCCGCCTACACCGTGGCCAAGCTGACCACTTACTGGAACCTGGACAAGCGCCTGCGCGTATCGCTGGACGTGGACAACCTGTTCGACAAGACCTACTACCACAGCGCCTACAACCGCGTCTGGGTCATGCCGGGCAGCCCGCGGCAGGTGACGGTGGGCGTGCAGTACAAGTTCTGAGGAATCGGAGCCAAAACAGCTTCCAGCGCAATGAATGCGCCGGCATATTGCTCATATTTTCATAGCAATCCAAAACGGTGCCGCAAGGTGCCGTTTTGCTTCCAAGGCGAAAAAACGCACCGCGCACCGATCGCAGGGCTTCGAGAAATTTCAGAACGTTTCAGGACCTCTCAGCCCTGGTTAAGGGCAGAAAGAAGGCCTGTCGCCAGAATCCGTGGCTGGAAACGAAGCGATCGAAGAATCACCAAGAATTCAAAAAAAGCGCTCTCCGGTGACGAATGGACAGCCAGAAACGGAGGCTCGCACGTTTTTGGCTTCACTCAAGCAGCGACCAAACTCTAGAGAGGATGAGCGACATGTCGAACAATCTTGCAGGCGGCTGGACCGGCTTCAATTTCGAACTCACTGCAGAGGCCAATAAGGTCTTCGCAGAAGCCGTGACCCTGGTGGGCACCAAGTACATCCCGTTCGCCTTTGCAACCCAAGTGGTCGCCGGCACCAATTATTCGTTCTTGGCCAAGGCCCAGAACGTCGTGCCCAACGCCCCTGTGCGCGTGGTGAAGCTCCACATCTACCAACCGCTGCCAGGCCAAGGCCAGCCCCACATCACCCAGATCATCGAAATCACCCCCTGATTTCGGTAGGAGAGGGAGGTCAGAGAAAAAAAGAGAAAGGAAAGGGCGACCGGCGCTGCGCCGCAAACGCTGGCCTTTCCACGAAAGCCCCTGCCGTTCGGCAGGGGCTTTTTTTTGGGTCGTTCGGGCCATCGCATCGGCGCAAAGAAAACGGCGCTCCGAAGAGCGCCGTTGTGCTTCAAAGCCTGCGCTTTTGACGGGACTCAGCGCGGCAAGTCGGAGTACCCCATCAGGAACTCGTCCACCGCGCGCGCGGCCTGGCGGCCTTCGCGGATGGCCCACACCACCAGGGACTGGCCCCGGCGCATGTCGCCCGCGGCGAACACCTTGGGCACGTTGGTGGCGTAGCCGCCGTCAAAGTCGGTGGTGGCCTTCGCGTTGCCGCGGGCGTCCTTGTCCACGCCGAAGGCGTCCAACACCTGCGCGACGGGGCTCACGAAGCCCATGGCCAGCAGCACGAGGTCGGCCTTGAGGACCTGCTCGCTGCCAGCCACCTCGACCATCTTGCCTTCCTTCCATTCGACGCGGACGGTCTTGAGGCCGGTGACCTTGCCCTTCTCGCCCAGCAGTTCCTTGGTGGAGATGGCGAACTCGCGCTCGCAGCCCTCCTCGTGGCTGGAGCTGGTGCGCAGCTTGATCGGCCAGTAGGGCCAGGTCATGGGGCGGTTCTCGACCTCGGGCGGCTGGGGCATCAGCTCGAACTGCGTGACGCTCACGGCGCCGTGGCGGTTGCTGGTGCCCACGCAGTCGCTGCCGGTGTCGCCACCGCCGATCACGATGACGTGCTTGCCATCGGCGCGCAACTGGCCCTTGAGCTTGTCGCCCGCGTTGACCTTGTTCTGCTGGGGAAGGAACTCCATTGCGAAGTGCACGCCGTCCAGGTCGCGACCCGGCACGGGCAGGTCGCGCGACTGCTCGGCGCCGCCGGTCAGCAGCACGGCGTCGAAGTCGTTTTGCAGTTGCTCGGGCGTGATGGTTTCCTTGGCCCAGTTGGTGACCTTGGAGCCCTTGCCCAGGCCGTCCTTGGCGGCGCCGATGAAGACGCCGGTGCGGATGGTGACGCCCTCGGCGGCCATCTGCTCGGCACGGCGGTCGATGTGCGACTTCTCCATCTTGAAGTCGGGAATGCCGTAGCGCAGCAGGCCGCCGATGCGGTCGTTCTTCTCGAACAGGGTCACGTCGTGGCCCGCGCGCGCCAGTTGCTGGGCCGCCGCCATGCCGGCCGGGCCGGAGCCGACCACGGCGACCTTTTTGCCGGTCTTGTGCTTCGGGGGCAGGGGTTTGACCCAGCCCTCGGCCCAGGCGCGGTCGATGATGGCGTGCTCGATGGACTTGATGCCCACCGGGTCGTCGTTCACGTTGAGCACGCAGGCGGCTTCGCAGGGCGCGGGGCAGATGCGGCCGGTGAACTCGGGGAAGTTGTTGGTGCTGTGCAGCACCGCGATGGCGCTCTTCCAGTCCTGCTGGTACACCAGGTCGTTGAAGTCCGGAATGATGTTGTTGACCGGGCAGCCGTTGTTGCAGAACGGCGTGCCGCAGTCCATGCAGCGCGCGCCCTGGATCTTGGCCTGCGCGTCATCCAGGCCGATGACGAATTCCTTGTAGTGCTTCAGGCGCTCGCCGACGGGCTTGTAGCCCTCTTCGATGCGCTCGTATTCCATGAAGCCGGTGGTCTTTCCCATGATGTCTGTCCTTGAATCGTTGAATGCGGTGCGGGTGGATCGGGCGGGCCTTACTTGGCGGGCACCGCTTCCTTCGCAGGATGGGCGACCGCGGGGGTCGCGGGCTCCTCCAGCACCTTGCGTTCATGGATTTCGGACAGCGCGCGCTTGTATTCGGTCGGGAACACCTTCACGAACTTGGCGCGCGAGGCCGCCCAGTTGTCCAGCAGTTCGCGCGCACGCTTGCTGCCGGTCCAGCGGTTGTGGTCTTCCAGCATCTTCTTGAGCTGGGCTTCGTCGGTCTGGTCTCGGTGCCAGATGCCGCGCGAGATGCTGGCGGTCTGCTCGTCGCCGGGCAGGATGCGCTCCAGCGTCACCATGGACAGGTTGCAGCGGGTGTCGAACAGGCCGTCCTCGTCGTACACGTAGGCCACACCGCCGCTCATACCGGCCGCGAAGTTGCGGCCCGTCTTGCCGAGCACCACCACGGTGCCGCCCGTCATGTATTCGCAGCCATGGTCGCCGGTGCCTTCCACCACGGTGGAGGCCCCGGACAGGCGCACCGCGAAGCGTTCGCCCGCCACGCCGCCGAAGAACGATTCGCCGCTGGTGGCGCCGTACATCACCGTGTTGCCCACGATGGTGTTGCGCGTGGTGTCGCCGCGGAAGTCGATGCTGGGGCGCACGATGACGCGGCCGCCCGACAGGCCCTTGCCGGTGTAGTCGTTGGCATCGCCGATCAGGTACAGCGTGATGCCGCGCGTGAGGAACGCGCCGAACGACTGCCCGCCCGTGCCTTCCAGCTGGATGCGGATGGTGTCGTCCGGCAGGCCTTCAGGGTGGGCGCGCGTGACGGCGCCCGAGAGCATGGCGCCCACCGAGCGGTTCACGTTGCGCGCCACTTCGATGAACTGCACGCGCTCGCCCTTTTCGATGGCGGGCTGGCTGCGCTCGATGAGCTTGCGGTCCAGGGTCTTCTCGATGTTGTGGTCCTGCACGTCGACATGAAAGCGCGGCACGTCGGCCGGCACGTTCGGCTGGGCGAACAGGCGGCCGAAATCCAGGCCGCGCGCCTTCCAGTGGGCGATGCCGGCCCGCATGTCGAGCAGGTCGGTGCGGCCGATGAGGTCGTCGAACTTGCGGATGCCCAACTGGGCCATGATCTGGCGCACTTCTTCTGCGATGAAGAAGAAGTAGTTCACCACGTGCTCGGGCTTGCCCGAGAACTTCTTGCGCAGCTCGGGGTCCTGCGTGGCCACGCCCACGGGGCAGGTGTTCAGGTGGCACTTGCGCATCATGATGCAGCCCTCGACCACCAGCGGCGCGGTGGCGAAGCCGAACTCGTCGGCACCCAGCAGCGCGCCGATGGCGACGTCGCGGCCGGTCTTCATCTGGCCGTCGGCCTGCACGCGAACGCGGCCGCGCAGGCGGTTGAGCACCAGGGTCTGCTGGGTTTCGGCCAGGCCGATCTCCCACGGGCCGCCCGCGTGCTTGATGGACGACCAGGGCGATGCGCCCGTGCCGCCGTCGTGGCCGGCGATCACCAGGTGGTCGCTCTTGCACTTGGTCACGCCCGCGGCGATGGTGCCCACGCCCACTTCGGACACCAGCTTGGTGCTGATGCTGGCGTGCGGCGCCACGTTCTTCAGGTCGTGGATGAGCTGGGCCAGGTCCTCGATCGAATAGATGTCATGGTGCGGCGGGGGCGAGATCAGGCCCACGCCGGGCACGCTGTGGCGCAGCTTGCCGATGTAATTGGTGACCTTGCCGCCGGGCAGCTGGCCGCCCTCGCCGGGCTTGGCGCCCTGGGCCATCTTGATCTGGATCTGGTCGGCCGACGACAGGTATTCGGCCGTGACGCCGAAGCGGCCCGACGCCACCTGCTTGATGCGGCTGCGCAGCGAGTCGCCGTCCTGCAGCGTCAGGTCGACCTCGACGTTCTCGGCGCCGATCACGCTCTTGAGCGTGTCGCCCTGCTTGATCGGAATGCCCTTCAGTTCCTGGCGGTAGCGCGCGGCATCCTCGCCGCCCTCGCCCGTGTTGCTCTTGCCGCCGATGCGGTTCATGGCCACGGCCAGCGTGGCGTGCGCCTCGGTGGAGATCGATCCGAGCGACATGGCGCCGGTGGCGAAGCGCTTGACGATCTCCTTGGCCGATTCGACCTCGTCCACGGCAATGGCCTTGGTCGGGTCGAACTTGAACTCGAACAGGCCGCGCAGGGTCATGTGGCGGCGGCTCTGGTCGTTGATGAGCTGGGCGTATTCCTTGTAGGTGTTCCAGTTGTTGGCGCGCGTGGAATGCTGCAGCTTGGCAATGGCGTCGGGGCTCCACATGTGCTCTTCGCCGCGCGCGCGCCAGGCGTATTCGCCGCCGGCGTCCAGCATGGTTTCCAGCACCGGGTCGTCGCCGAACGCGGCCTTGTGCATGCGGATGGCTTCTTCGGCGATCTCGAACACGCCGATGCCTTCCACGCGGCTGGCGGTGCCGGTGAAGTACTTGACGATGGTGTCGGTGTTCAGGCCGATGGCCTCGAACAGCTGCGCGCCGCAGTAGCTCATGTACGTGGACACGCCCATCTTGGACATGATCTTCGACAGGCCCTTGCCAATGGCCTTCACGTAGTTGTAGATGGCTTTATCGGGCGACAGGTCACCCGGCATGCCCGCGTGCATCTCGGCCAGGGTTTCCATGGCGAGGTAGGGATGCACGGCCTCGGCGCCGTAGCCGGCCAGCACGGCGAAGTGGTGCACCTCGCGCGCCGTGCCGGTCTCCACCACCAGGCCGGCCGTGGTGCGCAGCCCTTCGCGCACCAGATGCTGGTGGATGGCCGACAGCGCCAGCAGCGCGGGGATGGCCACCTGCGTGGCGTTCACGGCGCGGTCGCTGATGATGAGGATGTTGGCGCCGCCCTTGATGGCATCGACCGCCTGCGCGCACAGCGAGGCCAGCTTGGCCTCCACGCCTTCGCGGCCCCAGTCCAGCGGGTAGGTGATGTCGATGGTCGCGCTCTTGAACTTGCCCTGCGTGTGCTTTTCGATGGCATGCAGCTTGGCCATGCCGGCGAAGTCCAGGATGGGCTGGCTCACTTCGAGCCGCATCGGCGGGTTGACCTGGTTGATGTCCAGCAGGTTGGGCTTGGGGCCGATGAAGCTGTTGAGCGACATCACGATGGCCTCGCGGATCGGGTCGATCGGCGGGTTCGTCACCTGGGCGAAGAGCTGCTTGAAGTAGTTGTACAGCGGCTTGTTCTTGCCCGACAGCACGGCCAGCGGGCTGTCGTTGCCCATGGAGCCGATGCCCTCTTCGCCGTTCTTGGCCATGGGCGCCATCAGGAACTTGATGTCTTCCTGCGTGTAGCCGAAGGCCTGCTGGCGGTCGAGCAGCGGCAGTTCGGCCGGCAGCGGACCGGCCGGCGCCTCGCCGCCCACGCTGTCGAGCTTGATGCGCAGGTTCTCGATCCACTGCTTGTAGGGCTTGGTGTTGACGACGTTGGCCTTGAGCTCCTCGTCGTCGATCATGCGGCCCTGCTCCAGATCGATCAGGAACATCTTGCCGGGCTGCAGGCGCCACTTGCGCACGATCTTGTTCTCGGGGATCGGCAGCACGCCGGACTCGGAGGCCATCACGACCAGGTCGTCGTCGGTGATGCAGTAGCGCGAGGGGCGCAGGCCGTTGCGGTCCAGCGTGGCGCCGATCTGGCGGCCGTCCGTGAACACGATGGAGGCCGGGCCGTCCCAGGGCTCCATCATCGCGGCGTGGTATTCGTAGAACGCGCGGCGGCGCTCGTCCATGGTGGTGTGCTGCTCCCACGGCTCGGGAATCATCATCATCACGGCCTGGCTGATGGGGTAGCCGGCCATGGTCAGCAGTTCGAGGCAGTTGTCGAACGTGGCGGTGTCGGACTGGTCGGCGAAGCTGATGGGGTAGAGCTTCTTGAGGTCGGCCGCGAGCACGGGCGAGGCCATCACGCCCTCGCGCGCCTTCATCCAGTTGTAGTTGCCCTTGACGGTGTTGATCTCGCCGTTGTGCGCCACATAGCGGTACGGGTGGGCCAGCGGCCATTCGGGGAAGGTGTTGGTGGAAAAGCGCTGGTGCACCAGGCCCACGGCCGAGACGCAGCGCTCGTCCTGCAGGTCCAGGTAATAGGTGCCCACCTGGTCGGCCAGCAGCAGGCCCTTGTAGACCACCGTGCGGCTGGACATGCTGGGCACGTAATACTCTTTGCTGTGCTTGAGCTTGAGGTTCTGGATGGCGGCGCTGGCCGTCTTGCGGATCACGTACAGCTTGCGCTCCAGCGCGTCCTGCACGATCACGTCGTTGCCACGGCCGATGAAGACCTGGCGCAGGATGGGCTCCTTCTTGCGCACGGTGGGCGACATCGGCATGTCGCGGTTGACCGGCACGTCGCGCCAGCCCAGCAGCACCTGGCCCTCGGCCTTGATGGCGCGCTCCATCTCCTGCTCGCAGGCCAGGCGCGAGGCGTGCTCCTTGGGCAGGAAGATCATGCCGACGCCGTATTCGCCGGAGGGCGGCAGCACCACGCCGGTGGAGCCGTCGGGGGCCGTGCCGGCCCGGGCCATCTCTTCGCGGTAGAGCGCGTCGGGGATCTGGATCAGGATGCCCGCGCCATCGCCCATGAGCTTGTCGGCGCCCACGGCGCCGCGGTGGTCGATGTTTTCGAGGATCTTGAGCGCCTGCGTCACGATGTCGTGGCGCTTCACCCCCTTGATGTGGGCCACGAAGCCCAGGCCGCACGCGTCGTGCTCTTGGGTGGATGAATAGAGACCGTGCTCTTGCAGGTATTGGATCTCGGCAGCCGTCGTCATGGCGCTCTCCTCGGAAATGGGTCGCAGGGAGCGCAAGATTAGTGCATCGCAGCAAGGTCGGGCAAGCACTTTAAATGGGGTCAGATTCACATTATTGATGAGAATAGATCGCATTTATTTTTATTGGGGACACATCAAAATCAGGAGCAATAAAGCTTTCTGCCACGAGGCCTGAAGGAGTTATTCGGGAATAGGCCTCGGCATTGCGGGCGGGCGGCCGGCCTTGCCTTTGACCACCCGCCGCTCCGTCTGCTGTTGCAACGCCTGCACGAACGCGGCGTCTCCCAGGGCCCAGCCGGCGAGCGCGGAATCGGTCAGCGCCTGCTGCTGCAGCCGGCCGACGCCCGCCTGCACCAGCGCGGCGTAGGCCGCCTCGCGGGCGAAGGGCGTGTTGCCCAGCGCCCAGAACAACGCATGCGGCGTGATGAGCCGGTCGTTGCGCAGGCCCAGGCAATGGGCGTGGCTGGACCAGGGGTAGTCCACCGCCTGCGCGGTGGCGCCGGAGCGCACCGGATTCAGGTCCATGTAAGCCATGCAGGCAAGCAAATAACGCTCGGGCTGCAGCACGGTGGAGCGGTAACGCCCCTCCCACAGCGTGCCGGTGCGCGCGTGGCGGTTGTTGAAGTAGCGCACGTAGCTGCGCCCCACGGCCTGCATCATCAGCGGCAGTCCGTCGGCCGTCTGGGGGGTGGCCAGCAGGTGAAAGTGGTTGCCCATGAGCACGTAGGCATGGACGGCCACGCCGCAGCGGCGGGCCTGCTCGGTCAGCAGGGCCAGCATGGTTTCGTGGTCCTGCCGGTCGGCGAAGATGGCCTGGCGGTTGTTGCCGCGCTGGATCACGTGGTGCGGGTAGCCGGCAAGGGTCAGGCGGGGCAGTCGGGCCATGGGGTCGCACAAAGTGGAACAGGCGCCATGGTAGGGGGAATCCGTCCCCGATTCCGCATGTGCCGCCCGATCGGCGCGATTGCTACTATTTTTATAGCACCAAAGGCAAACAAAACCCCGGCATGCGGCCAAAAACCCTCAAACCGTTGCCGGAACCGCCTCGGGCGCCGTGTCCGCCTCTGGCGGCAGGCCGAACCGCGCCGCCAGAGTCTGCTCCAGCCCGAACTCCGCCAAAATCGCCCGCAGCCGCTCGGCCGCGCTGCGCTTTTTCTGGCCGGTGTAGCGGGCCACGATCAGTTCGTTCTTCATGCTGTGCTCCCAGCCCACCAGCTCGGTCACCGTCACCTGGTAGCCGCTAGCTTCCAGGTGCAGGCACCGCAGCACATTGGTGATCTGGCTGCCCATCTCGCGCGTGTGCAGCGGGTGGCGCCACAGTTCGGCCAGCGGCGTGCGCGACAGCTGCAGCGCCTTGCCCTGGCGCAGGCACGCGGCCACCTCGGCCTGGCAGCAGGGCACCAGCACCATCGCGCGCGCCTGCTTGGCCAGCCCGAAGGCGATGGCGTCGTCGGTGGCCGTGTCGCAGGCGTGCAGGGCCGTCACCACGTCGATGCGCTGCGGCAGCGCCGCAGCATCGGTGGATTCGGCCACCGACAGGTTCAGGAACGACATGCGCTCGAATGCCAGCCGCTGGGCCAGGGCGCGCGAGTGCTCCACCAGCTCGGCCCGCGTCTCGATGCCGTAGATGTGCCCGCGCCCCAGGGCCTTGAAGAACAGGTCGTACAGGATGAAGCCGAGATACGACTTACCCGCCCCGTGGTCCGCCAGCGTGGCCGCGTGGCCTTCCTGCGACAGCTCCTGCAGCAGCGGTTCGATGAACTGGAACAGGTGGTACACCTGCTTGAGCTTGCGCCGCGAATCCTGGTTGAGCCGCCCTTCGCGGGTGAGGATGTGCAGCGCCTTGAGCAGTTCGATGGACTGGCCCGGCCGCAGCTCCTGCAGCACCTGGTCTTCGGGCGAGGGCTTCGGCGCGGTCCGCCCCGCCGATGACGAAGAAGCCCCCCCCTGCCCGGCCGCAGCTTTGGCGCGCTTCATGCGCCCTCCCCTGCGCCGGCAGCGCCCACCGGCGTGGCCCGCCCGGCCACCGGGCAGCGCGGGCCGACGTCCAGTGCCTTCCAGCCTTCGGCGCCCAGTTCCTCCAGCACTTCGATGTTGCGCTCGAAGATCGCCTCGGCCTCGGGAAAGGCCTCCACGGCACGGTCGATGCTCTCCTCGCGCAGCAGGTGCAGCGTGGGATACGGCGCGCGGTTGGTGCTGTTGGTGACGTCGTCCACGTCGGTGCCGTCGAACTGGAACTGCGGGTGGAACGAGGCCACCTGCAGGATGCCGCCCAGGTCCATGGCCTCGACCAGATCGTCGGCCAGCGCGAGGAAGTCGTTGAAGTCCAGAAAATCCTCCATGCAGCCCGGCGCCATGAGCAAGGTGGTGTCGCGGCGCTCGGCGGAGATTTCGGCCAGCGCTTCCAGCTCGCGCTGCAGGTCTTCCAGCAGGCCCCGGCCATCGGTCGCCTCGCTCACCACGTAGTGGATCTGCGCCTTCACGTGCACCGCCTTGGCAAAGGGGCAAAGGTTCAGGCCGATCACCGCGCGCTCCAGCCAGCGCACCATGTCCTCTTTCACGGTGTCGTGCGGAAAGGCGTGCAGGGCGGCGGTGGGCAATTCGGTCATGGGGGCTTTCTTCGGGGGGCGCCCATTTTATCGGCCGGGCGCGGGTGGGCCTTGCGGCGGGGCCGTGCCGCCAGACCGTGGCAGCGTTCGGCCCGCGTGCCCGGAGCGATCAGGACAACAGCCGTTGGCCCGTGAGCCGCTCGTGCTCGCGCACCGCGAAGCGGTCCGTCATGCCGGCGATGAAGTCCGCCACCGTACGCATCCGCTGCACCTCGTCGCCGGCCGCGGCCCGCGCCGCGAAGCGCGGCTTCATCGCCTCGGGCGAGTCCGTGTAGGCCGCGAACAGATCGCGCACCACCTGCTGGGCGCGTCCGGTGGTTTCCATGACCTGAGGATGGCGGTACAGGTTCTGGAACAAAAAGCGCTTCAGCCCCTGCGACTGCGCGCGCATCTCGGCGCTGAACGCCACCAGGGGCGGCGCGCGGCGCACGTCCTCCACCCGCGCCGGCGCGGACTGGGCGATGGCCGCGTTCGTCGCATCGATCACGTCGTACACCTGCGCGCTGAGCATGCGCCGGATCGCTTCGTTCAGAAGCCGCCGCTGGCCCGCCGGCGCCGCCAGGTGGGGATGGTCGCGCTCGGCCTCGGCGCGGTAGCGCTCGAACAGCGGCACCTCGCTCAGTTGCGCCAGCGTGATGAGGCCGGAGCGCACGCCGTCGTCGATGTCGTGGGCGTTGTAGGCGATCTCGTCGGCCAGGTTGCACAGTTGCGCCTCCAGGCTGGGCTGCCCGCGCTGCAGGAAGCGCTGGCCGATGCCGCCGGGCTCCAGCGCCTCCATGCGTTCGGCGTTGGCGCGCGAGCAGTGCTTGAGAATGCCTTCCCGCGCCTCGAACGTGAGGTTCAGGCCGTTGTAGTCGGGATAGCACTCTTCCAGCTCGTCCACCACGCGCAGGCTCTGCAGGTTGTGCTCAAAGCCGCCGTGCGCGGCCATGCATTCATGCAGGGCGTCCTGCCCGGCGTGGCCGAACGGGGTGTGGCCCAGGTCGTGCGCCAGGGAGACGGCCTCCACCAGATCCTCGTTGATGCGCAGCGAACGGGCGATCGAGCGGCCCAGTTGCGCCACTTCGAGCGAGTGCGTCAAGCGCGTGCGGAACAGGTCGCCCTCGTGGTTGAGGAACACCTGCGTCTTGTAGACCAGCCGGCGGAAGGCGGTGGAATGCACGATGCGGTCGCGGTCGCGCTGGTACTCCGAGCGCGTGGGCGCCGCCGACTGGGGATGGCGGCGTCCCCGGGTATCGGCCGGGTCACAGGCGTATGGCGCCAATCCAGGGGGCTGCATCAAAAGGGCTTTCACCGCTCGACTGTCTTCAATTTCATGCTATCCAAACAATAGCATTCAGGCACAGCAGGCGTCGATGACCTCGCGCACCAGCGCATCCGGCGCGGCACGCACCGCCGCACGCCCGGGGCCGTCGATCACCACGAAGCGGATCTCGCCCCCTTCGGATTTCTTGTCCACCCGCATCAGCTCGAGATAGCGGCCCGCGTTGTCCGCCGCATCGATCACCGGGCCGCGCACGGGCAAACCCGCGCGCTCGATCAACTGGCGCAGTCGCTGCACGAAGGCCGCGTCCACCAGCCCCAGCCGGCAAGACAGCTCGGCCGCCATCACCATGCCCGCTGCAACGCCTTCGCCATGCAGCCAGACGCCGTAGCCCATGCCCGCCTCGATGGCGTGGCCGAACGTGTGGCCGAAGTTGAGAATGGCGCGCAGACCAGCCTCGCGCTCGTCCTGGCCCACCACGAAGGCCTTGATCTCGCAACTGCGTCGCACGGCGTGGGCCAGCGCGACATGGTCGCCGGCGCGCAGGGCATCCATCGCGGTCTCGAGCCAGTCGAGGAACGCCATGTCGGCGATCGGTCCGTATTTGAGGACTTCCGCCAGCCCCGCGCTCAATTCGCGGGGCGGCAGGGTGTCGAGCGTGGCCAGATCGCACACCACCAACTGCGGCTGGTAGAAGGCGCCGATCATGTTCTTGCCCAGCGGGTGGTTGATGGCGGTCTTGCCCCCCACCGACGAATCGACCTGCGCCAACAGCGTGGTGGGCACCTGCACGAACGGCACCCCGCGCATGTAGCTGGCCGCGGCGAACCCGGTCATGTCGCCCACCACGCCACCGCCCAGGGCGAACAGCACGGTCTTGCGGTCGCAGCCGTTGGCCAGCAGTGCGTCGAAGACGAGGTTGAGCGTCTGCCAGGTCTTGTGTTCTTCGCCATCGGGCAGGACGACCTGCAGCACCCGTGGGTAGCGCGCCGTCAGCGCAGCCTCAAGCCGCTGCGCATAGAGCGGCGCCACGGTCGAATTGGTGACGATCAGGGCCGACGCGGCGGCCGGCAGGGCCTGGTAGGTGGTCGGGTCGTCCAGCAACGATTCGCCGATGAGGATGGGGTAGCTGCGGTCGCCCAGGGCGATGTCCACCTGGGCGGGGCGATCGCCCGGCAACGCGTCGGCGGATGGGTGGGCGGTGCGGTAAAGGGGGGCCTGGGATGCCAGGGGCATGTCGTGATCCATGGTCGAGAGTCTAGCGGGCCGCCGGGCTCCCATGCGGACGGATCTCTGCACGCACAGGTCCGATCCGTACCGTGCTGCCAGGCATGCGGACATTCGAGGAGAGATGGGTGAGCGGCTCGCTGTACCAGCGCTGCCAGGGGCCAGCGGACGGATCGCAGCGTTGCCGAAAAGAAGCACCGCACCGGTGATGACCGGCGCGACAGTGAGCAAGCGTGGAAGCAGCGCCGCCGTCAGCCGACGGAGGCCAGTTCCAGTTGCATCGCGATGTGATTCACCAACGCCGCGACGGTCTTGCCCCGCCCCGTGGACACCACGTAGTGGGCCGTGGCCCGGTACAGCGCATCCCGCTGATGGTGCAGGTCCTTCAACCGGCCCAGCGGGTCCGCTCCCTGCAGCAGGGGGCGGGACGTGTCGTGCCGCACATGGCGAACGATGTCCTCGGGCGACGCGTCGAGATAGACCACCTTGCCGTGCGCCCTGAGGCGGTCGCGGTTGGGCGCACGCAGCACGGCGCCGCCGCCCGTAGCCAGCACATGTGCCGGGCCCGCGCCTCGGCCCGCGGTCAACTCATCGATCACCTGCTCTTCGATGTCGCGAAAGGCGGATTCCCCTTCACGATCGAAAAAACCACGGATCGAGCAGCCGATGCGCTGCTCGATCACGTGGTCCGAATCGATGAAGGGGATCCCCAGCCGCCGGGCGAGTTGACGCCCGACGGTGGATTTCCCGGAGCCTGGTAGGCCGATGAGGTGGAGACTCAGTTGGGATTGCTGCAACTGGTTGCCGTCCCGAACGGGCTCAGACGAGAAGCTGGAGGAACCGTCTTGTCCGTCAGGTCAGACGCTGCAGCCGATGCCAGGAAAGCAAAGAACGAACTGGATTCCGTACCGGACACAATGGCTTTGGCGGCCAACTCGAAATTCACCCAGAACGCGTATTGCTGTCCATAGGTCAAAGTGAATTCGGCAGAACCAGCGGCATCCGTCGTGACCGACGCCGGTGCGATCACCCCTGGAAGACCTGGAGTGAGTTGACCATTGCCGTTGACATCTTCACCGGCGTCCAGAATGCCGTTGCGGTTGTTGGCATCTTCATTCAGGCAGGAAATGATGCTACCGGCATTTTCTATCCACTGGTTATCCGCATCGCTGTAGACCAAACGACCCTTGCGATAGTAAGGCGGCCAGTAGGAAAGCGTCAGGTTCTGATTTGCGACCGGTGCGCCATTGGCATCGTTCACTTGCACCGAGAACGTCTTGCGATACGTCGTGTTCAGCTTCTCGATCGTGTTGTTGGCAGCGATGGAGATGAAGAGCGCCTGGCTGCTGATCGTGAGCGAAGACGTGGCCGTCACATTGGTGTTGGCAACGGTCGCACGAATCTGCACGCCGTTGGCGGCCGTGGACGTGGCACCGGAGATGAAGACATCCGTCGCCAAGCCGTTGGCATCCGTGACGGCGGAGCCCGTCTTGATGCTGCCACCGCTCAGATCCTGCACTGCCGTGAAGAAAACGGTCTTGCCCTTGACGGCGTTGCCGGCGGCATCACGCACCGTGGCGCGCAACTGGACCTGGTTGGCGGAGCTGCCTGCCACGTTCGGGGGCAAAGCGGCCGAAGACGTCTGCAGGACCAGCGAGGCTGGCGTCGAAGCGATGAAATTCAGCGGCAGCGTGGTCACGGCACCGTTGTCCACCACCGCGCTGATCGTCGCCACGCCCACGGATGCGGCCGAAGCCTGGGTAGAGGCAATGCCATTGGCATCGGTCGTCGCCTGGCTGGGAGACACCGAGCCGCGGGTGGTACTGAACGAGATGACCTTGCCCGCCACACCGGCGCCGCCGGATGCGTAACGCACAGAGACCGTCCGCGCCGTGTTGACCTCGACTTCGGTGTTGGCCGTGGGCGCCGAGAACGCGAAATCCACGCTGGTGACGTTGATGGAAATCTGCGTCTGTGCACCGGCGCTCTGGATGGTCACGGTGTCCGTACCGCTGCGCGTTGCCGCGTAAGCGAACGTCACGGCGCCATTGGCGTCCGTCGAAGTGCTGGCCATGGTGATGGCATTGCCCAGGGACGACGTGACGGCCACCGTGCTGGCGGCAATGGCCGCACCGCCGCTGTCCTTCACGCTCACTGCGAAATTGGTCGTGGCACCGGTCAGTAGAGACGACGAACCCGATGCGGTCAACGTGGTACCCGTCACCGGAATGGTGATGGATTTCGTGATCGATCCCGACTTCACCGTGACGGCGATGTCGCGGTTGGAACGGTCTGTGCCGGCGGTCAACACCGCCGTCGCCTTGCCGTCTGCAGCCGTGGTGCCCACGATGCTTGCCAGCGTGCCGCTGGATGCCGTGAACGACACCGCCTGTGCGGACAGCGCATTGTTGGCGGCGTCCTTCACCACGGCGGTCAACGTCAGGCCGGTCTTGTCGGCCGACGCGAGGCCCGTGGCAGACGTCAAGATTTCCACAGAGGCTGCCGTGCTGACCGGAGTCGTTCCTCCGGGCGTGGTGCCAGCGCTCCCCCCGCCGCCACCGCAAGCGACCAGAGTGGCAGCCAGCGATAGGGCAATGATTTTGATGAATGACTTCATTATTTACCTATAGTTAACGAACTGGTCCGCGATCGGAAATGACCTTGGGCGTGATGAACACCAGCATTTCCCGCTTCTGGGATTCTCTGGTCCGGCTCTTGAAGAGGTTGCCCACCACCGGCACATCGCCCAACACGGGAATTTTATTTTCCTGGTTGGTTTCTTCCATCTCGAAGATACCCCCGATCACCACGGTCCCGCCATTTTCGATCAACACCTGGGTCTTGATGTGCTTGGTGTCGATGGCCACGCCCTGCGTCGTGCTCTCGCCACGGCTGTCCTTGTTGACATCCAAATCAAGAATGATGTTGCCCTCCGGGGTGATCTGCGGCGTCACTTCCAGCTTCAACACCGCCTTCTTGAAGGCGATGGTGGTGGCGCCGTTGGGAGCCGTGACGGAGTAAGGGTACTCCGTGCCCTGCTCGATCAAGGCCTTCGTCTGGTCTGCCGTGATCAAACGCGGGCTGGACACGATCTTGCCCTGGCCGTCGGCCTCCATCGCCGACAGCTCGAGGGTCAGGAAACGGTTGGCCGCCGAATTGAAGATGGAAAGCGCAAACGAGCCCACCGCACTCGTCGTGGAGAGCTGCGCCGGCAGATTGACGAACGTGCCTCCAGGATCGGTGGCTGTGGAACTGGCGCCGCTCGTGGACACGGCGTTGCTGTAGCTCGTGCCGAAGGCGACACGGTTGTTGCCACCGATGCCGTAGCCACCGTCGCCGCCGCGGCTGGCCCTCAGGTCAGACGCACCCAGCTTGACGCCGAGCGATCGGCCGAAGGTGTCGCGCGCTTCGACAATCCGCGCTTCGATCATGACCTGCCGCACCGCCACATCCAGCGTCGACAGCAGTTGCCGCACCTCTTCCAGCTTGCTCGGCGTGTCCGTCACGAAAAGCTGATTGGTCCGAGGCTCGGAAATTGCACTGCCCCGCTCGGAAAGAAAGCGCGTGGACGTGCCGCTGGTACCGCCGCTGTTCGTGCTGGTCGCCAGTTGGGTCACCATGTCGGCCGCCTTGGCATAGTTCAGCTGGAAGGCTTGCGTGCGCAGCGGCTCGAGCTTCTGGATCGCGAGCGCAGCCTCATAGTCCTTCTTGGTGCGGGCATCGATTTCGTCCTTGGGCGCGATCCAGAGCACCGTGCCGGACTTGCGCATGCCGAGCCCCTTGGCGTCCATGATGATCTGCAGGGCCTGATCCCATGGCACGTCCTTCAGACGCAGCGTGAGCGCGCCGGTCACGGTGTCGGAGGTGACGATGTTGAAGTTCGTGAAGTCCGCAATCACCTGCAGCAATGAGCGCACTTCGATGTTCTGGAAATTGAGCGAAAGCTTTTCGCCGCTGAACCCGGGGCCCTGCGTCAGCTTGCTCAGGTCCACCTTCTTCTGGCGGATTTCCACCACGAACTGGTTGTCGCTCTGGTAGGCGCTGTGCTCCCACTCGCCGATGGGATCGATGGTCATCCGAACGCGCTCACCTTGCTGCGATGTCGTGACGATCTGCACCGGGGTGCCGAAATCCGTCACATCCAGGCGGCGGCGCAGACCTTCCGGCAACGACGATTTCAGGAATTCGACCACCAGGCCCTTGCCTTGCTGACGCAGGTCCACGCCGACCTGGTTGTTGGCCAGGCCCACGATCACGCGGCCCGCGCCATCGCTGCCGCGGCGGAAGTCGAGGTCACGCAGCGGCAGGACATCGCTGTTGCGGTCTTCCGCAAAAACCGCCACCGGCGCCGGTTGTGCCGCCGCCGTGTTCGACACGGGCTCCAGCGCCACCATCAAGGACTTGCCCTGGATTTCAGCACGGTACGACGTGGGTTGCTTGAGGTTCAGGACGACGCGGGACCGGTCGCCTGCCTGCACGATGTTCACGGACTTCAGATTGCCCTGGTTGACTTCCACCAGCGACTTGCCCGTCGCATTGGTCGTCGCCGGAAAATCAAGCGCGATCCTGGCCGGCGCCTGGATGGCAAAACCGGTCGGCAGGGTGGAAAGGGGTTGCGACAAATCGATGCGCACCAATTCGGTACCGCCCTGCATGACCCCCTGGACGGCCTCGATGGCGGTCTGGGCATAGGCCCAGGTGCTGCCCAGCGATGCCACAGCAGCCAACAACAACGCCCGATAGCGTGCACCAAAACTGTTTTTCTGAATCATTTCTTCCCCTCTTGGAGATCGAGCGTGGTCTGACGCTCTATCCAGTCACCCGTTGCATCCTGAACGATTTCCCGCAACTGAATGGCTGTTTCAGTGATTTGGGTAATCTTTCCGTAATTCTGTCCAAGGTAATTACCAACTCGAACCTGGTACAACAAGTTATCCACCTTGAGCAAGGCCGTCGGCGTGCCGGTTTTATTCAAACTGCCGACCATGGACATGGTATCCAGGGGATAAGCTTCCAAAGGCTCCTTGCGTCGCGCCATTTCCGGGGCAATCAAGGTGGCATTGGCCGCCAATTGGGTCGAGTCACGCCTCAGGGCCTGCGTCAATTTGATGGAATTGAAAGGGTCCGTTGCTCCATCCGCCTGATAGTTCTGCGGCTGGAATTGCTTGGGTTCGGTGAGGGGGGTAATGCGCGGCTTGGTGTTGGCACGCAAATCCGTCATCCACTGGCGAAGCTCGTCCTGTCCCGAAGATTCGCAACCCATCAACGCCGCGCAGACTGCCAGCAAAGCGATGTGCCACATTCTCATTTCTTCGCTCCACCCGCTGCCTGGCGCTGCGCCTGAATTTCTTCAGGGTCCAGATAGCGGAACGTTCTCGCCGTGGCTTCCATCGTGAGGCTGCCGCCATCCTTGCCCGAGGGAAGGATGGAAATATTATTCAGCGTCACGATCCGGGAAAGATTGGCAATATCAGCGGCAAATGCGCCGATATCGTGATATCGGCCGGTCACCTTGATGGAAATCGGCAGCTCCGCATAATAATCCCGCACCACGATCTGGCCCGGCTTGAACGACTCGAACTGCAAACTGCGGCCCAGGCCTGCCTGATTGATATCGGACAAAAGGGCCGCCATTTCCGCCTTGCTCGGCAACTGCTTTTCCAACTGGATCACATACTGCTGAACCTGCTCGCGCTGCTTCTTGAGCGCGTCGAGGCTCACGGCCTTCACGAGCTTCTTTTCATAATCGGCGCGCAAGGTGAGCTCCTTGGCCTGCTCCGCTTCCAGTTCCGCCTCGTACTCATTCAGCTTGAAGAACCACAGGAAGGTGGCGATGCCTGCCGCGATGGCCATGCAAAGCAGGATCCTTGGCAGCACAGGCCACAGAGAAGGATCCTTGGGATCGAGGTTGCGAAACTGCCGCTGCAAGCTGGATTGCAGCGCCACAAAATCCACGGAAGACGCTTTTTTCGTTGCCATGTTCACTTTCCAACCGCTTTAGGTGCAGTGGCAGGGACGCTCGCAGCATCCATGGCTTTTTGCGCCTCGCTGGTGCGCATCAGCCGGAACCTCAGGTTGAAGGCGGCCACGCGGCGCTGCTCCCTCGGATTCAACGCGATGTTGGCCGCCACGATCTCCACGAGTTCGGGCTTGGAGAACCACGGTGTGTTGTCCGCCAGATTGCGCAGCATCTCCGACACACGCTCGTTCGATTGCGCCATCCCCTGCATCGTGATCACCTGGTCGACTTGCTTGAGATTGGTAACGTAAACCCCATCTGGCAACTGTTGAACCAGTTCATTGAGCAAGTGCACCGGCAGATTGCGATCCGACTGCAGGTCCTCCACGGCCTTCTGGCGCGCGCGAAGGGCCGCGATTTCTTCTTCGATGGTCGCGATTTCCTTGATCTGGCCTTCCAGAACCTTGATCTCGCTTTGCAGGAACGTGTTCTTGTCCTGCTGGGCGGTGATGACCATCTGGTACCACCAATAGATACCGCCGGCAATGGCGAGCCCCACCAGAAAGGACGCGAACATCGTTGCCTGGAACGATTCCTTGCGGCGTTTTCGGGCCGCCTCGCGATGGGGAAGCAGGTTGATGAGAATCACTGCAGAAACCTCCGCATGGCCAGACCACATGACGTGAGGTAGGAAGGCGCCTCGCGGACCATCTTCTTCAATCGCACGGCGCTTCCGATCTCCATGCCGTCGAACGGATTGATGGCGGTGCAGGCGCAGCCTGAATGCTGGGTCACGGCCTCGGTCAAGCCTGGCAGGGGCGCTGAGCCGCCCGCGAGCATGATGTGATCGACCCGGTTGTAGGGCGTGCTGGTGAAGAAGAACTGCAAGGCACGGCCGATTTCCTGTGCCATGCTTTCCACGAAGGGACGCAGCACGGCCGACTGGTAGTCTTCCGGCAGATCGCCGCTGCGCTTCTTGCCTTCGGCCTCTTCCAGCGAGAACCCGTATTGCCGCACGATCAGTTGCGTCAACTGCGCGCCGCCGAAAGCCTGGTCACGGTCGTACAGCACTTCGTCGTTGCGAAGCATCTGCATGCTGGTGGTCAAGGCGCCGACCTCGAACAGCGCGACCAAGGCATCGTTGCCGTGGTTGGGCAGCGCTTCGATCAGGCGCCCCGCAGCCAGCCGGGAGGCATGCGATTCGATGTCGACGATCACGGGCTTGAGGCCCGCCGCTTCGGCCAGGCCCTGGCGGTCCTGCACCTTTTCGCGGCGCGACGCCGCGATCAGCACATCGACATCGCCGGGCGAGCTCTTGCTCGGGCCGACCACGCAGAAGTCCAGGCTCACTTCATCGAGCGAGAACGGGATGTACTGGTTGGCTTCGGATTCCACCTGCACTTCCAGCTCCTGCTCGGACATGCCGCCGGGCAAGGTGATGCGCTTGGTGATGACGGCCGATGGCGGCAAGGCCAATGCCACGTTTTTCGTGCGGGTGCCGCTCTTTTTGACCAGCCGGCGCAGGGCCTCGGCGACCTCATCGAATTTTTCGATGTTGCCGTCGGTGATCCAACCGCGCTCCAACTGCTCGATCGCACATCGCTCCAGTACCAGCCCTCCCGCCTTGTCGCGCCCCAACTCCACCAGCTTGACGCTCGAGGAACTGATGTCGATACCCAGCAGTGGCGCGGACTGGCGACTGAACAAAGACCCCAAAGAGATCAAGATTAGCCCCCGTAACTTGCCAATTTGACGCAACAAAACTTAACACTTCACATGAATGCTATCAGTAAGGTTGCAGGCCAGCCAAGAGTTTTACGGCGCTGTTACGGGGCGAACGTTGTCAAAAGCACACGCTCATTTGCCGCCTCTTCCGATACCGATATTCATGCGCCTGTGGTATAGGTGCGCCACTCTCGCGAGCGATTTGGCAGACGGCCGAGGCCCATATTTTTATAATGGCCGGTTGCTCTCTCCTGGAACGCTATGCCGTCATCACCTACCGACAAGACCCCCAACCCGAATCCGCCGAAACGGCCGGCATGGTGGCGCTGGATCGTCCGCAGTGCAGCGTGGTTGCTGGGACTGGCGGCAGCCGGCGCCGTGGGCGTGGCGCTCACGATCGCCGTCGCGTTGGCGGTGGCCTATCCCAATCTGCCGGACATTTCGGACTTGGCGGACTATCGGCCCAAGCTGCCGATGCGGGTGTACTCGGTCGAAGGCGCATTGCTGGGGGAGTTCGGCGAGGAACGGCGCAACCTCACCCCCATCCAGGACATCCCCAAGGTCATGACCAATGCGGTGCTGGCGATCGAAGACGCGCGCTTCTTCCAGCACGGCGGCGTGGACTACAAGGGCGTGGTGCGCGCAGCGCTGGCCAACCTGGGCCGCGTGAAGAGCCAGGGCGCCTCGACGATCACGATGCAGGTGGCCCGGAACGTTTATTTGTCGTCCGAAAAAACATTTACCCGGAAAATTTACGAAATATTACTAACCTTCAAATTGGAGCACCTGCTGACCAAGAACCAGATTCTCGAGATCTACATGAATCAGATTTATCTCGGAAACAGGGCATACGGTTTTGCAGCGGCTTCGGAGGCTTATTTCGGCAAGCCGCTGCAGAGCATTTCCATCGCGGAGGCCGCCATGTTGGCCGGGCTACCCAAGGCCCCTTCGGCCTACAACCCCATCAGCAACCCCAAGCGCGCCCGCATCCGCCAGCTGTACATCATCGACCGCATGCAGGAGAACGGCTTCATCACCGCGCAGGAGGCCGCCGCCGCCAAGGAAGAGGACCTGAAGATCCGCTCCGGCCCGGATTCCACCCGCATCCACGCCGAGTACGTGGCCGAAATGGCCCGCCAGCTCATCTTCGCCCAGTACGGCAACGAGGCCTATACCCGCGGCCTGAACGTCTACACCACCCTCAATGCCGGCGACCAGGAGGCCGCGTATGTCGCCCTGCGCAAGGGCATCATGGATTACGAACGCCGCCAGCACTACCGCGGGCCCGAGAAGTTCGTGGCCTTGCCCACCAACGCCCAGGAAGCCGAGGACGTGATCGACGATACCCTCGCCCTGCATCCCGACAACGGCGACGTGATGTCGGCGGTGGTGCTGGAGGCCACGCCCAAGAAGATCGTGGCAGCGCGCGCCAGCGGGGAGCCGATCGAGATCACCGGCGACGGCCTGAAGCCCGCCCAGTCGGGCCTGAGCGACAAGGCGCCGCCGAATGTCAAGATTCGCCGCGGCGCCGTGATCCGCGTGATCCAGACCCCCAAGAAGACCTGGGACATCACCCAGCTGCCGGAAGTCGAGGGCGCCCTGGTGGCGGTCGATCCGCGCACCGGCGCCATCAAGGCCCTGGTGGGCGGCTTCGATTTCGACAAGAACAAGTTCAACCATGTGACGCAGGCATGGCGCCAGCCAGGGTCGAGCTTCAAGCCGTTCATCTACTCGGCCGCGCTGGAAAAAGGCTTCACGCCGGCCACCGTGGTGAACGATGCCCCGCTGTTCTTCAGCGCCGGCGTCACGGGAGGCCAGCCCTGGGAACCCAAGAACTACGACGGCAAGTACGACGGCCCGATGACCTTGCGCACCGCGCTGGCGCGCTCCAAGAACGTGGTGTCCATCCGCGTCCTGCAGGCGGTCGGCCCCAAGAACGGGCAGGAGTGGGTGTCCAAGTTCGGCTTCGACGCCGAAAAGCACCCGCCCTACCTGACCATGGCGCTGGGCGCGGGGTCGGTCACGCCCATGCAGATGGTGTCGGCCTATTCGGTGTTCGCCAACGGCGGCTACCGCGTGAACCCCTACCTGATCAGCCGCGTCACCGACCACAAGGGCCGCATCCTGTCGGACTTCCAGCCGCCGGCCACCTCCGACAACCCCCGTGCGATCGATGCGCGCAACGCCTTCGTGATGGACAGCCTGCTGCAGGAAGTCACCCGCTCCGGCACGGCGGCGCGCGCGCAGGCCACGCTCAAGCGCCCCGACCTGTACGGCAAGACCGGTACAACCAACGATGCCGTCGATGCCTGGTTCGCCGGTTTCCAGCCCACGGTGGCCGCGGTGACCTGGATCGGCTACGACACGCCCCGCAACCTGGGCAGCCGCGAAACCGGCGGCGGGCTGAGCCTGCCGATCTGGATCAGCTTCATGGAGCGCGCGCTCAAGGGCGTCCCGGTGGCCGAGCCCACCGTGCCCCCCGGCGTGGTGAACGTGGGTGGAGAATGGTTCTATGAGGAGTTCGCCCGCAACGCCGGGGTCGCCAGCGTGGGCATGGAAGACGCCTCCGCCGCCGTGCCCGGATCGCCGCCGCAGACGCCCCCGCCGACCGAGGAGCGCAACCGGATCCTGGATCTGTTCCGCAATTGACCCCATGGACCGCAGGCACGCGGTCCCCTCAAAGAAAAGCCCTTGCGCGGCCATCGCGCAAGGGCTTTTTTGTTACAGACCGAAGGCGCTCAGCGCGCGAAAGACAGCGCCAGTCCCGACTGCTCGCTGGCGCTGCGGTCCAGGGCTTCGAAGAACTCGCCCGCCCCCTTGGTGTCCATCCAGCGCTGGCCGTCGAACCGGTAGTGGTAGCCGCCGGACTGCGCGGCCAGCCAGATTTCGTGCAGCGGCTTTTGCAGGTTGATGACGATCTGGCTGCCGTTCTGGAACGCGATGGTCACCATGCCGCCGGAGCGTTGTGCGTCCAGGTCGGCGTCCGAGGTGTCGTTGATGCGATCGCAGCCTTGCTCGACAGCGAGCAGGAGCTTTTCCGCGTGGTCCAGGAATTCGAGGTCAGTCATTAGAATCGGCGGATGTTGAGATCATCGCAAATTCTAGTCAGGACGCTTGCCCTTGCTGCGAGTGCGGCGGCCCTGTCGGGCTGCGGCCAGCGCGGCCCGCTGTACCTGCCCACCGACCCCGCTGCCAGCCAGCGGGCCACCCTGCCCCAGACGCTGGACCCGATGCGCGACACGCCCACGCCGGCGCCGATCGTCCCCTCCGCCCCCTCCCGTTCCGCTTCCTCCCCGACCCCATGACCTTGCCTGCCCTGCCCGGCCATCCCCACATCGCCTACCGTGGCGACGCGCTGTTCATCGAACAACTCCCCCTGGCCGACTTGGCGCGGCAGCACGGCACGCCGCTGTACGTCTATTCGCAAGCGTCCATGCTGGACGCGCTGGCCGCCTACCAGCGCGGCTTTGCCGGCCGCCAGGTGCAGATCTGCTACGCCATGAAGGCGAACTCGTCGCTGGCCGTGCTGCAGCTGTTCGCGCGCCAGGGCTGCGGTTTCGACATCGTGTCCGGCGGCGAGCTGGAACGCGTGCTGGCCGCCGGCGGCGATCCGCGCAAGATCATTTTCTCGGGCGTCGGCAAGACGCGGGCCGAGATGCGGCAGGCCCTGCAGGCCGGCATCGGCTGCTTCAACGTCGAGAGCGAGTCCGAACTGGACGTGCTGAGCGAAGTGGCCGTGGCCTTCGGCACGAAGGCGCCGATCAGCATCCGCGTCAATCCCAACGTGGACCCGAAGACGCACCCCTACATTTCCACCGGACTCAAGGGCAACAAGTTCGGCGTGGCGCACGAGCGCATCGTCGCGGCCTACCGGCACGCCGCGTCGCTGCCAGGGCTGCAGGTGGCCGGCATCGACTTCCACATCGGCTCGCAGATCACGGACGAGACACCCTACCTCGACGCCACCGACCGACTGCTCGACCTGATCCAGGAGATCGAGGCCGCAGGCATTCCGATCCACCACATCGACTTCGGCGGCGGCCTGGGCATCGACTACAACGGCGACACGCCACCGGCCGCCGATGCGCTGTGGGCCAAGCTGCTGGCCAAGCTGGATGCGCGCGGTTTCGGCGACCGCCATTTCATGATCGAGCCCGGCCGCTCGCTGGTGGGCAATGCCGGGGTGTGCGTGACCGAGGTGCTGTACGTGAAGCCCGGCGAGCAGAAGAACTTCTGCATCGTCGATGCGGCCATGAACGACCTGCCGCGCCCCGCGATGTACCAGGCGTTCCACGCCATCGTGCCGGTGCAGGCAGCCGCGGCCGGCGCAGCGGCCGGGGTGTACGACGTGGTGGGCCCGGTGTGCGAGAGCGGCGACTGGATCGGCCGCGACCGCACGCTGGCGGTGCAGCCGGGCGACCACCTGGCCGTGCTGTCGGCCGGCGCGTACTGCAGCTCGATGGGCAGCAACTACAACACCCGCGCCCGCCCGGCCGAAGTGCTGGTGGATGGTACGCAGGCCCACCTGATCCGCGCGCGCGAATCGGCGGCCGACACCTTCCGCCACGAGAAACTGGTGGGCTGACTGGCCAACGCTTGATTCGCATCAAGCCCTGGGCACGGGGGGCGGCCTACATTGGCATTTTTCAAGAATGCTGCATGCCATGGCCCTGGAACCGCTGGAACTGTACCGAGACAAGCACCACGCCTGCCTGATGTTCTCCGACCTCATCGAGGAGGACGGGCAGGCCGTTCAGGCCAATCAATTCCTGATCGTGGACGGCGACACGGGCGCCATCATCGACCCGGGCGGCAACCTCGCCTTCAACGAGCTGTTCATGGGAATGTCCAAGCATTTCCCGCCGCACAAGCTGTCGTACCTGATCGCCTCGCATGCCGACCCGGACATCATCGCCTCGCTCGACCGCTGGATGACCAGCACCAAGGCCACGCTGGTGATCTCGCGCGTGTGGGAGCGCTTCGCGCCGCATTTCACCAAGGTCGGCAAGACGGAGAACCGGGTGATCGGCGTGCCGGACGGCGGCGGCCACCTGCCGCTGGGGCGGCACGAGCTGGTGCTTCTGCCCGCGCATTTCCTGCATTCCGAGGGCAACTTCCACTTCTACGACCCGGTCAGCCGCATCCTCTTCACGGGGGACCTGGGCGTGTCGATGACCTCGGGCACCGAGGCGCGCGAGCCCGTGACCGATCTGGCGCCGCACATTCCGCGCATGGAAGGGTTCCACCGCCGCTACATGGTGTCCAACAAGATCTTGCGGCTGTGGGTGCGCATGGTGCGGCAGATGGACATCGCCATGCTGGTGCCCCAGCACGGCGCGCCGATCATGGGACCGAAGGCCATCGGCGATTTCTTCGACTGGATCGAGAACCTGATGTGCGGCATCGACCTGTTCGACGACCGGGCCTACCAGTTCCCCACGGCCTTCATCGACCCGGCCACCCGGCAGGTGCGGCCAGCCCTGCACGCCGTGCAGGGGCGATCCTAGCCAAAAAGGCCTCCAGCGCAATCAGCACTAGGGCATATTGCTATTCTTTTAATAGCATCATGCCGTGCGGGCGGCCACCGGGCGCCGGGCGTAGCGCTTCCACACGCGCCAGCCCAGCAGCGCGCCCAGGATGGCCGCGTACACCGCCACCTCGGCGAAGTTGTTCTTGCCCGCGCGCATCCAGAAAAAGTGCAGCAGCGCCAACCCTGCGACCGCGTAGACGATCCGGTGCAGCGCCTGCCAGCGCTTGGCGCCCAGCCAGCGGATGGCGCGATTGAACGACGTGGCCGCCAGCAGCGTGAGCAGCACGATGGCCAGCGTGCCCACCAGGATGAAAGGCCGCTTGCCGATGTCGTACACGATCTCCGGCCAGTCGAAGCCCATGTCCAGCCAGGCGTAGGCCATGAGGTGCAACACCGCATAGAAATACACGAAGAGCCCCAGCATGCGCCGAAAGCGCGCCAGGGCCGGCGTGCCCGTGATGACGCGCAGCGGCGTCACCGCCAGCGCCAGGCACAGGGCCCGCAGCGCCCAGTCGCCACTCTCGCGGATCAGCGCCTCGGCCGGGTTGGGGCCGAGCCGGTCGGTGGCGGCGCCGAACACCAGCCACGCCAGCGGCAGCAGGCACAGGGCGAACACCACCGGCTTGGCGGCGGGATGCATCAGCAGTTTTTTCATGGCGGCGGCCCTCGAAGGCGCTGGCGGCGGGATGTCGGACGCGGGGCGGGTCAGTAGAACTTCTTCAGGTCCATGCCGGCGTACAGCGAGGCCACCTGGGCCTCGTAGCCGTTGAACATCAGCGTCTTGCGCTTCTTGGCGAACAGGCCGTCCTCGCCGATGCGCCGCTCGGTGGCCTGGCTCCAGCGCGGGTGGTCCACGTTCGGGTTCACGTTGGAATAAAAGCCGTATTCCTGCTTGGCGGCCTTGTTCCAGGCCGTGCCCGGCTCCTTGTCGGTCAGGCGGATCTTGACGATGCTCTTGGCACTCTTGAAGCCGTACTTCCAGGGCACCACCAGCCGCACCGGCGCGCCGTTCTGGTTGGGCAGCACCTCGCCGTACATGCCGAAGGTGAGCAGCGTGAGCGGGTGCATGGCCTCGTCCATGCGCAGCCCCTCGGTGTAGGGCCAGTCGAGCACGGCGGAGCCGACGAAGGGCATGGTCTTCTTGTCGGCCAGCGTGACGAACTCCACATACTTGGCGCTGCCCTGCGGCTCCACGCGCTTGAGCAACTCGGCCAGCGAGTAGCCCACCCACGGAATCACCATGGACCAGCCCTCGACGCAGCGCAGGCGGTAGATGCGCTCTTCCTGAGCGCTGAGCTTGATGAGGTCCTCGATGCCGAACTTGCCCGGCTTGTTGACCAGCCCCTCGACCTCGACCGTCCAGGGCGTGGTCTTCAGGGTGTGGGCGTTGCGGGCCGGGTCGGCCTTGTCCACGCCGAACTCGTAGTAGTTGTTGTAGGTGCTGGCGTCCTTGTAGTCGGTCACCTTTTCCATGGTGTTGGCGCCCGCCACCGCCGATTTGCCGCCGGCCAGGGCCGCCAGCTTGCCCGGACGCGCGGCCTGGGCGCCGGCATCGCGCGCGGCCCAGGTGGCCAGGGCCGCCCCGGCAGCGCCGCCGGCCATGAGCTTGATGAGGTCGCGCCGGCCTTCGTAGACGGCGCGGGGGGTGATTTCGCTGCTGGCGGCGTGGATGAAGCCGTTGTCTCTGCGGGGAATCGGCATGGGGAATCCTTGTGGTTCGGGGGGACGATGCCGGTTATACGCGCACCGGCCCCGAAAGGATTCATTGTGGGCTACAACGTTCCGTAGCTGTGCAGCCCCGACAGCCACATGTTCACGCCCAGGAAGGCGAATGTGGTCACGCCCAGCCCCACCAGCGCCCACCAGGCGGACACGGTGCCGCGCAGGCCCTTCATCAGGCGCATGTGCAGCCAGGCCGCGTAGTTGAGCCACACGATCAGCGCCCAGGTCTCCTTGGGGTCCCAGCTCCAGTAGCCGCCCCAGGCCTCGGCCGCCCAGAGCGCGCCCAGCACCGTGGCGATGGTGAAAAAGGCGAAGCCCACGGCGATGGCCTTGTACATGACATCGTCCAGCACCTCGAACGACGGCAGACGGGCCGCGATGCGCCGGCGCCCGAGCAGGATGCCCGCCACGATGAACGCCGACACGCCGAAATACACCATCCAGTAGGCGCCGCCGTTCTCGGTGGCGCCCTGGCGGAACACGATGGGCTCGAAGCACAGCACCACGCCCAGCAGCCACAGGGGCGCGAGCTTGTACCAGCGCGTCTCGCCGGCCTGCTGCTTGATGAGGTAGGCGAACGCCACCATGGCCGACAGCGCGAAGGTGCCGTAGCCGATGAAGTTGGCGGGCACGTGCAGCTTCATCCACCAGCTCTTCAGGGCCGGTACCAGGGGCTGGATCTCGTGCGCCTCGCGCACCACGGTGTACCAGAGCAGAAAGCCCACGGCGGCGCTGACCACCAGCATGACGAAGCCGCCCAGCGCGCGGGTCTCGTACTGCGCCTCGTAATAGAGGTAGAAGGCCGCGGTCATCCAGCAAAACAGCACGAACACCTCGTACAGGTTGCTCACCGGGATGTGGCCCACGTCGGCGCCGATGAGGTAGCTCTCGTACCAGCGCACCAGCGTGCCGATGAGCGCCATGCCGATGCCCACCCACGCCAGGCGCGAGCCCAGCAGCGACAGGGTGCGGCCCTCGCCGCGGGAGAACATGCCGATCCAGTAGAACGCCGTGCTCATGAAGAACAGCATGCTCATCCACAGGATGGCCGACTGGCTGGACAGGAAATACTTGAGGCCGAACACCGTGTCGGCGCGCGCCAGGCTGCCGGCGCCGTCCTGCTGGTACAGGCCGATGGCCGCCAGGGCGAAGGCCGCCACCACCACCATCAGCACCCGCAGCGGCCGCCAGAACCAGCCCAGCCACACGGTGCAGGGAATGGCGCCGAGCAGGATGCCTTTTTCGTAAACATCCATGAACGCGCCGTAGCGCTGCAGCGCGAACAGCCCGCCCGCCGCGACCAACGCTGCGAAGACCCAGTCGAAGGCATTGCGCCGGGCCAGAAACCCCTCGTTCAGGGTGATGGTGCGGTCGGCGCGATTCGCGCGATCGCGGGCAGTGTCCGTGGCGGCGGTGTTCATGCGGTGTCTCCGTGGGGCCGCGCCCCGATGAGTTTGTCGGTGAGCCGGGCGAACTCGCGGTCGCCGTCCAGGGTCTTGCGGTTGCTCGACAGCGCCATGGTGGCCTGGGCGCCCCCGTCCTGGGGCACCAGCCACACCCACAGGCGCCGTTCGCGCACGTAGAGCATCGAAAACACGCCGATGATCAGCAGCGCGCAGCCAAGGTACACGATGTTCTTGCCCGGCGCGCGGGCCACCTGGAAGACACTCGCCTGCACCTGGGTGAAGTCCTTGAGCTCGAACGCCAGGGGCACGGGGTAGGCCTGCGCGTCGCTGAGCGACAGCACCGCCTGCGTCATGAACGCCTGGGTGGCATCGCTCTGCGCCAGGGGTTTCAGGCCCGCACGCTCGCGCGTCAGCTGGGCCAGCTCGAACAGCGCGCCGTTCAGGATGCGGATCAGCACCTCGCCCGCCCGCTCGCGTTCGGCCGGCGGCACGTTGGCCTCCATGAAGTCCGAGATCGCCTGCAGGCCGCCGCGGCCCGGCGCACCGCCCTTGCCCGTGGTGGCGCCTGCCGCGCCGGCGTCCGCCCCGGCAAAGAGCGACAGGGCGCGCACGGTCGACTGCGCCAGCTGCTCGGCCAGCTCGGGGCGCGCGGGGTCCACCGCCTTGGCCACATACCGGCGCACCGCCTGCTCGCGCAGCGCCGGATCGGCCAGCGCCACGCGCATGCGCACGAAGCCCTGCATGCTGCCCTGGTCGTCCACCGGAATGCGCAGGAAGCGGAACGGCTCGGACGGCGTGTCGCGCACGCCGAGCAGGAAGGCGGGCTGCCCGTCGCCCGCGTCCAGCGGCAGCATGTAGTTGTGGAATTCGCGAGCCTGGCCCGCCGCGTCGCGCAGCTTGTAGCTCACGCTGGGGCCGATGTTGCGCAGCTCCTTGCGGGTCACGGTCTTGTTGCCCGCGCCCAGGCGCGCTTCGACCGCCTGGCGCAGGTCCACCTTGCGCACGTCCGCGCCGGAGGTGACGGCGCCGGTGTCGGTGAAGTTCTCGACGTTGATGGTGCGCAGCGCGGTGAACTCCAGCGTGAACGGCTGGCCCGCGGCGCTGGCGGTGAGCGGCGTGGAGCTGCCCACCACGCCCTCCACGTCGAAGGGCGCTATGCCGGGCGCGAGCGGCACCGCGCGCAGCTGCAGGCGCGAGCCGCCGTCGTCGAAGCTCGACTGGTAGATCTCGATGCCGCGGTAGCTCGCCGGGTGGTTGACCTCCACGCGCGCGGGCGTGGCCTCGCCCGTGGCCTTGTCGTGGATGACGATCTCGCTCGCGAAGAGCTTGGGCATGCCGGTGGAGTAGTGCTCGACGATGAACTTCTTGAGCTCGATGGCGAAGGGCAGCTCCTGCAGCAGCACGCCGTCGGACTGGTTCAGGATGGCGGTGCTCGACTGCGTGCCCTCGGCCACCAGCAGGTTGCCGCGGAAGGTCGGGTTGCGCTCGGACAGGCGGTGCTCGGGCCGGACCTCGGAGATCAATCCGCCGCCGTTGTACGGCGTCTTGCCGCCCAGCCACATCTGCGCGCGCACGACCAGGTCGCCGTCCAGCAGGCCGCCCACGCACACCAGCACGATGGCGCTGTGCGCCGCGATGTAGCCGATCTTGTTGGCCGCACCCGCCTTGGCCGCCACCATCCAGCCCGTTCCGGGCCCGGCCGGCGTGGTGCGCTGCTGCAGCCGCACCTTCCAGCCGCCGCCGGCCAGCATGTCGCCGATGCGGCGCGCGGCGGCCTCGGGGGGTTCGCCGGGCAGCAACCCTTTGGCCCGCAGCCCGAAGGCCTCCAGGCTTTGCTCCCGCACGTTTTCCTTGTAGTTGCGCACGTCGGCCAGGTAGCGCGGGCCGTTGCGCGCGATGCACAGCGAGGTGCTCGCCACCAGGAACGCCAGGATCAGCAGGAACCACCACGCGCTGTACACCGCATTGAGCTTGAGCGCCATGAACAGCTCGGCCCAGAACGGCCCGAACTGGTTCACGTAGTTGGCGGCGGGCTCGTGCTGCTTGAGCACCGTGCCGATCACCGAGGCGATGCAGATCACCGTCAGCAGCGAGATCGCGAAGCGCATGGACGACAGCAGTTCCACCGCCGCGCGCATGGCCTGCGAACGGGTGTGGATGCGGATGCCGTGGGTGGTTTCAGACATGGACGAAAGACAAAAGGGCGGGCCATCCGTTCAGATGGACCCGCCCGTCTTGGGTGTGATTATCGGCGGTTGGTTCAGGGGCGCGGCACGGTGGCCGGCCCGGGGGATTGACCCAGGTCAACGCAGGCCAGCGATGTAGTCGGCGACGGCCTTGATCTCGCGGTCGTTGAGCTTGGCGGCGACCTGCGTCATCTGCAGGCTGTTGCTACGCACGCCGTCGCGGAAGGCGACGAGCTGCGCGGCGGTGTAGTCGGCGTGCTGGCCCGACAGGCGGGGGTACTGCACCGGAATGCCCGCGCCGTTGGGGCTGTGGCAGCCGGCGCAGGCAGCGATGTTGCGGTCGGCGATGCCGCCGCGGTAGATGCGCTCGCCCAGGGCGACGAGTTCCTTGTCCTTGGCGAAGCCGGGCTTGGCCTGCTTGGACGCCACCCACCAGGCGATGTTGCGCATGTCGTCATCGGACAGGGCCGAGGCGAAGCCCTTCATGACGGGGTTGTTGCGCTTGCCGGACTTGAACTCCTGCAACTGCTTGACGAGGTATTCGGGGTGCTGCTGGGCCAGCTTGGGGTTGATGGCGATGGCGGAGTTGCCATCGGCCGCGTGGCAGGCCACGCACACGGCCGTGAAGGTGGCCTCACCCTTGGCCAGATCCGGCTTGGCGGGTTTTTGCGCCGCGGCAGCGGGGGCGGCCCCCTGAGAAAAAGCCGGGAAAGCAGCAACTGCCAGCACGGCAGCCATCAGCATGGGAGCAAGCAATTTCTTCATATCGAGGGTTCTTGTGTTATGGGCGCAAAACGGCGCGATTCTACAATGCGACCCCCTGGCCCTCTATCCTTGGTAACCCCCGTTATGACGACTACATCACATGCGCCAGTTGCTGGCTCCCTCCCGCCCGCACCGGACGCCAAAGTCGCCATGGGGTGGATGCACACCACGCGGTTCCTGACGACGGCGGCGCAACTGCACCACCTGCCCCCCATCGATGTGCCCGAGATCGCCTTTGTCGGCCGCTCCAATGCCGGCAAGTCCACCTGCATCAACACGCTCACGCAGCAAAAGCAGCTGGCCTTCGCCTCCAAGAAGCCCGGTCGCACGCAACACATCAACCTGTTCTCGCTGGGCAAGCAGGGCGTGACCGACGCCGTGCTGGCCGACCTGCCCGGCTACGGCTACGCCGCCGTGTCGCGCTCGGACAAGATCCGCTGGCAGCAGGTGATGCTGAGCTACCTGGTCACCCGCCAGAGCCTGACCGGCATCGTGCTGCTGTGCGACCCGCGCCTGGGACTGACCGAGCTGGACGAAGCGCTGCTGGAGGCCGTGCGCCCGCGCGTCGAGTCGGGCCTGAAATTCCTGGTGCTGCTCACCAAGGCCGACAAGCTCACCCGCGCCGAACAGGCCAAGGTGCTGTCCATCACGCGACTGCAGGCCGGCGGCGGCGAGGTCAAGATGTTCTCGGCCCTCAAGAAGCAAGGGGTGGACGAGGTGGCGCAACTGCTGTGGCAGTGGTCCCACCCGGTGGCCGGCCCGTCGCCCGAGGCGCAGGACGGCACCGAAGAGGCGCCCCTGGACGAGGATTCGGAAGACAACTAGGCGCCCGCGCAGACAGGTCATGCGCGGGCTGCGATCCAAAGCAGAGCACCATGATCGACACCATTGCGCACGCCCTGCCCCACGGCACCACGCTGCACTGCCGCACCCGCGGCGAGCGCGGCCGCCCGGTGCTGCTGTTCCTGCACGGGTTTCCCGAAGGCGCCTTCATCTGGGATGCGCTGCTGGAGCACTTCGCCGACCCGGCCCACGGCGGCTACCGCTGCGTGGCGCCCTGGCTGCGCGGCTTCGCGCCGTCGAGCGCCCCGCCGGACGTGGCCGCCTACCGCGCCAAGCACCTGGTGCAGGACATCACGGCCCTGATCGCGGCCGAATGCGGCGACTCGCAGCCCCTGGCCGCGCTGATCGCGCACGACTGGGGCGGCGCAGTGGCCTGGAACCTGGCCAACCAGCGGCCTGAGTTGATGCAGCGGCTGGTGATCGTCAATTCGCCGCATCCGGGCACGTTCCTGCGCGAGCTGCAGAGCAACCCGGCCCAGCAGGCGGCCAGCCAGTACATGCACTTTCTCTGCCGGCCGGACGCCGAGGCGCTGCTCGCGGCCGACGACTTCCGGCGCCTGTTCGGCTTTTTCGACCGGGCCGACGGCACGGCGCCCGCATGGCTCACCCCCGAGGTGCGCGACCAGTACCGCGCCACCTGGGGCGCCGGCCTGACGGGCCCGTGCAACTACTACCGCGCCAGCCCGCTGCGCCCGCCGCGCGAGGGCGATCCCGCCGCCGGCGCGCTCACCCTGCCGGATTCGATGCTCACCGTGAACGTGCCCACCCGCGTGGTCTGGGGCCTGGAGGACCCGGCCCTGCTGCCGGGGCTGCTGCAGGGGCTCGCGCAATGGGTGCCTTCGCTCACCCGCACCGAGGTGCCGGGCGCATCGCACTGGATCGTGCACGAGCAGCCGGCGGCGGTGATCCAGGCCATCACCGAAAGCCTGACGCCTGGAACGCTACAAAATCAATAGCAATACAGGCAATCAAAACGCCGGCATGGCGCCGATTCGGCTACAAATTGCTTTTATTTTTGGTACACCGAAGGTTCGCCGTCCGGGCGCGACTTGAAGCGCTTGTGCACCCAGTAGTACTGGCCCGGCATGGTGTCGATCCACTGCTGCAGTTCGCGGTTCATGCGGGCCGTGTCGGCTTCGGCATCCTCGGTCGGGAAGTTCTCCCAGGCCGGCATCATCTCGGCGCTGTAGCCGGTGGGGGTCAAGCGGCCCACCAGCGGCACGACCTTGGCGCGGCCCAGGCGGGCGAAGCGCGACAGCGAGGGGATCGTCGCCGCGCGCACGCCGTAGAACGGCACGAAGACCGACTCGCTCGGGCCGAAGTCCATGTCGGGCAGCAAATAGAGCAGCCCACCTTTGCGCAGCCCGCTCAGGATGGGCTTGACGCCGTCGCCCCGGTTGAGCATGCGCACGTTGCCGAAGCGCTGGCGGCCCGCGAACAGCCAGGCGTCCACGGCCGGGTCCGGGTGCGGCGTGAAGATCGAGGTGAAGGCCCGGTCGGTCTGCAGGGTGAGCGCCGTGCCCGCCGCATCCATGCCGAGGAAATGCGGCGCGAAGATGATGGTGGGCGCATCGCCGTCCAGCTCGTGCAGCGCACCGTGGATGGTGAGCCGCTTTTCGACCACCGCGCGCGGCGCCATCCAGAGCCAGCTGCGGTCCAGCCAGGTCTGGCAAAAGCGCACGAAGGTCTCGCGGGCCCAGGCACGCCGCTGGGCGGGGGACGCATCGGGAAAGCACAGCTCCAGATTGCGCAGCGCCACCTTGCGGCGCGGCGCGGCCAGCCGATACAGCACCTGGCCGATCGCCCAGCCCAGGCCGCGCAGCACCGGCAGCGGCAGGCGGGCCAGCACGCCCATCAGCCACACGTTCATGCGGCCCGTCATGCCGCGGCCCCTGCGGCGTGCGCTTCGGCCCGCGGCTGCTTGTAGCGGGCATAGCCCCACAGGTACTGGTCGGGGCTCTGGCGGATGGTGCGCTCCATCGCCTGGTTGATCTGCAGCACGGCCGCGTCAAGGTCTTCGGACAGGGGCACGGACAACTCCTCGAAATGCAAGACATAGCCGCGGCCGGCGCCCAGCCGCTCGCAGCGTGCCAGCACCACGGCGGCGCCTGTCTGCTGCGCCAGCCGCGCGGCCAGGGTCATGGTGTAGGCCTCGCGGCCGAAGAACGGCGACCACACGCCCTGGCCCTGCGGCGGGACCTGGTCGGGCAGCAGGCCCACGGCCTCGCCGCGGCGCAGCGCCTTGATCATCTGGCGTACGCCCGTCAGCGCCGTGGGCACCGCGCGGATGCCGGGTCGGTTGCGCGCGGTGGCCATCACGCCGGCCAGCCAGGGCTGGCGCGCGGGGCGGTACAGGATGGTGATGGGTCCGCGCTCGGCGGCCCAGCGCTGGGCCGCGGCCTGCACCGACAGTTCGAAGCAGCCCAGGTGCGGCGTGAGAAAGACGATGCCTTTGCCCGCTTCCCAGGCCCGCTCCACCGCGGCGGCGTTCTCGATGCGGCACGGGGTCTGCTCGCGCAGCCACAGGCGGGGCAGTTCGGCCGCCATGCGGCCGGCGTGGCCCACGGCCGCACGCACCTGGCCGAACGAATAGCCGGCCCGCGCCGCGTTCTCGCGAAAGCGCCGCCGGTAGGTGGGCGAGAGGCAGAAAACCAGCCAGCCCGCGGCCGCGCCGAGGGCATGGGCGAGCCAGAGCGGAAGCCGGGAAAGGAAACGGAAAAGGGTTGGCATTAAAATGGCGCGGTCGCTGAGTTAAATGAGCAACTTGCAGGGCGACGTAAAACAAATCTGCTAAAGCGTTCGCCAAAGCTCCCAAGGCTGAGGGCAACGCCCAAAATGCCGGAACACAGGAGTTTATTCAAATGGCGAACGATTTCCTTTTCACCTCCGAATCCGTCTCGGAAGGCCACCCCGACAAGGTCGCCGACCAGATTTCCGACGCGATTCTCGACGCGATCTTCAAGCAGGACCCCCGCAGCCGCGTGGCGGCCGAGACCCTCACCAACACCGGGCTCGTGGTGCTGGCGGGCGAGATCACCACCAACGCGCACGTGGATTACATCCAGATCGCGCGCGACACCATCAAGCGCATCGGCTACGACAACACCGACTACGGCATCGATTACAAGGGCTGCGCGGTGCTGGTGGCCTACGACAAGCAGAGCAACGACATCGCCCAGGGCGTGGACCAGGCCAGCGACGACCACCTGAACACCGGCGCCGGCGACCAAGGCCTGATGTTTGGCTATGCCTGCGACGAGACGCCCGAGCTGATGCCCGCGCCCATCTACTACGCCCACCGCCTGGTCGAGCGCCAGGCCCAGCTGCGCAAGGACGGGCGCCTGCCCTTCCTGCGGCCCGACGCCAAGAGCCAGGTCACGATGCGCTACGTGGACGGCAAGCCCCACAGCATCGACACCGTGGTGCTCTCCACCCAGCACCACCCCGACCAGAGCGAGACCTCCACCAAGATGAAGGCCAGCTTCACCGAGGCCATCATCGAGGAGATCATCAAGCCCGTGCTGCCCAGCGAGTGGCTCCAGGACACCAAGTACCTGATCAACCCCACCGGCCGATTCGTCATCGGCGGCCCGCAAGGCGATTGCGGCCTGACCGGCCGCAAGATCATCGTGGACACCTACGGCGGTGCCTGCCCCCACGGCGGCGGCGCGTTCAGCGGCAAGGACCCGACGAAGGTGGACCGCTCGGCCGCCTACGCCGCGCGCTACGTGGCCAAGAACATCGTCGCCGCGGGCCTGGCGCGCCAATGCCAGATCCAGGTGGCCTATGCCATCGGCGTGGCCCGCCCCATGAACGTGACGGTGTACACCGAAGGCACGGGCGTGATCCCGGACGACCAGATCGCCAAGCTGGTGCAGGAGCACTTCGACCTGCGCCCCAAGGGCATCATCCAGATGCTGGACCTGCTGCGCCCCATCTACGAAAAGACCGCGGCCTACGGCCACTTCGGCCGCGAAGAACCCGAGTTCACCTGGGAGAAGACGGACAAAGCAGCGGCACTGCGTGCCGCTGCCGGGCTGTAAGCCCGCCACGCGACCAGCGTGGTTGGGCCGGGCTTCGGCAAAGACTCGTATCGCACAGCGATGCGAAGGCCCACCGGGCCGGCCGAAGCCAAAAGACCGACAAGGCCGCGGCACTGCGGGCGGCCGCCGGGCGCTGAGCCCCTGAGGGCGCCAGGGCGGCGCCCTGCCGGCGGGGCAATGCCGCCGTGCGAACGGCAGGCGCCCACCGCATAGGCCCCCTCCTACGCCCATGCCCCGCCCCGGCCGACGGGTGGGGCGCTTCCATGGCACTTATCGTCCTTGCATCCACCATCCAGTGCATGCACTGACTTTTCTAGGAGCTCTGCCATGCTGAAGTACGCCATCGTTTTCGCCATCATTTCCCTCATCGCCGGCGCGCTGGGGTTCACCGGGGTCGCCGCAGGCGCTGCCGGTATCGCGAAGATCCTGTTCTTCATCTTCCTGGTGATCGCCGTGGTGTTCGTCGTGCTGGCCGTGCTGGGCATCGGCGCGGCACGCAAGGCCCTCAAGTAAGGGGCACCGCGCATGAACATCTTCGAAGCCCTGCGCGAAAGCCACGAGCGGCAGCGCGACATGGTCCGCCAGGTGGAGGCCACCAGCGGAGACACCCCGGAGCGGCACGAGCGGTTCATCGAGCTCAAGCGCGAACTGGCGGCCCATGAACTGGCCGAAGACCGCCACTTCTACCGGCCGCTCATGGAGCACGATGCCGGCATCGACCTGTCGCGCCACGCCATCGCGGAGCACCATGCGCTGGACGAACTGGTCGAAGACCTGGAGGCGGCCGACCCCGGCAGCTCCGCCTGGCTGGCAGTGGCCAAAAAGCTGGGCGAGAAGGTGCGGCACCATCTGGAGGAAGAGGAACACCGGTTCTTCCAGATGGCCGGCAAGCTGCTGACCGAAAAGCAGAAGACCGAGTTGGCGCAGCAGTACCTGCAAACCTACGACGAAGCCAAGGCGGTCGCCGCCTGAGATGCGTCTTGCCCTGTTCCCCCCAAGCCCCGCAAGGGGCTTTTTTCTGTTCAGAGCGCGCGCGACGACAGCGCCAGGGCCTTGCGGAACGCGGGGCGCAGGCGGTACATCTGCGCGGGCCGGTGGGCGCCGCCCTGCACCAGGCCGGGCACGGGTTCGAGCATGTCCAGCTCGTCCATCTTGCGGCGAAAGCTGACCTTGTTGAGCGGCTCGCCCAGCACCGCCTCGTACACCGCCTGCAGTTGCGGCAGGGTGAATGCGTCGCCGCACAGGTGCACGGGCAGCGAGGAATACAGGCTCTTGCTGCGCACGCGCGCCAGCGCCGTGTCCACCATGGCGCGGTGGTCGAACGGCAGGGGCGGCAAGGCATCGACCGGCACCAGCTTCACGCCCTGCCGGGGTGGGATGCCCTGGAGCGCCTCGCCAGGCACCAGCGCGCAATACGCCACCGCCAGCGACCAGCCCCGCGGGTCGCGCGCCAGGCCCGAGAACGTGGCGAGCTGCTCCAGGTAAGGGCTTTGCAATCCGGCCTTCTCGCGCAGCACGCGTGCGGCGCTGGCCTGGGCATCGGCATCGTCCTGCGCGTGGATGTAGCCCCCCGGCAAAGCCCACGCGCCGGCATAGGGGGCCTTGTCGCGGCGCACGAGCAGCGCTTGGAGGGCGCCGCCCTGCAGCGTGAGCAGCACGGTATCCACGGTGCAGATGACGGCGGGCGAAGCGGCGGAGGACATCAAGGGGGTGGTTATGTGCAGGATTGGACGAACGAGCCTACCACTCCCGGAATGCCGATGCCACCCATCAAGCCACTTCGGCCGGCTTTTCATTTCGTGACAATGCCTTGCGATCTACTTAGTTGCAAATTCAAACTAACAGGAATAGACTGCACCCATCGCACCGAGGACCTTGCACCATGACCCGCTCCATGAACCGCCCCTTGACGACCCAACTGCTGGTGATCGACCCCCAGAACGATTTCTGCGACCTGCCCACCGATTGGCAGCCGGCGCACCCGCTCACCGGCCAGTCCATCGCCCCCGCCTTGCCTGTGCCCGGCGCTCATGCCGACATGCAGCGCCTGGCCGCCTTCATCCGGCGCCATGGCCCGGCGCTGGAGGCGATCACCGTCACGCTCGACTCGCACCAGCGCTACGACGTGGCGCACCCTCCGTTTTGGCGCCAGGGCGACGGCGGCGAGGTCGCCCCGTTCACGACCATCACCGCGGCGCAGGTGCGCGCCGGCGCGTTCGCCCCGCGCGATGCCGCAGCCCTGCCCCGCGTGCTGGCCTACCTGGACGCGCTGGAGGCGCAAGGGCGCTACACGCTGATGGTGTGGCCGGTGCACTGCGAGATCGGCAGCTGGGGCCACGGCGTGCATGCCGACGTGCTGGCCGCCTGCGGCGCGTGGCAGGCACAGCGCCAGCGCGCGGTGCACCCCGTGTTCAAGGGCACCAACCCCTGGACCGAGCACTACAGCGCCATCGAGGCCGAGGTGCCCGATGCCGACGACCCCGCCACCTTGCTCAACACCCGGCTGCTCCACGCCCTGGGGACGGCGGACCGCCTCGTCATTGCGGGCGAGGCCGGCAGCCACTGCGTGCGCGCCACCACCGAGCACATCGTGCAGCACCTGCCCCGGCTGCAGCCGGGCTGGCGGGCGGACCGCCTCGTGCTGCTGACCGACTGCATGGCGCCCGTGGCCGGTTTCGGGGCGCAGCAGCAGGACTTTCTGGACGCCCTGCAGGCCCAGGGAGCGCAACTGGCGCGCAGCGATGAAATCCGCCTCTAGCGCAGGTTCGCTCCCGGCATCCCTTCCTAAAAACATAGCAAACGCCATGCAACCCGTCATTACCAGCCTGCTCGATACCGACCTCTACAAATTCACGATGTGGCAGGCGCTGCTGCACAGCCACCCGCAGACGCAGGCCGAGTACCGCTTCGTCTGCCGCAACCGGCCGGCCTATCCGCTGGCCGAGCTGCTCGGCGAAGTGAACGCGGCGCTGGACGCGCTGTGCACGCTGCGGTTTTCCCCCGGTGAGCTGGACTACCTGGCCGGCCTGCGCTTCATCAAAAGCGACTTCGTGGACTTTCTGCGCCTGTTCCAGTTCCAGCGCGCGTTCATCGAGGCACGGGCCGAGGGCGGCGACCTGCACATCGTGGCGCGCGGCCCGCAGGTGCATGTGATGGGGTTCGAGATCTTCGTGCTGGCGATCGTGAACGAGCTGTATTTCCGCCGCTTCGACCCGGCCGCGGCGCTGGCCGAAGGACGCCGCCGGCTGGCGGACAAGATCGCGCACGTGCAGGCGCTCTCGGGCGAGCCCGAGCGCACGCACCCGTTCGAGATGTTCGACTTCGGGCTGCGCCGGCGCTACAGCGGCGCGTGGCAGCGCGAGGTGGTGCAAGCCTTCGCACAGCAGGCGCCGCAGTGGTTCAAGGGCACCTCCAACGTGATGCTGGCGCGCGACCTGAACCTGGTGCCCATCGGCACCATGGCGCACGAGTATTTGCAGACCTACCAGGCCCTGGGCGTACGGCTGCGCGACTTTCAAAAAGCGGCGCTGGAGGACTGGGTGCAAGAGTACCGGGGCGACCTCGGGATCGCGCTGACTGATACGGTGGGCATGGACGCCTTCCTGGCCGACTTCGACCTGTACTTCGCCAAGCTGTTCGACGGCCTGCGCCACGATTCGGGCGACCCGGTGGCCTGGGGCGAGAAGGCGCTGGCGCACTACGCCCGCCTGCGCATCGACGCGCACACCAAGCGACTCGTGTTCTCCGACGGACTGAACGTGGACAAGGCGCTGTCGCTGCACCGCCATTTCAGCGACCGGGTGCAACTGGGCTTCGGCATCGGCACGCAGCTCACCAACGACATGGGCGTGGCGCCGCTCAACATCGTGATGAAGATCACCCACGCCAACGGCCAGCCGGTGGCCAAGCTCTCGGACAGCCCGGGCAAGACGCTGTGCGACGACGAAACCTACCTGGCCTACCTTCGGCAGGTGTTCAACGTGCCACCGCCATGAGGCGCCGCGGCACGCCGCCGCCCCGCCACCGAACCATCGCCGCTTGAAGAAGAAAGACAGAAAGGAAACCACCCATGCTCCGCATCACCCTGGCCCAACTCAACCTCACCGTGGGCGACATCGAAGGCAACGTCGATCGCATGATCGCCGCCGCGCAGGAGGCAGCGGCCGCGCAGTCCGACCTCGTGGTGTTCTCCGAGCTGTCGCTGTGCGGCTACTACCCGGGCGACCTGCTGGAGGAGCCCGCCTTTCTCGAACGCCTGGACGCGGGCCTGGCCCGGCTGTGCGAGGCATCGGCCGGCCTGCCCGCGCTGCACTGGGTGGTCGGCATGCCGGTGCGAACGCCGGGGCCGGGCAAGCGGCTGCTGAACGCGCTGCGGGTGCTGCGGGCGGGCGAGGTGCGGCTGTCGTATGCCAAGCAGCTGCTGCCCACCTACAACGTCTTCGACGAGCGTCGCCATTTCGAGCACGGCCCGGACGTGGCCAAGGTGCTGCGCATCGGCACCTCGCAGGTGGGGTTCATCGTGTGCGAGGACGGCTGGAACGACAGCGGCGCCGACTACCAGACCAACCCCTTCCAGCGCATGGCCGATGCCGCGCCCGATCTGGTGGTGAGCATCAACGCCAGCCCCAGCCACATCGGCAAGCGCGAACTGCGCCACCAGGTGTTCGGCGATGCGGCGCGGCGGCACGGCCTGCCCATCGTCTACGTGAACCAGGTCGGCGGGCACGACCAGCTGGTCTATGACGGCGCCTCCTTCGCGGTCGAGCCCGAGGACGGCGTGGTCTTCGAATCGCGCCGCTTCGAGGAGGACGTGTCCACCGTGCAGCTGCTGGACAACGGCCACTTCGCCCGGCTGGACGGCACCGACCTGCCGCCCGTGCCGCGCGAGGGCCTGCCCACCATGGCGTTCTACCGCCAGCAGATCGTGCTGGGCCTGCGGGACTATGCGCGCCGCTGCGGGTTCACCCAGGCGGTGGTGGGCAGCTCGGGCGGCATCGACAGCGCACTCACGCTGGCGCTGGCGGTCGAGGCGCTGGGGCCGGAGAACGTGGTGGGCATCACCATGCCCTCGCGGTTTTCGTCCAGCGGCTCGGTGGACGATTCGGTGCAGCTGTGCCGCAACCTGGGCGTGGTGCTGCACACCCACCCCATCGCGGACCTGGTGGCGGGCTTTTCCGCGCAGTTCGAGGCCAGCTTCGGGCAGCCGCTGCGCGGCCTGCCGCTGGAGAACGTGCAGGCGCGCATCCGCGGCACGACGCTGATGGAGTTTTCCAACGCCTTCGGCCACCTGCTGCTCACCACCGGCAACAAATCGGAAATCTCGGTGGGCTACTGCACGCTGTACGGCGACACCAACGGCGGCCTGGGCCTGCTGGGCGACCTGTACAAGACCGAGGTGTTCGAGCTGTCGCGCCACGTGAACGAGAACGCGGGGCGCGAGATCATTCCCCAGGCCATCATCGACAAGCCGCCCTCGGCCGAGCTCGCGCCCGGCCAGAAGGACGACGACAGCCTGCCGCCCTACCCCGTGCTGGACGAGATCCTCAAGCTGCTCATCGAAGGCGAGGGCCTGTCGCGCGCCGAGTACGCCAACGCCCAGGCCTTCGCGCGCCAGCTTCAGGCCAGCGCGGACGGCCGGGCCCTGGCGCACCGCGTGCGCATGCTGGTGGCGCGCAGCGAATACAAGCGGCGCCAGGCCCCGCCCATCGTGCGCGTGAGGGCCAAGGCCTTCGGCACCGGGCGGCAGATGCCGATTGCGGCGCGGTATGTGTGAGGCGGTGGCCTGCGCCACAGAGAGGTTTGCATCAAAAATGCCCCCAGCGCAATCATTACTAGGGCATATAGCTATTATTTTTATAGCAATCCCATGAATCCGGCCGCGCGGTGACCCATGCGGAGCGGTCGGTGCATTCGCAGCGCCCGCCGCCCGGCCCGGCCCGCCCGGCTACATTCCCAGCAGCCCCGACGGCGCCGCTCACGGCGCGGGGCGCCCAACCGGAACACACATGTACGACACCGCCATCTACATCGGCCGCTTCGAGCCCGTCCACAACGGCCATCTGGCCCTTTTGCAGCGCGCGCTGGACAGCGCCAACAACGTGATCGTGGTCATGGGCTCGGCCTGGCAGGCCCGATCGCCCAAGAACCCGTTCACCTGGGCCGAGCGCGAAGCCATGCTGCGCAATGCCCTGCCCGAGGCCGACCGGGCCCGGCTGACCGTGCTGCCCGTGCGCGATCACTACAACGAGGCCCTGTGGGTGGCGGCGGTGTTGCGCGCCGTGTCCACGCACGTGCTGCCCGATGCGCGCATCGGCCTGGTCGGCCATTTCAAGGACGCGACCAGCAGCTACCTGGACGCCTTCCCCGGCTGGTCGCTGATCCCCATGGACCGGCAGGGCACCATCGATGCCACCGCCATCCGCGACGCGTACTTCGGCGCGGCGCCGCAGGGCGTGCTGACGTCGCTCGGCCCCCTGGCCGACCAGATGCCGGCCAGCACGCTCGAATTCTTGGACGTGTTCGCCCGGCAGCCGCACTACGCGGCGCTGCAGGAAGAGTGGCGCGTGCTGCGCAGCTACCGCGAATCGTGGGCGCAGGCGCCGTACCCGCCGGTGTTCGTGACGGTGGACGCGGTGCTGCGCTGCCAGGACCACGTGCTCGTCATCCGCCGCGCGCACGCCCCGGGCAAGGGCCAGCTGGCCATGCCGGGCGGCTTCATCGAGCAGCGCGAGACGCTGTGGCAGTCGTGCCTGCGCGAGCTGGCCGAAGAGACGCACTGCGACGTGCCCGACGCCACCCTGCGCCGCGCGCTGCGCGCCACCGCCGTCTTCGACCACCCCGACCGCAGCCAGCGCGGGCGCACCATCACGCATGCCCACTACTTCGACCTGGGCGATGCGCCCTTCCCTGCCGTGCAGGCCGACGACGACGCCATGCAGGTGCAGTGGATACCGGTCGCGGAACTGGCGGCCATGGAAGAGGCCTTCTTCGAGGACCACTTCCACATGCTGGACCACTTCCTGAACCTGACCGGCGCGCACGGCGCCGGTTAGGGGCTGGCCGCCCGCCCCCAGCGGGCGCGGACGACCACCTCGAAGCCGGCAGCCGTCCGGCAGCCGTTACTGGCTCAACTGGGCCGCAGTAGCGGCGTCGAGCCGGCCGGTGATGGGCAGGCCGCGCTCCTTCTGGAAGGCACGCAGGGCGGCCGCCGTCTTGGCGCCCATGGCACCGTCGGGCGTGCCGGTGTCGTGCCCCAGGGCGTTCAGCTTGGCCTGCGCATCGCGCAGCGACAGGCCGCCGGTGGCCGCCGACACGGGCTGCGCGCGCGGCGCCGAGGTCTGCGACGGGGCGGCGCCGCCATCCACCCCCAGGCGACCGCCGCCGCCCAGGCCCTGGCCCTTGACCGACTGGGCCTTGTAGCTGCGCAGCGAACGCACCATCTGGTTGAAGGCGTCCATGAAGGCCGCGGCGATCACCTTGCCTTCGGCCGTGTTGCTGTAGCCGCCCAGGCGCGCGCCGCCCGAGCCGCCGAACAGCTGGCCCACGGCGCCGAAATCGGTCTTGGAGGCGCTGCCTTCCGAGGCAGCGACCTGCACGCCGGAACGGTGGTCGATGAGGGTGAGCAATGCGCTCGCTTCCTTGGTGTTCAGGCTGCCGCCCAGCGCGGCCAGCAAGCCGCCCGCGCGTCCGCCCACCAGGCCGCCCAGCGATGCGGAGGCCCCGCCGGCGTTGTCGTTGTTGAACACGATTTCCGGGGACAGGCCGTAGTCGGAGGCGACCATCTGGCCCTTGCCGAAGTTGCTGCCGCCGCGCATTTCGCCCGACTGCATGATGGCGCGCTCGCGGTCCATGGCCGTCATGCCGGCCGCGCCGCGCTCGATCACGACGAAGCAGTTGGACTGCTGCACCAGCAGGCGCAGCAGGTTGGCCGTGGGCGGCAGGCGGTATTCGTTTCGCAGGATGGTGTACCAGCCGGCCTGCTGGTTCTCGATCAGCGAGACGGTGCCCAGCGGCGATTCGCAGCGCTCCAGCTCGCTGCTGGCGCCTTCGGTGGCGCCACCGGCCGCGCTGCCTGTGGCCACGGTCTTGGCATCGGGGCTGCCCATGCGCATGTTGGTGGTCTCGCAGCCGGCCAGGGCCAGCGCGGCCACCACGGTGGCGGCCACGAGGGTCGCGCGGGCGGGGGTGGAAGGGAAGAAGGCGGAGGCAGCGCGCCCATCGGGCCGGTTCGGTGTCGTCATGGAAGGCATGGCTTCAAGCAAAGCGTTGAACGTTATGCGCTGCAGGGGCCGGCCACAACCCCACCGGGGGAGGGTTGCTGTAACACGGCGGCAGGCCGCCGCCCCGGCCACGCACCATTCAGGTGCCGGCGCGTTCCAGCATGGCATGCAGCAGCACGTTGCAGCCAGCGGTGATGTGCTCGGGTTGGGCGTCTTCGATCTCGTTGTGGCTGATGCCGTCCTTGCACGGAATGAAGACCATGCCCGCAGGCGCCAGGCGTGCCATGTAGACCGCATCGTGCCCCGCACCCGACACGGCCGGCATGTGGCTGTAGCCCAGGCTGGCGGCGGCCCGGCCGACCGCGTCCACGCAGTCGGGGTGGAACACCTGCGCGGGGTAGCTGGACACCAGGTCGATCTGGATCGGCAGGCCGGTTTCGGCGCTGAGGCGGGCGGCCACGTCGCGGATGTCGCGGTCCATGCTTTCGCAATCGGCGTCGGTGGCGTTGCGCAGGTCGATGCTGAACTTGACCTGGCCGGGGATCACGTTGCGGCTGTTGGGGTGCACCTGCACCATGCCCACCGTGCCGCGACCATGCGGCGGGTGGCGGTGCGCGCAGGCCACCACCTCCTGCATGAGGCGCGTGGCGACCTGCAGCGCATCCTTGCGCAACGCCATGGGCGTGGGGCCGGCATGGGCCTCCATGCCGGTCACGGTGCAGTCGTACCAGCGGATGCCGAGCACGCCCGTCACCACGCCGATGGTCTTGTCGTGGTCCTCCAGCACCGGTCCCTGCTCGATGTGGGTCTCGAAGTACGCGCCGATGGGGTGGTCGCCGGGCACCTGATCGCCCACGTAGCCGATGCGCTCGAGCTCGCCCTTCACCGTCTTGCCTTCGGTATCGGTGGCGGCGTAGGCATGCTCCAGGGTGAAGGCCTTGGCGAACACGCCCGAGCCCATCATCACGGGTACGAAGCGGCTGCCTTCCTCGTTGGTCCAGAAGGCCACCTCGATCGGCGCCTCGGTCTCGATGCCGTGGTCGTTCAGCGTGCGCACCACCTCGATGCCGGCCAGCACGCCGTAGTTGCCGTCGAACTTGCCGCCCGTAGGCTGGGTGTCGATGTGGCTGCCGGTCATGATGGGCGGAAGGTTGTTATTGCGCCCCGGGCGGCGCATGAAGCCGTTGCCGATCTGGTCGATGGTGACGGTCATGCCGGCCTCGCGCGCCCAGCGGGTGACGAGGTCGCGGCCCTGCTTGTCCAGGTCGGTGAGGGTGAGGCGGCAGACGCCGCCCTTGGGCGTGGCGCCGATCTGCGCCAGCTCCATGAGCGAATCCCACAGGCGCTCGCCGTTGACGCGCAGGTGGCTGATGTCGGTGCGGGTGGTCGTGTCCATGGCGTTCTCCGGATGCGTGGGCGGCCGTCAGCGGGCGACCGCAGTGGGGGCGAGTTCCTGCGCGCGCTTTTGCACGGCCTGGAACTGGGGGCCGAACGCGGGGCGCTTGACGTAGCGGCCCCGGCCCGGCTCGGCGCGCAGGTCGCCGTTGGCGAACACCACCCGCCCCTGGCTGACGGTGTGGCTGGGAATGCCGCGCACGGTGCGGCCCTCGAAGATGTTGAAGTCGCCCTTGCTGTGCTGCGTCTTCGCGGAAAACGTCTTTGTGCCTTGCGGATCCCAGAGCACCAGGTCGGCATCGGCCCCGGTACCGACGAAGCCTTTGCGCGGGTATATGTTGAAGAGTTTGGCCGCATTGGTGGAGGTGATGGCGACGAACTCCGAGGGCGTGAGCCGCCCGGTGTTCACGCCGCCGTCCCAGATGGCGGCCATGCGCTCTTCCACGCCGCCGGTGCCGTTGGGGATCTTGGCGAAGTTGTCGCGGCCCATGGATTTCTGCGCAGCGCAGAAGGTGCAGTGGTCGGTGGCCGTGGTGTGCAACTGGCCCGATTGCAGGCCGCGCCACAGCGCCTCCTGGTGGCCGCCCGAGCGGGGGCGGAACGGCGGGCTCATCACGTGGGCGGCGGCGGTGGCGAAGTCCGGGTCGCGGTACACGCTGTCGTCGATCAGCAGGTGGCCGGCCAGCACTTCGCCGAACACGCGCTGGCCCCGGGCGCGGGCGATGGCCTCGGCCGCCTCGGCGCAGCTCACATGCACCACGTAGATGGGCACGCCCAGCACGTCGGCGATGGCGATGGCGCGGTTGGCTGCCTCGGCCTCCACCATGGGCGGGCGGGCCAGCGGATGGCCCTCGGGACCGGTGATGCCCATCTTGGCCACCTCCTGCTGCAGCAGGTAGACGAGTTCGCCGTTCTCGGCGTGCACGGTGGGCATGGCGCCCAGCTCCAGCGCGCGCCGGAAGCTGTTCACCAGGGTTTCGTCGTCGCACATGATGGCGTTCTTGTAGGCCATGAAGTGCTTGAAGCTGTTGACGCCCTCTTCCTGCACCAGCGTGCCCATGTCGGCCCGCACCTGCTCGCTCCACCAGGTGACGGCCACGTGAAAGCCGTAGTCGGACGCCGACTTTTCGGCCCAGCCGCGCCACTTGCGGTAGGCCTCCATCATCGGCTCCTGCGGATCGGGGATCACGAAGTCGATGATGCTGGTGGTCCCACCCGCCAGGCCCGCCGCCGTGCCGGTGAAGAAATCGTCCATGGTGACGGTGCCCATGAAGGGCAGCTGCATGTGCGTGTGCGGATCGATGCCGCCCGGCAGCACGTACTGGCCGCTCGCATCCAGCGTCTCGGCACCGGCAGGCGCCTCGCCCGCCACATCGGGGCCCACGGCGGCGATGCGGCCGTCCACGCACAGCACGTCGGCGCGCTCTTCGCGGTCGGCATGCACCACGGTGCCGCCGCGGATCAGCACGGCGTTGGAAGGGGTCGGGCTCATGGCAGGTCTCCTGAAGGATGAAGGGGTGGCCGCCGTGCTCAGGCGCGGCGCAGCGGAGTGGGTGCCGGGTGCGTCTGGCCGGCCATGCCGAGGCGGTACACCACGGCGGCAATGGCCAGGCCGAGGAACCAGGCATAGGCATAGATCTGCTTGAACACCTCGCCCACACCGGGGAAGGTGGCCGGGAACGCCGCGTTCAGAAAGCCGGGAATGTTGGGCGCCACGCCCAGCACGAAGGCCACCACGGCCACCGCATTCCAGCCGCCGCGGTAGCGGTAGGCGCCGCGCTCCTCGTACAGCGCGGCCACGTCCAGCTCGGTGCGGCGCACCAGGTAGTAGTCCACCATCAGGATGCCGGCCACCGGCCCCAGCAGCGCCGAGTAGCCGATGAGCCAGGTGAAGATGTAGCCCTGTGTCGATTCGAGGATCTTCCACGGCATCATCGCGATGGCGATGCCCACGGTGATGTAGCCGCCCACCCGATAGCTGATGCGCGACGGGCTCAGCGCGGAGAAGTCGTACGCCGGTCCCACGAGGTTGGCAGCGAGGTTCACGCTGACGGTGTCGATCAGCAGGATGATGAGCGCGATCAGCACGGCCGCGCCCGTCATGCGGCTGGCCAGGTCCACCGGGTCCCACAGCGCCTTGCCATAGATGACCACCGTGGCCGAGGTGACGAACACCGCCAGCGCGGCCAGCAGGCCCATGGGCACGGGCAGCCCGATGGCCTGGCCTACCACCTGATCGCGCTGCGACCGGGCAAACCGCGTGAAGTCGGGAATGTTGAGCGCCAGCGTGGCCCAGAAGCCCACCATGGCGGTCAGCGACGGCCAGAACACGGCGCTGAACTGCCCCGCCTTCTTGCCGCCGGGCGCGAACTGCGAGGGCTGGTCCAGGATGGGCCCGAAACCGCCCGCCTTGTCATACGCCCACCACAGCAGCAGAAAGCAGATGACGATCTTGATCGGCGCTGTCCACGTTTCGAGCTTGCGGATGGACTCGATGCCGTACACCACGAAATAGAACTGGATGGCCCAGAACACCAGGAAGCACACCAGCTGGCCCAGGTTGATGCCCAGCCCCGCGATCTTGTCGCCCTCCAGGGGATGCCCGAGGAGCACGCCGGCCAGCGTGTAGATCATCATGCCGCCGAACCAGGTCTGGATGCCGTACCAGCCGCAGGCCACCAGTGCGCGCAGCAGCGCCGGCAGCTTGGCGCCGCGCGTGCCTAACGACGCGCGCGCCAGCACCGCATAGGGAATGCCGTACTTGGCCCCTGCGTGGCCGATGAGCAGCATGGGCACCAGCACGATCAGGTTGCCCAGGAACACCGTGCCCACCGCCTGTCCCCACGACATGCCGCTGTCGATCAGGCTGGCGGCCAGCGTGTAGGCGGGGATGCACATCACCATGCCCACCCACAGGGCCGCGAAGTGGTACCAGCGCCAGGTGCGCTGGTGCGGCTGGGTGGGCGCCAGGTCGTCGTTCCACAGTTCGTTGCTGGCACCGGGGGCATGCAGGGTCTTCATGGGGCGGTCTCCGAGACGTTGCAGACAGGCTGGCAGGCGGAAGGCGGGCGCGAAGGTGCGCACCAACGCGGGCAATGGGCCGCGGCAGCGCGGCTCAGGCGGCCACGCGCTGCGGGTTGTTGGGGTGCATGGTCCAGTTGGCGTACTCGCCTGTCACCACCTTGCCGGTGCGCGCATCGACCTCGCCGGGCGCGAGGCTGCGCAGCGTGATGCATTCGGGCACGGGACAGATCGACACGCACAGGTTGCAGCCCACGCATTCGGCCTCGTTCACCTCGAACAAGCGCACGCCGCCTTCCTTGGTGAAGGTGATGGCCTGGTGCGACGTGTCTTCGCACACCACATGGCAACGGCCGCACTGGATGCACGAATCCTGATCGATCACGGCCTTGTCGATGTGGTTCAGGTCCAGCTGCTTCCAGTCCTTGACCGTCGGCACGGCCTGGCCGCGGAAGTCGTCGAGGGTGTGGTAGCCGTGCGCGTCCATGAAATTGGACAGCCCGTCGCACATGTCCTGCACGATCTTGAAGCCGTACACCATGGCCGCCGTGCATACCTGCACGGTGCCGCAGCCCAGGGCGATGTACTCGGCCGCATCGCGCCAGGTGGAGATGCCGCCGATGCCGCTGATGGGCAGGCCGGCGGTCTGCGCGTCGCGCGCGATCTCGGCCACCATGTTGAGCGCGATGGGCTTGACCGCCGGGCCGCAATAGCCGCCGTGCGAGCCCAGGCCGCCGGTGCTGGGACTCATGGCCATGCGCTCCAGGTCCACGCCCATGATGGAGTTGATGGTGTTGATGAGCGACACCGCATCGGCCCCGCCGGCTTGGGCAGCGCGGGCGGGCTGGCGCACGTCGGTGATGTTGGGCGTGAGCTTCACGATCACCGGCAGCCGGCTGTAGTGCTTGCACCAGGCCGTCACCATCTGGATGTATTCGGGCACCTGGCCCACGGCGGCGCCCATGCCGCGCTCGCTCATGCCGTGCGGGCAGCCGAAGTTCAACTCGATGCCGTCGGCCCCAACGTCCTCCACCATGGGCAGGATGCGCTTCCAGCTTTCTTCCACGCAGGGCACCATGAGCGAGACGATCATTGCGCGGTCGGGCCAGTTGCGCTTGACGCGGCGGATCTCGTCCAGGTTGGTCTGCAGCGGGCGGTCGGTGATGAGCTCGATGTTGTTGAGCCCGATCACGCGGCGGTCCTGCGACATCAGCGTGGCATAGCGCGGGCCGTTGACGTTGACCACGTGCGGGTCTTCGCCCAGCGTCTTCCAGACCACGCCGCCCCAGCCCGCCTCGAAGGCGCGGGTGACGTTGATTTCCTTGTCGGTGGGCGGTGCGGAGGCCAGCCAGAACGGGTTGGGGCTCTCGATGCCGAGAAAGCGGCTGCGGATGTCTGCCATGGGAAATGCTCCGTGGGTGCAGGATGTTCGACCGGGGTTCGAAGAGGGCGGTGCCGGCACTCAGCCGCGCAGCGCCTCGCTGATGGAGAGGGCGGCCACCTTGCCGTGTTCGACCGCCTCGACCGTGAGGTCGCGCCCGCCGGCACGGCAGTCCCCACCGGCCCACAGCCGCGCCACGCTGGTGCGGCCCATGTCGTCGGTGGCGATGCGCCCGCCCTGCAGGGCCACCGTGGGACCTGCATGCTCTGGCAGGTAGCTCTGGCCGATGGCCTTGAGCACCATGTCGGCCTCCAGCGTGAAGGATTCGCCCGTGTCCACGAGGCGTCCACCCGCCAGGGCCGTGGCCGCGAACCGCATGCCACGCACCACCCCGCCTTCGCTGAGCAGTTCCTTCGGCGCCGCCCAATGGCGGATGGCCACGCCGTTCGTCTGCGCCCAGCGCTGCTCCACGGCGGAGGCGGACATGCCGTCGGCACCGCGGCGATAGACGATCGTCACCTCTTCGGCGCCCAGCTTGCGCGCCTGCACGGCAGCGTCCACAGCCGTCATGCCGCCGCCGATCACGACCACGCGGCGGCCCACGGGGACGGTCGAAAGGTCCTGCGCCTGGCGCACGTCGGCAATGAAGTCGACCGCGTTGCACAGCCCCTCGACCTGCGGCTCGGCGATGCCCAGCGCATTGACGCCCGCCAGTCCCAAACCCAGGAACACGGCGTCGTAGGCCTGAAGCAGGCTGTCCACGGTGGCATCGCGGCCCAGAACCTGGTTGCAGCGCACCTCGATGCCGCCGATGGACAGCAGCCATTCGATCTCCTTTTGCGCGAAGCCGCCCGTGGTCTTGTAGCTGGCCAGGCCGTATTCGTTCAAACCGCCCAGCTTGGGGCGCGCCTCGAACAGCACCACGTCGTGCCCGCGCACCGCCAGGCCATGGGCGCAGGCCAGCCCTGCGGGCCCCGCGCCCACCACAGCCACCCGGCGGCCCGTGGGCGCGGCACGGGTGAACAGGGGCGCGCCCGGGTCGGCAAAGTACGCATCGGTGGCGTGGCGCTGCAGCGCGCCGATCTCCACCGGCTTGTCGTCATGCGAGTTGCGCACGCAGGCCTGCTCGCACAGCACCTCGGTCGGGCAGACGCGGGCGCACATGCCGCCGAGCGGGTTGGCCTCGAGAATCGCTCGGGCCGCGCCGCGGTCGTTGCCCTGGGCGACGCGGTGGATGAATGCGGGAATGTCGATGCCGGTCGGGCACGCCGTGGCGCACGGCGCATCGAAGCAGTAGTAGCAGCGCTCGGCCTCCACCAGAGCCTGCGCCTTGGTGAGCGGCGGATGCGCGTCGCCGAAGTTCACGGCGTAGTCGGCCAGGTTCAGGCGTGCGGCATGAATGCCGCACGCGCGGCTTGCGGTCGTTTCCATCGGGAGTCCTCGGGGCGAAGGGTCAGGGACGGGAGATCAGGGACGGGAAAGGGGCGCGCGAACGCGGCGTGGCGCGTGGGCGTGGCGCTTGCGGCGTTGGCGGGGCCAGGCGCAGGCGGCCGGGCGGCCGCACATCGGAACAGTCTGCAGAGGTTTCATCGGGGGGCCTCGCTGTCGTGGTGCAGGTGTCTTCGGCGGTGCCGTGCCCTGCTGGTTTTCAATTTACCAATCAGTAAAAATTTACCAATCGGTAAAATCCCCTAGTGCAAACACCGTGCCAGCGAAAACACCCCGCAGTCGTTCCACAATGGTGCAAATGAGCCCTTCGCCCAAGCCCTCCCGCCCCGCACCTGTGCGAACGCGCACCGCCCTGCAGCCCCCCGCGCCCGATGGAGCGCCCGCCGACCCGGGGCGCCCGCCCACCGCCTCGCGGCTCAAAAAGGAACAGGCCATCCTCACCGAGGCGGAGACACAGTTTGCGCAGTTCGGTTTCGAGGGCGCGTCGCTGGAGAGCATCGCCGCGGCCATCGGGCTGAGCCGCCACAACCTGCTGTACTACTTTCCGAACAAGGAGGCGCTGTACCTGCGCGTGCTGGACGACGTGCTCAACCAGTGGCTGGCCGGCATGGAAGAGATGTCCCATGGCGATGATCCGCACGAGGCGCTGCGCCGCTACATCCGCGCCAAGCTGCGCTCGTCGCTGGAGCGGCCGAACGCCGCCAAGGTGTTCGCCAAGGAGGTCATCGCCGGTGCGCCGCGCTACGCGGGCGTGATCGCCGAACGCGTGGGCCCCGTGCTCAAGAACGATGTGCGCACCTTCGAGCGCTGGGCGCGCGAGGGCCGCATCGCCAAGGTGAATTTCACCCATCTCATGTTCATCATCTGGTCCGTGACCCAGGCCTACGCGGACCAGCAGGCCCAGTTCGCGCTGCTGCTGGGCAAGCCCGCGCTGACCGAGCGCGACTACGACAAGGCGGAGGAATTGCTCTGCCACCTGGTGCTGCGGGGCCTGGAACCCGGGCCGGCGGCGCCCGCCCAGGACTGAAATCGGGCCGCCGGGCCGCTGGCAATGGCCCGGCCTGGAGGCACCCCGCATCCGGCGGTGCCAAGCGGATGCGAAAATTCCATCGCTTAGACTTGCCGGCTGCCTGCGCGCACTGTCACGCACCGCTGCGCCCGTCCACCTGCTTTCTATCCGCCCATGGCCAAACCGTCCATTTCCCTTGCTGTATTCGGCATCGCCGTTCTGGCGGCCGTGCTGGCCATCTACCTGCCCGGCTGGAACCATGCGTTGCTGTTCGACGATCTGCGGCTTTCCGACGGCGCGATCTTCGGTAGCTACGGCAGCCTGCTCACCTTCAAGCAGCGGATGCTGTCATATGGCAGCTTCATCTGGGTGGACTCCTTGGCTGGCCCCGGCTGGGGCAAGCAGCGGCTCGTGAACATTGCACTGCACCTGGCCACGGTGGCCGCGCTGTATGCGCTGGTGCGCGACCTGCTGGCCCGCACGCGCTTCCCGGAGGAATTCGAATCGCAGCCGCATTTCGGCCTGTCGCAACAGGCGGCGGTGCGGGTGGGCGTGGCACTGTTCGCGGTCAATCCCATGGCGGTGTATGCCGTGGCGTACCTGGTGCAGCGCTCGATCGTCATGGCCACGCTGTTCTCGGTGCTGGCGTGCTGGTGTTTCGTGCGGGGCCTGTCCGGCCGGGGCGTGCTCTGGTATGGCCTGGCCCTGCTGAGCTACGTGGCGGCGGTGCTGTCCAAGGAACATGCGGTCATGGTCGCTGCGATGAGCGTGCCGCTGTATATCCATGTCCGCCGCCCGAGCTGGAAGACGGTCGCCACGCTGGCTGGCGCATCCGCCGCGCTGATCGCGGTGGCAGCGGTGGTCTTTTTCGGCATCTACGGCGAATTCATCGGCAAGCTCTTCGACCAGCGCTCGCTGGACTTCGCCCAGCAGCTGGAGCGCCTGAGCCCGGGGATCACGCAGCGCATGTACCCGCTCAGCATCCTGAACGAGGCGGCGCTCTTCTTTGCCTACGGGTTCCTGTGGTTCTTCCCCAACGTGATGTGGATGTCGGTGGACCTGCGGCCCGCGTTCCCGCTGTCGTATGCCGCATTCCCGCAGATCCTGGGCATCTTCGGCTATTTGGCGCTGTGGGCCGCCGCGCTCTGGGCCGTGCTGCGCCGCCGCGGGGCGTTGAGCCTCGTGGGTGTGGCGCTGATGTTCCCGCTGCTGCTGTACGTGACCGAGTTCGCGACCGTGTGGGTGCAGGACCCGTTCGTGCTCTACCGCAGCTATCTCTGGGCCATCGCCGTGCCGGTGCTGGTCGCCATCGTGCTGACCGGCTTCAAGCCGAAAACCATTTACGTGCTGGGCTGCATGGTGGGCCTGGTGTTCAGCCTGCTGGCGTTCGAGCGGGTGGAATCCCTGCGGGACGACTACGCGGCCTGGGGCGATGCGGCCGAAAAGATCGACCTGCAGGCATCACCGAGCGCCGTGGGCCGCTGGCGTCCGTTCCTGAACCTCGGGGCCTACCACCTCGATCGCGGTTCGGTGGCCGAGGCCCAGAAGAGCTTTGCCACCGCCGAGGCGCTGGGATCGCTGCAGGGCTCCGCCCGCTTCAATATCGGCGTCGCGCTGCAGCAGCAAAAGAAGCACGCCGAAGCCTTGGCGGCCTTCGCAGAAGCGGAAAAGCAGGGATTCAACGACCTGCCGCTGTACTACCACCGGGGCGAGTCCGCCTTCGCGCTGGGGCAGTTCGCCGCGGCGTATGACGCCTTCACCCAGGGCATGACCCGCGCAGCCGAAGGCATCACCGACAAGGAGGTCGAGCGCATGCGCGAATCCATGCGCATGCGCCGTGCCGAAGCCGCCATCGGCGCGCAACGGTACGACGATGCCATCAGCGATTTCACCGCGTTGATGAAGGCCAGCCCCAACAACCAGCGCCTGATGCTGGGCCTGGGCATGGCGCAGGTGGGCAAGGGCGATGCGAAGGCGGCGATCGCGCTGTTCGACCAGATCATCGCGCGCACCCCCAACGCAGCGCCGGCGTACTACGGGCGGGCCATGGCCCACCGCGCGGCCGGCCGCCTGGACGACAGCCTCAAGGACCTGGACCGCGCCATCGCGATCAATCCGCGCAATCCGCAGTACCCGCAGGTGCGTGCCCAGGTGGCGGCCCTGAAGAAATAGCCTGAGGCAGCGAGACCCCTGTGGCACTGCGCGTCCTGCACATCGGCAAGTTCTTTCCGCCCTATCTGGGCGGCATGGAAGTGTTTCTGGCCGACCTCATCGAGGCCCAGCGGGCCCAGGGCATCGAGGCGTTCGCGCTGGTGCACGGAACGCCCTTGCCGGACGACCCGCCCTGGCTGGTGCGGGTGCCGGTGCAGTTCAACCTGGTCTATGCCCCCATCGCCCTGGGCTTTCGCTCGGCGCTGGGAAAGGCCATCCGGCACTTTCAGCCCGATGTGCTGCACCTGCACCTGCCCAACAACTCTGCGCTGTGGGCCCTGACACTGCCTGCGGCCCGCAAGGTGCCGTGCGTGGTGCACTGGCATTCCGACATCGTCGTCTCGGACATCAAGTTGTCCGTGGCGATGGCGTATTTTCTGTACCGCCCGTTCGAGCACGCGGTGCTGGACCGGGCGCAGTTGATTTTCGCCACGTCGCCCCCCTACCTGGAGGCCAGCCGGGCGCTGCAGCCGTGGCGCAGCAAGTGCGAGGTCATTCCGCTGGGCATCAACCTGCACCGCCCTCCCCCGCCCACCGCCTTGCGCAGTGGACTGCAATGGAGACCCGAAACCCAGCTGCGGCTTCTGTCCATCGGTCGGCTCACCTACTACAAGGGGTTCGAGACCCTGATCCAGGCCGTGCAGACCATGCCGGGGGTTGAACTTTTGATCGCCGGCGAAGGCGAGTTGCGGGTGTCGCTGGAGGCCCTGATCCGGGATACCACTCCCGCCGGCCGTGAACCTGCAGTGCGCCTGGTCGGCTCGGTGCTCGATGCGGAAAAACACGCCTTGCTGGAAGGCTGCGACGTCTTTTGCCTGGCGTCGCGCGAGCGCACCGAGGCGTTCGGCATCGTGTTGCTGGAGGCCATGATGCACAAGCGCCCCTGCGTGGTGACGGACCTGCCCGGCTCCGGCATGCCCTGGGTGGTGGCCTACGCCCGTGCCGGGCTGCATGTGCCCATTGAAGACGTGGAGAGCTGGCGCAGTACCCTGGCGCGCCTGCAGCACGACACGCGGCTGCGCATCCAGTTCGGCGAGGCGGGCTACCAGGCGCTGCTCCAGCATTTCGACATTGCCCAGTGCGAACGCGCACTGGCGCACCAATACCAATACCTGGCCCTGGGCAGCACGCCGGCCGCGCCCAATCCACGCGTGCTCGTGGTGATCTCCACCCGCAACCATGCGGCAAGCATCCAGCATCTCATCCAGCGCGTTCGCGCGCTGGTGGGGGCCGACGTGCTCGTGGTGGACAACCGCAGCACGGATGGCACCTGCCATCTGGCGGAGAGCGCGGGCGCGTGGGTGCTGCGCCCACTGCTGGCCATGACCACCTGGGGCAGCCTGCAGACGGGGCTTCGCTACGGGCTGTCGCGGGGCTATGACGCGGTGATCACCATCGATGCGGAAGGCCGCTATGAGGTGGAAGAGATCTCCAGCCTGCTGTCCCGCCGCCAGGACGGCGATGTGGTGGTGAGCCATTTCGCGACCCGGACCAGTTGGGCGCGCCGTTTGGCGTGGGGCTGGTTCCGGTTCCTGACGGGGTTTGCGCTGCACGACTTCGTGTCCGGCTTTCGCCTGTACAACCGCAAGGCCCTCGAAGTGGCGGTGTCCACCGAGGCCACGCTGCTCGACTATCAGGACATCGGCACCTTGCTGCTGATGCGGCGTCAGGGCCTGCGCATCAAGGAAGTCGCCTTACCGATGCACACCGCCAAGGTGGACCGCTCGAAGATTTTTCAGTCGTGGGCCAATGCCCTGCGCTACGTGGCGGTGTCATCGCTGCTGTGCATCGCGCACTGGCGCGGCCACCGCTGGACGGATTGAATAACCAAGCCTCTACCGCAGGATGGTGACCATCCGGGCGACAAAGGCGTCTTTCGTGAATTGCTGAGCACGTTGCCGGCATTGCGCAGACAACGGTGCTCCGTGGATCTGCTCGATCTGCGCCACTGCTTGCACCACGGCTTCCGGCGTGGGGCTCGGAGCGATGAGCACGCCGGTGTGCCCCGGCACGACCGTCTCCAACAATCCTCCCTCGGCCACACCGATCACCGGCTTGCCCGCCGCCATGGCCTCCACGGGCGACATGCCGAAGTCCTCATCCACCGGCAGATAGATCACGCAGCGGGCATTGCCAACCCAGCGTCGCAGGGCCTCGTCGGTCTGCCAGCCAGTGAACCGGATATTGGGCGCATCTCCCGCGATGGCTTTCAATCGCTCCAGTTCCGGGCCGCCGGAAAGTACCACCAGCGAACGGTTCGGCATTTGCAGGAAGGCCCGCACGATCACATCGACCCGCTTGTTGGTTACGAGCCGCGCGGTAGAGAGGTAATAGCCCTCGTCGCCCAGACATTGAAAGTGCTGCGTAGCCACTGGGGGATAGACCACTTCGGCGTCCAACCCCGTATAGCGACGAAGCCGCGCCCGCACGTTCTCCGAGTTCACGAAAATTCGGTCCATCCGGTCGATGGCCGCTTCATACCGCTTGCGAAACCACCGCACGAATATTGCGTAGAACGGCTGGAGCCAGAACGGGAAACCCGCCAGCGTGCTGTCGTACAGGTCGTAGGCGAAACGGGGAATCGTGTGGCAGTAGTAAAAGCGCCGGCCAGATCGCTGCTGGTGAACCGCCAGGGGGGCATAGAAGCCGCTGTAGAGAACGGTGTCAACCTCTCGCAACCGCTCGGCCCTGAAGCGGAAACACCACATGCTCTCCAGGATGCGGGGGAGGCAAGTGGACCAGCCGCCCCGCAACTCCTGCACATTGGCGGAGGAACCTTCCAGCAGCGGTTGGGCGGCTGGGTAGCAACGGCTGACCAGGGTCTGAAAGTCCGGAAAGGCCTCGGCCAGCGTGAGGGTGACACGCTCCGCGCCTCCAGCCACTTGCATGAAGTCGTACAAAAGATAGTTTTTCATGCCAGCAACATCTCCAGGCGGGCCAACATGATCTGTGCACGCGCACTCCAGTCATGGGCTTGCACGAAGTCATTTGCAAAGCTTGCAGGGCGTGCCTGTGCCTGCGCCCCGGCCTGTACGACGGCATCGGCGAATGTCCGGGCATCGTTGCCATAGCAGGCCAGGTCGCCCATTCCATCGCGCAGTGCGCCCAGATCGGTGCTGGCCACACCCAATCCCGCGGCGATGTACTCATAGAACTTCAATGGGCGCTCGACATAGCGCATGCGTCCATCAGCCTCGCAAAAAGGGATCAGGCCCACTTCATGGCTTTGCAAAACCGCTGGCAACTCTGCACGGCCCACACTGCCGCGCCATTGGAGGTTCGAAGGCCATCCATGCTGCGCTGGCGCGCCGGGGGCATACACCGCGAAGGTCCAATCGGGCAGCAAGCGCGCGGCCTGGGACAGCAAATCGATGTCCAGCCACGCCGTGAGTCCGCCGACATAGACCGCGCTGCGCGGCTGCCGGACCACCGGGCCTTGGACCGCAGACATCAAAAGCCGCGCCTCCACCCCATTGGGAATGTGCACCACCCTGCTCTGCGGATTCAACGCCCGGGCATATTCCGCCAGGGGGCCAGAGACGGCCCACACTTCGTCGAAATCGGGGCCGCTCACCATGGATTCGAGCCCGTTGATGAGCACCAGATGCAGATCGCGTGCAAACCCCTGCGGCCAGTCGTTCAGGCGGCAGACCTTGGCACGGGCCGTGATCTGGTGCATCAGCAACATGTTGGGGGCCACATCGGCAATGCAGGCGTCGAAAGTCACATCGCGCAGGGGCGCCGGACACCGTTGCCCGTACGTCGTCAACTGCCAGGGCAAGCGCAGAAAAAGCCGATGCGCAGGAAACAACGACTGAAGGCTCCATTCGGTGAGCCCCTGCGAAATGCTCACCGAACGCTGCCTCAGCCCATGCCTCCATGCCCTGCCCAGCCGGGCATGGCGCTGGCGGCCCACCACGTCGACGGGCGACGACAGCGTGGGCACATAGTCCACCGACCAACCCGCCGCCGCCAGCGCTTGCGCCAGATGCTGCGAACCCACCTTGGTGCCGCCGTCGATGAACGACTGGGTGCCTAAAACCAGCGCACGCATGGCGTCAGCGGACCGTGTGGACACGGCTGGCCAGCAAGCTGCCCACCTCGTTACGAAGCCATTGACGGCTGACCGCCGCATTGAAGCGCTGGCTGGCAGCGTCTGAAGCGCGCTTCATAGCATCGATGTCCTGAGCGGTGAGGCGCGAGAGATGGGCGGCCAGATCTGCCGCATCGAAACTGCTGCTGACCACGCCGCAGCCAAGCTCCGTCACCAGGGCCTGCATCTCACGCGAAGGGCCTATGGCAATGGCCAGGCGCGCCTGCATGAATTCGAAGAATTTGTTGGGCAGCGCGTGCAGGTAATTGAAATTGGTGGGTGGCAGCAGGAACAGGCCGACGTCATAGCCGTTGGTGTGCGCCGCAATATCTCGCATGGGCACGGGTGGAATGAACCGGATGCGCGCATGCCTTGCGGCCCGTTGCTTCAAGGTGTCGAGGTACGCCGGGTCTTGCTCCATCAGCATCAGATCAAGGCTGAAGCGATCGTCCAGATGGTCCATCAAGTCGATCATCACCTCGATCTTGCGCGAGGCGATGGCTGCGCCATGGTGGATCAGCCGAATGCGGTCGGCACGCGTCGGCTGCACGGGCAAGGCTTGGGGCTCAGGGCAATTGGGCATGACGGACACGGGCACGCCGTAACACCGCTCATACTCGCGCGCGATGCCTGCGCACACAGTGCTCATGCGCGCCACGCGTGGCAGCGCGTCACGGCAAGTAGCATCGAAGAAAGGCCCCAGCAACATGCGCCATGCCCACAGGTCCTCGAATTCGCGGGGTGCATATTCATGCGCGTCGAGCCACACAGGCGCATTGCCCGCAAGCCGCAGCGCCATCGGCAAGGCCATCACATCGTTGGCCAGTACCAGATCGAATCCGGCCGGAACTTGCGCCGCAGCCTTCTCCAGTGCTTGGATCTGAGGATGCTTCCAGTAATAGGCGCTGTAGCGGCGAAAAGCCAGCCGCAGGGCGTTGCGCAATAGAACGGTGCGGCCCGCATGCGGTTGGTCCACAGGCGTGAAATGGCGCACCCCGGGTGGGCACTTGCCGAAGCCCATCACATGGACCTCATGCGCGTCGCTCAGCGCCTCGTACTGGCGCATCACGCGGGGATCGGACGCGATAGGCGAAAGCGATAACAACAGCAGACGGGCCACAGCAACTCAACCCGTGAAATGCTGCGCGTGCCAACGCGTGAAGTTGATCCAGCGCCAAACCTGCCAACTGAAGGGGCGCTGTCCCGCAACGACCTGATCGAAAGCCTTCAGCACCTCTTCCTGGCGGAAGAAGGGCAAATTCACCGGATACCGCAGCCACTCACGCACCTGCGGCGCCATCTGCAAAAGCCATGCTTGCTCGGGCGTGGCAAAGCCGATCTTGTCGCGACGATCCAGAATCTCGTCCGGCACAAGGCCACGCATGGCTCGGCGCAGCAGGTGTTTGGTTTCGCCCTGGGGCGACACCAAATATTCTTCAGGCAGCTTCAGTAAAAAGTCGGCCAACTCCGTCGTCAGAAAAGGCACGCGGCTTTCTACCGAGAAACGCATGGAGTTGCGGTCGCCGTGGCGAAGCAGTCCAGGCAGGCCGACGCCATGCAGCGAGCGGGCCAACTCTGCCACCAGCCGACGACCTGGGGCTGTCTGAGCGGGTACTTCGCGTGGAAAACGCAGCGCCACGCCCGCGTCGGCCAACGCGCGCCCGTCCAGCCACGGCGGACAAGCATCGGCACCATTCATGCGGCGCAGCGCTTGATAGGCGAACTCGCTGGTGTATTCAGCCACTGCCGCTTTGAAACCTTCGAGCCCTGCCCTGCCCGGCCAGCGCCCCCACTCGCGCAAGAACGCGACGGCACCTGCCCACTGGCCTTCGTCCAGCAGGCTACGCACACGCGGCCCCGGATAGCCGACATAGCCGCCGCACAGTTCATCGGCACCTTGACCATCAAGTGTCACGGTCATGCCATGCTCTCGCGCCAGTTGAAACACCCGGTACTGGGCGTAGATGCTGGTGCTGCCGAAGGGCTCGCCTTGGGTGGCAATCATGTCATCCAGGTCGGCGGCCAACTCGCTGGGCTGAATGAACACCTTGTGGGCCGTGGCACCGGTTTCAGTGTTCACCCGATCCACCCATCGCTCTTCAGAGACCGCGCTGTTCGCGGCGATGAAACTGAACGTGTGAATCGGTGCATCAGACTCCAGATGCCGCATGCAACCGACGATGGCGGACGAATCCACGCCACCAGATAGAGCAGCCCCCAGCGGTACATCGCTGCGCAGATGCAGCCGCACGCTATCGAGAAGCCGGCTTCTTAGAGCTTCCGCCGCGTCATCGAATGACAAGCGCGGCGCGACCGCTATGGCCGGTCGCCACCATGAGCGAAGAGTCATTTGTCGCGACTCAAACGAATAGCGAAAACATTGACCAGGAGGCAATGCTAAAACGTCCCGGAAAAAAGTCCGCTCACCGGTTTCGTAACGGCCATGGACTAGATAGTCGTATGAAGTCTGCCAGTCGAGCTCAGCTGGATGGGGCAGCATGGCTCGCAAAGAGGGCACTTCCGAGGCAAACGCCAATCCTTCACTGTCTGCGCGGTAATACAGCGGCTTAATTCCAAAAGCATCGCGCGCACCATGCAGATCGCCCGTCCGTTGATCCAGAAGTACGAAGGCAAACATGCCCACAAAGCGTGGCAACGCTGCCTCGCCCCATTCAATCCATGCCTGAAGCAACACCTCAGTGTCCGACGCTGAGCGGAACCGGCAACCCCGAGCTTCCAACGCTTGGCGCAGTTCTCGGTAGTTGTAGATTTCTCCGTTGAAGACCAACACAAATCGACCGTCTGCGCTGGTCATGGGCTGGTGGGCCGCCTCCGTTAGATCAATAACACTCAGGCGCGTGTGGCCCAACGCCACGCTGTGACAAGGGCCCTGCCAGATTTCAATGCCCTGATCGTCGGGACCACGCCTGCGAAGGCAAGCCAAGGCTGACGCTAAATGGCTCTCAAGCGCTGCCGCAGGCCTATGGGAAATCAGTCCAGCAATACCGCACATACAGATTACTTTGAATGCAGCTTTGCCCAAAGCCGATTGACACCGTCATTGAAAGGGCGGCGCAAGGCCCATGGGATGGAATGCCATAAGGCCAGCAACGGTCCCGGCGCCGGAGGCAGCCTGGATTTCCTTACGGGATGTTCGGTGATTTCTGCGGGTAACCCTGAAGGCAAGCCGCTGCCCTGAGCAGGCTTGCACGACTGGATCAATCCATCGTACTCAGTGATGAACTTTTGATAGGTATAACGGCCGGACTGAACAACATCAAAGTAGGCTTTGTCGGTTAATCGGTCTAGCAAAGCGTCGTCGGACACAGCAGCTATTACTTCGTCAACATTGGAAAAATCTTTGCGCAAAGGGATGTAGTGGATCCATGGTTGCAAGATCCCGGAATACCTTCCCTCAAAGAGAATCAACGCCGTGCGGAAAGCGATTGCTTCAAAAAAACGAGGAGAAATTTGATTCATGATGGGTTGTTCGTCCTCCCAACCCATTCGCTGCTTGAATTCCGCGTAACTCAATTCCGGATTTTTGGCGAGTGCCTGGTTGACTGCTTTACGCAGGCTGCCGTCAAAATCAAATCGATTGGCGCCGCTCTCGGTCCCCAGAGTTGCTTTGCAATCCATCAGGAAACGAGGCCAGTCGCTGCCATAAATACGCTTTTCTTCGTCCCATTCGATGTCGCAAGAAATACCGCGATGTTTGCAGGCGAGTTGCATACCCTTTGCAATTTCCAGTTTCTCTTGACCAAGATCCCCGTAAAAATACGGCAATGCCCGTCCTCGATAACCAATAGTAATAGGCCGATTTATTGCCAAGGGAGGCGAAGAGGTCTCACGAATCTGCTCAGGACAATAACCGGTCAACGTAGTTATAAAGCGAACATTAGGAAAACGTGCGGCGGGGTAAATCTCTTCCCTGTATAGCGGAGGGACGCAAGTAAAAACTATTGAAACATTTAATTCATTAATAGCATCCCAAACATTAGATGTTAGATCATATTCATCTTGAACAAATAATATTTTTTTCCCTGAATGCTCCGAAATTTTCAACCTCAGCGCAGCTGAGATATGACCAAAAGCCACCCGCGCGCTGTAATGAATCAAAATTACACCGAAAACAGCAAAATCAAATCGCACATCGGGCAACCCCGCATGTATATAAAAATGATTGTTTTTAGAGTATTTTTTAAAGGCGCAAAGGTGGTCAAAAACCGTGTTCGTATAGGTTTCGAAGTGGTCGTAAAGAATCAGAACATTCATGCGTCAATGAATTGATTTTGCCAAAGCTCCAAGCTTAGCAACGCCCACAAATTCCGCCCATAAACAGATTGAGAGTTTAGAACTTGGTCAACAGTGAATCCGTCGTTCAAATACGGGCGCTGACGCGCACGAGCGCTCCCCAGAACATCACCGATGTACTCGCGTGCTGGTCCATCTTTAGAAAGCCATAGATTCAATGGAACAGGAAATCCCATTTTATCTTTACGATTTTTTATCTCTGACGGAAGTAAGTCAGAGAAAACGGATTTCAGCAGGCGCTTCAGTTCCCCATCGCGAAATTTAACATCTGCAGGGATGGTCGCAGCAAACTCAACCAATGGATGGTCCAAGAATGGAACGCGTGCTTCAACACCATGCGCCATACTCATGCGGTCCTCGACTTGCAGTAGCGCTGGCAATAAAGTTTTAAAGTCGAAGTGTGTCATCGCATCGAAATATGAACCACTTCCGACATTTTCCCCCTTAAATATCTGCTGAAATTCAGAGTAAGTAGCAGTGTGATCAATCACCCCTGGACATAATATCGAACCAAAGGTATTTGAGCGATTGACCAGCCGCCAGTATCGAGCATCCCGTTCGCCGAAAAGACCTTCAGCCAAAAATTCCTGCATCATTGGCTGATACTGCCGCAATGTTTGCAGACTAGGAATTATCGATTCATAGGTAACGACAAAATTCCCATCGTGCAAAGTACCTTCGATAGCGCCCTTAATGCATTGCTCAAAATAAGCAATAAGATATCGAGCATAGCCACCAAAAATCTCATCCCCTCCTTGACCGCCCAGCACCACCTTTACATGTTCCGACACCTTTTTGGAAACCATGTATTGAGGAAATGCCCCGGGGCCGGCGACAGGTTGATCCAAATGCCATATCACGCTGGAAATATTTTTGACAAAATCCATTTCCCCTATATCCACAATATACAATTGCATATTTTGCTCAGCAGCTAGTGCATTAGCATACTCTGACTCATCAAATCGACTGCCTTCAAGGAAACGACCATTAAATGCTGAAAAATTCTTTTGGGAACTGAATTTCCTGGCCATCGCCGCCAGTAAACTTGAGTCAACTCCACCACTAACATAACTCCCAATTTCAACATCAGCTCTTAGATGAATTTTAACGGAGTCCTCGAGTAAATCTCGCAGCTTGGCTTCAAACCATTTAGCCGTATGGTCATAATCGATATCGTAGTGTACTTCCCAGTACCTTTCGAATACAGGAGGAAGACCGGGAGCCAATATAGCCGCATGAGCAGCCGGCACTTGATATACGTCAGATATTAAGGTCTTTTCACCCAAACAAAATTGAAATGTGAAATAGTCAGATATCGCAGAAGAAGATAATTCTCGACGTGAAATAAAAGGCAATAAAGCTTTTGCCTCAGAAGCAAAAAAGAACTTCTCGCCTTGTTGAGTCCAATATAACGGCTTTATACCAAAACGATCCCGAGCTATAAATAATTGTTTATCCTTCGCATCCCAGATTGCGAAAGCAAACATGCCGCGCAGACGAGTGGTACATGCTATGCCCCATTTTCTATATGCCTCCAGAATAACTTCAGTATCAGAATGCGTTGAAAAGCAATCTTTTCCAAGTTCTTCGCGGAGTTCTATATAGTTGTATATCTCGCCGTTGAATACTATGGTAAAGCGCCCATCTCTACTATGCATCGGTTGAGCACCCGCTTCAACATCAATGATAGAGAGACGGACATGTCCTAAACCTGCCTGTCCAGACGTTGAAGCCCAGACTCCACTTCCGTCAGGTCCGCGATGTCTAATTCTCTCTAGCCCTATTTCCACGTCGGAAATCAGTTGACTAGTAGAGGCCTGCTTTTGCAAGACGCCAAAAATTCCACACATAGCTAAATACCTAAAATTCTTTTTAATATGGGAGCAACTGGATCACGAACACGTAATGGCAACGCCAACCAGAAAGGCATTAAGCTGCGTAAAAATTTTCTTTCCAATATCTCAACAGCTTGAACACATTTCACACTATTCGACTCTTCAATTGAATCGCTTAGGGAAGCTGTGAAAATTTCAACTCGCTTTGTCGGCTGCAGAATTAAATTGTCAAGCGCCTCGTACAAATTAGCAGAAGCGTTCTGCCAATTGTATTTTTTTTCGTGAAACAATTTTCCAGCGTTCCCCATTTCCCGTCGAGCAACACCGTTCGATCCAAATTCAGCAATTGCTTTCAACAGAGACTTTTTATTAGCAAAATCGACAACCAGTCCCGATTTAGCCTCTCGGATAACACTCGCAACAAAAGATGTATTATTTGCCAAAATAGGAATTTCTGCCGCCATATATTGAGAAAGTTTATTTGGGCAGCAATGGGCATAGTTATATCCGTGTGCTTTATACGGAATAATTCCTACATCAGCGGCACTTGCCATCTCCACCAATTGGTCTTCTGAAACCGCATCCGGGAAAAAAATTCGACTTTCAAAAAGCCCAGTATTTTTTGCTAGATTAATCATCTCAGTTTTGAAACTGTTAGCTGGCCCACGAAGAATCAAATGAGCGCTGGGGTCAGTTTCCACCCAAATACTAATTAACTCTTCTAAGCCTCTGTGTGGGGCAAAAGATCCTTGGAACAAGAAGTTGCAAATCTCATTACTGACTCTCTTTTCCCGAAATTTCTGATCAGAAGAATTCTTCAACGGTTCGCAATTAGGGACCACACGAAAATTCAACCCGTAACTTTTTTCAAATACTTTTTTTAAACCTGGGGAAACTGTAGAACGATCCGCGGTGTACTTGATTAAGTTCTTTTCCAAGTCCAGCCAAAACTCTTGTTCACTTTGAAATTGTCTGGTATCAGAAGCAGGCCAATATTCATGAGCATCATAGTGAACAGGAATATTTTCAATGGCGCCATAAAGCACTGCAGCGGGCAATGTTACCAAGTCTGTAGCAATTAGACATTGCACGTTGCTGGTAGCCAAACACGACTCTAACAAACCAGTATTGATTTCTAATACAAATCTCAAATACCATCTGAAATCGTTAAGTCTTTGTGCACCATCAGGCATACCCATAAACTTAGCAAGCTCAGAATCAGAAGAGCTAGCCAATTTTTCAATTCGCGACATTTGAAACAGCGCGTCAGCACCTGCACTGCTTCCTGACAGAAGCCGTTGCCATTTTAAAAACAACTGAGATGTGAACTTGATCCTTGGAGTTGATATTTTCTTGGATCCATCTTCGTGAGTAACGACTGAGAAGTCTAATTCCCCATCCCTCAATATGTCGACAACATGAATTAACATGTTATCAGGCGCATATTTCTCTACCCAGTCGATACGAGGGTCAATTTGAGCTGGATGGCTACAAAGCAGCATCACCTGCTTTTTCTCATTTTCAGATATTGATAGCTGAGAGCTATCAGAGTCGACTGAAAGCATTTCCTCTATACATTCATCTAGCATTGCAACGAATCCTTCTATCCAGAAGGACGGATTCATCACAATATCTTTATGCGCTCGCTCCGTAATTTCCACAACTGCAGCATCGTTCTGCAGAAATGAAACAACTTCTAATATATTAGAATGATCTCGTGCCAATTCTAAATAATGGATTCCGGGCAAGAATATTCCGGAATATTCACCTGGGTATAGTAATTGAAGTGTTCTGGTGGCAGCAGCCTCAAAATGTCTAGGTGAAATTTGATTGTAGTTTACCTTCCCCTCAAGGTCGACAATATATTTCAGATAACTTTCCGCGTAATGAGCGTCTTCTCGAAAATCGCCTAGTGCCTCTTCTGCTAAAGCACATTTACTTTTCAGAGATCCATCTATATCAAAAACACTTGCCCCGGATTCAGCACCTAAAGTAGCCTTACAATTTCCTAAAAAATCAAACCAAGCATCAGTTCCTAATCGATCTTCCCATTTGCTCGAAATATCCAATCGAATATCTGCAACCTCATTCAAATCACATATAACTTTTTCACCGATCGATCGCTTTTCATATGCCAATCTTCCGAATGAGAGTGGTTGAATTGAGCCCCGATACCCTATAGTTATTTCCCGCCGGTTGAGAGGTTTCGCATCGATAGCCCGCAAAGTTGGCGTCACATAACCAGTGAACATTCGTTGAAATTTAACTTCTCCAACAACGTCCTTAGGATAAATCTTTTCAATTTCTGAGGATGGTAGACATGTCAGAATCAGGTCAAACCTTGTCTGCCCCACATATTCTGCAAGTTCACGAAATTTATGATTTTCGTCCTGCTTTAATAATATTTTTAAGCCGTTAAAGTCTTTGAGCTTTATTGACAATCTGGCGTCCAATACGCGCAAATTTCCCACATCATAAGAAATGGAATTATGAATAATAATTCCAGCAAACTCGGACAAATTAATATTTGGAGGAAGAGAATTAATGCCCGCTGGATCCCTGCACTCAAATATATTGGCTACAACAACCGGAAAGATAGATAGCTTTTGAACGTATGCAATTATTTCAGGCACCGTAGAAATGCCTGCTGGATCATAATAACAAACCAACAGAAACTTTTTCTTATTTTTCTTTCGCTGGTCAAATATAAAACTAGGCTGTTCAATCATCATTCCCCCTCATTTTCTTGGGACGAATCCCATTCATTCTAATCAAAGCTGGCAAAGATTGACTAATCCCCGATGCAAGGGAATCAATGCTTGGAAATTTAGGTCTTGCTTAGCTTTATCAGTGGATCCAATTCGATTTTTAACGAATGGGCGGTTTACATTTTGAAAAATCGCAGGTGGGGCATCGGGGAAGATACCATGCAGCATAACATTCAACTCTTTAATGCTGGTCTTGATGCCGGTCCCGACGTTATAACAGCGCATCCCAGCCTCAGCTTGCATAGCGAGAATATTAGCGCGCGCGCAATCACGCACATCCACAAAGTCGTAAGCTTGAGAGCCGTCACCATGAATAACAGGCGCCTCACCCTTTTTTAAAGAATTGATCATCCGTGTGACTACTCCAATGTAGGCACCCTTATCATCTTGGCGCGGCCCATATACGTTCATGTACCTGAGTCCAACATAACTCAAGTTTTTATCGCGGCTGGCAGGACGGCGATATAAAGCCTTCAGAAGATACTCACCACACACTTTAGTTGCGCCGTAGAATTCTTCGCAATTAAACGGATGACTTTCATCCATCGGTTCAAAAACCGCATCCCCATAAACCGACGCTGAAGAAGAATAAACCAGCCGGCGAATTCCATTCGAAATGCAGGCTTCGGCGACATTCATGGTGCCACCGACATTGACTTCAAACGCAGAACGTGGATATTCATTGCAGTGCAACAGCCATAATGCCGCCAAATGAAATACCCCATCAATGCCACGCATTGCAGCATTTAAAGTATCCCGGTGCAAAATATCCCCTCCACTGGGGAATATTTCACAACGAGGATCCTTCAAAGCTTCACCAAGATTCGAAAGGCGTCCCCTGGACAGGTTGTCATAAATTCTGACGTGCGCAGCCCCGGCGCTAAGCAACTGCTCTACCAGATGAGAACCTATAAAGCCCGCGCCACCAATTACCAGGAAAGAGTGGCCTTGTATTGGCAATGACATGTCAGTGTTGGCTCAACATCTTTTGGTGCTTCGCCATGCACCGCTCGATCATTTCGGCATTGTTTTGCGTCCATTCGACCGTGCGGCGAAGACCTTCTCGTATGTCCACTTGGGCTTCGAAACCCAATTGTTCGCGAGCTTTGTCTGTTGAGGCAAAACGTTTACCGGATCGATCCCAATCTCTGGCAGGGCGCAGATCAAGAGGTGTCTTGTTGCCTGTGAATTCATTGATCCAGGTAGCTAGTTCGAGAATCGTGGTTTCACGACCGGTAGCCAAGTTATAAATTTCACCCTTTTGTCCGTTCAGCGCGCATGCCATCAATCCGCGCGCCATGTCTTCCACGAAGATAAAGTCACGACTAGCGTTGCCGCCATTGTCCAAAGGCAATGCCTCTTGCTGCAACGACCGCCACGCAAACGTGGGGGTTACATTGCGCCATACGGTATGGGCAGTGCCGCGCCATTGACCAGCGCCCAGGATTTCTCTTGGCCCATACACATTGGAAAACCGAGCTTTCACGAAAGGCAAATCTGCTCGTTGGAAAAAATAGTTCCCATACAACTCACCAATGATCTTGGAGATCGAATAGGGGCTGTCATGGTAGAGCGTGACAGGCTGATCTTCCGTCGTGGCAGAAGCGACGTCATAAGTCTTTTCTGCGACCGCACAAGCCGCGGCTGCGTAAACCACTTTTTTCAGCGCTTTGATGGCAGACAACCGCTGAAACAGCTTTAAACTGGTCAGCGTATTGTTTTCGTGGTCTGCCAACGGATTGGCGATGGAAGATTGGTTGCCGTGATAGCAAGCCAAGTGGAATGCGTAATCAAGGTTCTCGGGCAACGATGACAGGATCTGATCGTCGGTAATCGACCCAAACACAAAGCGCACGCGAGGGTCGGCTGGGATATTGCTTGCCTCTGATGAAAGCAGGTTGTCCACGATAATGATTTCTCGTGGATCTTGTTGCAGGATTGCGTGGGTCAGATTACTGCCCACGAAGCCTGCGCCCCCAACGATCAGCACGCGTTGGCCAGAAAACGTAGCGGAATTCACATTCATGATTTAAGCAGCGGTAGGCGATTTGAGGTGGCTGAAGACGTCGTTGACTCCATGCTGGTCATACCACTGCAGTTGCCGCTGAATGGTTTGCTCAAAGTCGAGCTGACACTTCCAACCAAAGTCCGCCTCTGTTTTGCTCGCGTCAAGGCAAACCACAGGAACATCGTCTGCCAACGGTGGCACCACAGGCACTTCTGTCGGATCAAGTCGTAAATAACGCTCTACCGCGCGAAAGATCTCCAAGATCGTGTGCGCCTCGCCGCTCGACACGTTGTAGACACCGATCGGGGCATTTTGCTGAATGGCCAGATCCATGAATCGCAGGAAATCCTGCATGTCCAGAAAATCCCTGGCGGTATCTGAGCAAAAACACTTCTGCCCAGCCTTAAGCCTTTTGTAAAAGGTAGGGATGGGACCAATCGCGAGGCGAGGGCCAGTCACATTCGCGATGCGAAGAGACAGCGAAGGCACCTTGCTCATCAGCATGAACTGCTCGCCGGCCGTTTTGCTGATGCCATAGCTGGTGAAAGGCGCGCAACGCTCCTGCGTCGAGATGGGCAACGAGGTAGGGCGGCCATAGCAAAGCGCAGTCTGAAAATTCACAAGCCGTTTGACTTGATGACGTTCACTGGCGCGGGCCACGGCAATGCTGCCAGTGACGTTGGTGTTCGCGTCCTCTCGCCAGTCCTCAGGATCTTTGTACGCAGCAGCGGCGTGAATGACGATCTCTGGTAAAAACGCGTCGAATGTCTTGTCCACCCAAGCCGTATCAGCGATATGGCCTTCATGCACTTGAAGACCTTCGACCGTTGGCACAACTTCCCGCTTGCCTGTGGCGAAATTGTCCAGCACGGCGATTTGGTGCCCCTTTGGCAACCAATATTCAATAAGGTTGGAGCCTAAACAGCCGGCTCCTCCTGTGATCAGAATCCGCATTGGTGCCTACCTTATTGCTTGTTTTCAAGGCGCAGGTGGGTGTACTCACCGAGAGTGCCATGCTGTTTGTAATAAGCGATAGCCGTATCCACTGTGTGCTGGAGCGGTGTGAAAGTTAGTTGACCAAAATCTTCGAACGTTCTGGAAGGGTCCAGCAGGATTGAGGCGACGTCGTCCGGGCCCAGTTCTTTGACCTCGGCTTCTGGCTTGTCAGTGAAGCCCATTGCGGTAACCACAGCGTTGTACAACTCTTCAATCGCGATATCCGTGCCGGATGAAAAATGGTATGTCCCATGTCCGATCCCATCGCATGCCTTGAGGACAACCCGAGCCAGATCTTCGACAAAGACGAAGTCGCGCCGTGCCTTGGTGACGAAGCAACGTTTCCCATCCTTGAGACGCTGATAAAAAATGGGCAGCGGACCAGCCACGTTGCGGGGGCCAACCACGTTCGCCAAGCGGAAAGTTACGAAGTCCAGCCCGGACAACTCAAGGTACAACTCGTTGGCCGTTTTGCTAATGGCATAACTGCTGCCACCCGGCAAGCGCGGATGGTCCAGGCGGATGGGATGCTGTTGCGGGCGCAGGCCGTAGCAAAGAGCGGTTTGAAAATATACAAACCGCTTCACTCCGTTGCGCTTCGCTGCGTCGATGACGTTGGAACCCCCAACGCAGTTCGTCAGCGTATCGTTGTACCAGTCATCGGGGTCCTTGTATGAGGCTGCGGTGTGGACCACCGCGTCCGGGCGAAACTCACCCAGCAGTTGGTCCACCAGTGGCTTGTCTGCGATAGAACCGATCACGACCTTCAGTTGGGGATGCTCATCCAAATGCTCGCGCCTGCCAGTGGCAAGGTTATCGATCGTGAGCACTTCGTCGCCGCGAGCAAGCAGCATTTCAACGACGTGGGAGCCAATTTGGCCGAGGCCACCAGTGACAAAAACTTTCATGTGATTTTCCAGTGAGAGTTATAAAGCAAGGAATTGCAGCAGGCGCGCGGCTGCATCGCCATTTCCGTAAGGATTGTCCTTACCGGCCGCAGGAAGGGGCGAAGCGACGACGTCCCGAAAAGCCAAGAGAATGCGATCTTTCGTCGCCCCTGTCAGGCGGTTCCAACCCAGCGTGACAGTTTCAACCCACTCCGTCTCATCGCGGAGGGTGATGCAGGGAACCCCATAGAAATAGGCTTCTTTTTGAACACCGCCAGAGTCCGTCATGATGACTGCTGCAGCTTGCTCCAGCGCCACCATATCGAGATATGAGAGCGGTTCAACCACATGCAACTTGGACAGGCTGGCTTGCAAGCCCGTTGCCTCGATAAGGCGTCTTGTGCGCGGATGCAAAGGGAGGACAACGGGCATGTCCTGCGCGACTTCTACCAACGCTTCGACGATCTGCGTAAGACGTGAGGGGTCGTCTGTGTTTTCTGCACGGTGACAGGTTGCAAGCACATAGCCGCGCTGAGACAGTTGCAGCTGTTCGAGGATGAGACTCCGCTGCAGGGCAAGGCTGCCATAAAACAGCGATGCGTCGTACATGACGTCCCCCACCAAATGAACCCCGCGGGTAAGACCTTCGTTGGCAAGATGCCCAACGGCGGTAGACGTGGGACACAACAGCAGTGTCGAAACACGGTCAGTCAAAATCCGGTTGATTTCTTCCGGCATGCGCATGTTGAATGATCGCAAGCCCGCTTCCACATGCGCCACGGGAATGTTCAACTTGGCAGCCGCCAACGCACCGGCCAGTGTCGAATTGGTATCACCGTAGACCAGCACCCACTCTGGCCGCTCTTTGAGTAGCACCGCCTCGATCGCCTCCAGCATCCGGCCGGTCATCGCACCATGGTTGCCTCCGGATATCGCCAAGTGCACGTGGGGTGCAGGGATCTCCAACTCGTCGAAAAACACCTTCGACATGTTGTCGTCAAAGTGCTGGCCCGTATGAACGATGAGTTCTTCCAATTGATCGGCAAACCCAGACTGGATGGTCCGCGACACTGCGGCTGCTTTGATGAACTGGGGTCGGGCACCCACGATCGTGAGAATCTTGCGTCTGGTCATTCCATGGCTTTCGTCAATGCACTCACTACCCGATCCTGGTCGGAAACGGTCAGGAAGGGTCCCATGGGCAGACTCAGCACCTCTTGAGCCAAACGATCACCCACGGGTAACTGCAAATCCGGGTCTGCCACGGCAGGCTGCTTATTCAAAGGAAGTGGGTAATGAATGGCGGTAGGCACACCTGCCTCGCTCAGCACGGCTTGAACGCGATCACGCTCTTGCACACGAACGGTGTACTGAGCCCAGGCACTCTGCTGATTGGCTGCGATGAGCGGGATAGTAGAAATACCCGCTGAATTCAGCAATTGGCGATAACGGTCTGCCACTTGCTGACGCAACTTTATTTCTTCGTCAAAGCTATCCAGCTTGGCCAGAAGCACAGCGGCTTGCAAGGTGTCCAGACGGCTGTTCACCCCAACCCGTATGTGGTGATATCGCCGATCTTGCCCATGGCGGGCAATCTGGCGCATCACTCGCGCGAGCGCTTCATCATTGGTAAAAATGGCGCCACCATCGCCGTAGCAGCCGAGCGGTTTGCTTGGGAAAAAGCTTGCACACGCCACCGTTGTGAGATTGCAGCTTTTTCGGCCATGGTAGGTCGCGCCAAAGCTTTGGGCTGCATCTTCGATGACGGGGATGCCATGGCGAGCAGCAACCGCATTGATCGCGTCGAAATCCGCGCATTGACCATACAGGCTGACTGGAATGATGGCCTTGGTCTTCGGCGTGATCGCTGCTTCAAGCTTGGACGCATCGAGGTTGAAGGTGTCAGCCCGGACATCCACATAGACGGGCCGTGCACCGAGCAAGGCAACGGTTTCCGCCGTGGCAATGTATGTAAAACCAGGCGTGATGACTTCGTCCCCTGGACCAATGCCCAGGGCCATCTGAGCGATCTGTAGCGCGTCCGTGCCATTGGCCACCGTGATGCAATATTTCGCGCCGGTGTACGCAGCCAACCGCTCTTCCAGTTCATGGACTTCAGGGCCCAGGATGTACTGACCGTGTTCCAGCACCTTCTGAATGCGGGCGTCGATATCAGGCCGAAGCTTTTGATACTGGGTCTTGAGATCTGTGAATTCCATGTGTGGACTTATTGTGTTTAAGGAGTCAAGCACGCTGAAGCCGACCATCTCGCAAGGAGTAGCGCAAACCGGTGTCGGGACAGGTCGCATCACCGTCGCCTTCCAGGGGCAAATCCAGTCGCTCGCCGTGCTCGCTCATCCAGCCAATTTGACGGGCGGGGACGCCAGCCATCAAGGCATATGGTTTGACGTCGCGATTGACCACCGCACCTGCTGCAATGAAAGCATGTGCGCCTACGGTGCTTCCGCACACGATGGTGGCGTTGGCACCCAGGGTGGCGCCACGCTGAACAAGAGTTGGACGGTACTCATGCTTGCGCTTCACGCTGCTCCTTGGGTTGTAGACGTTCGTGAACACGACGCTCGGGCCACAAAAAACGTCGTCTTCCAAAGTGACAGCGTCGTAGACGCTGACATTGTTTTGAACCTTGACGTTATTGCCGATGACCACATCGTTGCCCACATAAACGTTCTGCCCGAATGAGCATCCTTCTCCAATGCGCGCGCCCGCACAAATATGTGCCCAGTGCCACACGCGAGTTCCGGCCCCGATCTGCGCGCCCTGGTCGATGATGGCTGTTGGGTGGGTTGTATATATAGGCTCGCTCATGCCAATGCTCCTGATGTTTGGCTAGCTGGCGTGATATGCCGCAAGGCAGTCATCGATGTTGCCGTGCATGCGAATTTGCCCCTCATTCAGCCAGATGCCCTGATTGCAGAACGTCTTGAGAATGGGATCGCTGTGAGAGGCCAGCACCAGAATCTTGACGCGGCTCATCATGTTCTCCAGTCGAATACGGGCTTTATCGATGAATTGCGCGTCCCCTACCCCGATCATTTCATCCATCAAAAGAATGTCGGGCGCAACGGCGGTGGACACAGCGAAGGCGAGCCGCAGCATCATTCCCGAAGAGTAGGTGCGGACTGGCAGATGCAAGTAATCGCCGAGTTCCGTGAACTCCTCGATGTCCAGCACCAGTGCTTTCGCATCCTTGCTGTTGATGCCCATGACGACACATCGTGTCGCAATGAATTCATATCCACTTGCTTCGGGATCCATTCCCAGCATCAAGTCGATCAGTGAAGAGATGTGTCCGGATGAGCGCATGACGCCAGAGGTCGGCTCATAGACACTGGACAGCACACGCAACATGGTCGACTTGCCCGCACCATTGCGCCCGATCAGCCCAACACGGTCCCCATCCTTGAAGGACAAAGTTACGTTGCGCAGCGCCCTGACTGCAATCGCGCCACCGCCGATATCTTCAATTCGGCCTCGGTGTCCTTGTGCCTTGCCCAGCAAAGTATTGAGGAGTCCGCGCGAGCGTGAAGAAAACAGTGGGAAATCGACGCTCACCTGGTCGAGTTCGATACTTGCCATGTTCAGAGCCAATACACGAGCCTGCGGCGGCTCTTGAGAAAAATGGTGAAAAATGCCGCCACCAGCGCAATGAAGGTCAGCCCGGCCATCAGATAGCTGTGGGGATCGACTGCTTGCCCCAAGACCGGAGCCCGGATCAAATCCAAAAAGGCCGCGAGCGGATTGATGTGCACGATCAGCTTGGCTCGCTCGCTGAGTTGCGAGGGCTGCCACATCACCGGGGTGAGAAACATGGCGATCTGCATAAAGCTGGTGACGATCATTGGGATGTCCCTAAATCGAGCACATAGCGCCCCCAGAACGCACGCCACCAGTACCGCGCAGAGGACGGTAAAGGCAAGTCCCAGCACAAAAGGCAGTACCTGAACTTTTCCCAAGCCGCCGAACACCAGCAACACGATGATCGCGATGGGAATGTTGTGTCCCAGCATGAGCAAGTTGCGCCATATCACCCGTAATCCAAAGGCAGACTTGGGATAAGGCGTTTGCTTCAGGAAAGCACCGGCTGAAGTGAATGTGTGACAGCTATCGGAAATAGACTGGGAGATAAACAAGAACAGGACATGGCTGACGCAGAAAAACGGCAGGTAAGTCTGCACATCGATCTTGAATACTTGCGATCCAATCAGCCCGAATGCACCGATGAAAATCGCTGTGTTGATCGATATCCACACCGGTCCAAGAAAGGACCTGCGATATTGCTTGAGAATATCTTCAAGCCCCAAGTGCAACCAGAAACGCCATAGCTTCAACGCGCCCTGCACGTCGGACAATAGCAACTGGAGTTGAGAAAGCGGCTTCAGACCGAAAGCTTCCATGCTCTCAATACCCCTTCCGGCGCACGAAGGGATGCACACGCTCATCCCTATCGGCCGCAATGGACGCGCTGCGAATCACGTCCACCGTTTCGATACAATGCCGCGCGTCCGCCAAGCCGTACCCTCGGCCCTCCAGGATTTCGCGGTAACTGGTAGTGTGCAGATCGGTGAAGCCTTCGGAAAACTCGAGTTGCTCACCGCTGACATCGATGTTCCGGTACGTGGGCTTCTTGCCTTTGACTTCTTCGGGTAGATCGTTGGCATCGATGGACAAAAACCATCGCACCCGGGCGCGTTCGTATTCCAGATAACCGGCGGCCTTCGTTTCCTCGCTCAGGTGGATGCGATTGTTCTGAAGCTTGCCGAAGATGAAGTGCAGCATGTCGAAGAAATGCACGCCGATGTTGGTGGCCACGCCAAACGATTTGCGTGGGTCGCCCTTCCAGCTCTCCAGGTACCACTTGCCACGCGATGTGATGTAGGTCAGTTCGACATCGAACTTGGTGTCCTTGGGTGCCGCAGCCACTTTGTCGCGCAGCTTCAGGATCGCTTCATGGTGGCGCAACTGGAGAATGTTGAATACCCGCCGGCCCGTCTCCTGCTCGATGCGCGCCAGTTCGTCCATCAATTGCGGTGTGGGAACGAGCGGTTTTTCGCAGATCACATCACATCCCAGGCGCAGGCCAGCAGCGATGTGGGCATGGTGCAGGTAGTTGGGCGAGCAGATCGACACGTAGTCAAGTGCGGTAACTGGATCGCGCTTGAGCTGGTGCGCATGTTCCGCAAACCGTTCGAACTCGGTAAAGAAGTCGCTCTGCGGCGAAATGCTGTCGATGATGCCGACCGAATCGTTGATGTCGTAAGCCACGGCCAGATGGTTGCCGGTGTCCTTGATGGCACGCATGTGGCGCGGCGCGATGTAACCGGCGGCGCCGATGAGGGCGAAGTTTTTCATGGCGGATCCGAAGGAGAGAATTACAAGCGAAAGACGGTGAAGCCGGCCTCGACGGCCTGCCCGCGGTGGTAGAGGCTCTTGACGTCCGCCAGCACAGGTTGTGCGCCACGGCAGTACGAGCGAAGCTCCGCGGGCGTGGCCTGACGGTATTCGTTATGGCCGACCGCTACCACCAGGGCATCGACCGGATGGTCGGCATCGACACGGCCCAGCGCCAAGCCGTACTCGTGGTCCACCTCTTGCGCGCTGGCCCAGGGATCGGCGATCACCACGTCCGCGCCCCACGCCAGAAACTCCCGCACCATGTCCACGACCTTGCTGTTGCGGATGTCCGGGCAGTTTTCCTTGAACGTGATGCCCAGGATGCCGATGCGGCAGCGGGGCACGTCCATGCCGTTCTTGAGCATGAGACGAATGGTGTTGCGCGCTACGTAGCGCGCCATGTTGTCGTTGATGCGTCGCCCGGCCAGGATGACCTGCGGGTGGTAGCCCACTTCCTCGGCCTTGTGGGTCAGGTAATAGGGGTCCACACCGATGCAGTGGCCGCCCACCAGTCCCGGCCGGAAGGGCAGGAAGTTCCACTTGCTGCCTGCAGCCTCCAGCACGTCGAGGGTGTCGATGCCCAGCCGCTCGAAGATGACGGACAGCTCGTTCACCAAGGCGATGTTCAAGTCGCGCTGGGTGTTTTCGATGACCTTGGCCGCTTCGGCCACTTTCAGGCTGCTGGCCTTGTGGGTGCCGGCCGTGATGATGCTGCCGTACAGCGCATCCACCGCGTCGGCCACTTCGGGGGTGCTGCCGCTGGTGATCTTCTTGATCTTCGTGAGGGTGTTGACCCGGTCGCCCGGATTGATGCGCTCCGGGCTGTAGCCGCAGAAGAAGTCCGTGTTGAAGGTCTTGCCGCTGAGCCGTTCGAGCACCGGCACGCACACTTCTTCGGTCGCGCCAGGGTACACGGTGGATTCGTAGATGACCACGGCGCCGTCCGGCATGACCCTGCCCACCGTTTCACTCGCCTTGACCAGGGGCGTCATGTCGGGGCGGTTGGCCTTGTCCACCGGGGTGGGCACCGTCACGATGAAGACCTTGCAATCGCGCAGGTCCTCCGGGTTGGCGCTGTATTGCAGGTGGCTGGCGGCTTGCAGGTTTTCCGGGGTCACTTCCAGCGTGCCGTCCTGGCCCGATTGCAACTCGGCGATGCGTGCGGCATTGATGTCAAAGCCGATGACCGGCCGCTGGCGGCCGAACTCCACCGCCAAGGGCAGGCCCACGTAGCCGAGCCCGATCACGGCAATCCTTGCTTGTTCTAGATTCATGTTTTTATGTTGGAAGAATGGAGAGAGTCAAGTGCGGGTGCCGCACTGCTCGCATGCCGGGAAATGCGCGAGCGGGCCTGGCAATCGTCACGCCGGTCGCGAAGGCAATCCAATTCATCATGAAACGCCTTCGGCACCGGTAGAGCGCCCGTAGATGTCGTCGAACCGGACGATGTCGTCCTCACCCAGATAGTCGCCCGATTGAACCTCGATGATTTCGAGAGGCGTCTTGCCCGGATTGGCCAGCCGATGGCGGCGGCCCACCGGAATGAACGTGGACTCGTTCTGTGCCAGCAGATAGGTGTCGTCGCCATTGGTAATTTCAGCGGTCCCCCGCACCACTACCCAATGTTCAGCGCGGTGGTAGTGCATCTGCATGCTCAGGCGCGCGCCCGGGTTCACCACGATGCGCTTGACCTGGAAGCGTTCGCCGCTGTCGACAGCGTCGTACCAGCCCCATGGCCGGTGCACTTTCCGGTGGTGGTGGGCCAGCGCGTGCCCCAGCTGCTTCAGCCGGGCCACGATCCTCTTGACGTCCTGGGTGCGGCGCTTGTCGGCCACCAGGACCGCATCGGGTGTTTCGACGACCACGATGTGGTCGAGCCCCACGCCGGCCACGAGCCGGTGGGTGGACATCAACAGGGTGTCCTGGCTGTCTTCCAGCAGGGCATCGCCCACGGTGGCGTTGCCTTGGCCGTCGCGCGGCAGCACGCCCCACAGGGCATCCCAGGCACCCAGGTCGGACCAGCCGGCCTGCAGCGCGACGGCGAACGTGGGGATACCGATCTCCGGCATCAGCGGCAACCGTTCCATCACGGCATAGTCGATGGAATCCGAAGGGCAGGCCTGGAAGGCAGCCGCGTCAGGCCGGATGAAGTCGAGATCACGCTGCGCCCCCGCCATCGCGGCCTCGCAGGCCTGGAGGATGTCGGGGCGGCAAGCACGCAGAGCGGCCAACCACTGGCTGGCGCGCACCATGAAAAGGCCGCTGTTCCAGAAATAATCACCCGCATCGAGATAGCGCTGCGCGGTCGCGGCATCGGGCTTCTCGGCAAAGCTGGCAATGCGGTGGATGCCCGCACCCTCCGGGCCCGCCGCATGGCACTGGATGTAGCCGTAGCCGGTTTCCGGCCGGTCCGGCACGACGCCGAACGTCACCAGTCCGCCCGACAGGGCCATGGAATGGGCCCGCCGGACCGCGGCGTGAAACGCAGGCAAATCCTTCACCACGTGATCGGCCGGCATGGCCAGCATGATCGGATCATCGCCTCCAGCGCATGCCTGCAAGGCGGCCAGCGTCAGTGCGGGCGCGGTGTTGCGCCCCTCGGGCTCCAGGAGTACGCGTGCCGTCCGGATGCCGACTGCCAGCAACTGGCTGGCCGCGATGAACCGGTGCTCGGTGTTGCAGACCAGGATGGGATCGGGCGCGACGCCGATCTCCGGCGCCCACGCCCGCAGCCTCAGTGCCGTGTCCTGGAGCATGGTGCGGGGACCGGCCAACGCCAGAAACTGCTTGGGATAGGCCTCCCGCGACAGGGGCCACAAACGCGTGCCCGACCCGCCGCACAGGATGACCGGCAACAACGGCTGCGCCAAGGTCATGGCTGCGTTCCATCGCCCATCACGCGCGCGCGCAGGCTTTCATTGTCGGCCTGCAACAGGGCCAGCCGCTGGTTCAACCGGCGGACATCCCTCTCAATGCGGGTGTTCACCATGTCGGTGTGCAACGACTTCACCAGCAGCACCATGCTGGCCATCAGCAGCAGCAACGCGGGGGGATAGCTGATGCCCAGCAGCTTGGCAAGACGATCGATCAGCCCCGGCCAAGCCCCCAGCAAGGCAGCGGCCCCAGCCACCACCACCCAGAACAGGCCGTGCATCAGATACAGGTGATCCCTGCGGATCAGGTAAAGGATCAGCACCGCCAGGCCGATGCCCATCAGCGCGGTGGTTGCTTGCAAAGACGCCATTGGACTCCCGAATCTATGGATCTGACCCGCATCGGGCGTTTGATTGAGAGCACCGCCGGGAACAGCGCCCATCCCTGCTTGGGGACCAAGCGGACTGCGGGCGCCGAATCACCTCCGGCCTCAAGGAGGTCGGTATTGTAGGTGCACGCCTCATCCATCCCTCAGCCGCCCTCCTTCCTGTGGGCGCGCCGCACTCCCACTGCCAGTCCCCCTCTTGAAATGCGAAAGAATGCCCGTATCATTAGCACTCGACGCGACCGAGTGCTAGCAACGCTGGCGCCAAGCCGCTGAAGTCAGAAAGCGCCCGCACCCTGCGGGCGTGTTGTTGATGTCGCAATCCTTTTTTGAACCAGGAGAGATGCAATGAACCTTCGCCCCCTGCACGATCGCGTGATCGTCAAGCGCATTGAAAGCGAAACCACGACCGCTTCCGGCATCGTGATCCCCGACAACGCCGCTGAAAAGCCCGATCAAGGTGAAGTGCTGGCCGTCGGTCCCGGCAAGAAGAACGACAAGGGCGAGCTGATCGCTCTGAACGTGAAGGTCGGCGACCGCGTTCTGTTCGGCAAGTACTCTGGCCAGACCGTCAAGGTCAAGGGCGACGAGTTGCTGGTGATGAAGGAAGACGACCTGTTCGCAGTCGTCGAAAAGTAAGCCTTCCGGCCCTTTTCCCGAACATCCTGTTTACTGAATCCGGAGAAATCAAATGGCAGCAAAAGACGTAGTTTTCGGCGGCGAAGCCCGCGCCCGCATGGTCGAAGGCGTGAACATCCTGGCCAATGCGGTCAAGGTCACCCTGGGCCCCAAGGGTCGCAACGTGGTGCTGGAGCGCTCGTTCGGCGCCCCCACCGTGACCAAGGACGGTGTGTCCGTGGCCAAGGAAATCGAACTCAAGGACAAGCTGCAGAACATGGGCGCCCAGCTCGTGAAGGAAGTGGCTTCCAAGACGTCCGACAACGCCGGTGACGGCACCACGACCGCCACCGTGCTGGCACAGGCCATCGTGCGCGAAGGCTTCAAGTACGTGGCCGCGGGCATCAACCCCATGGACCTCAAGCGCGGCATCGACAAGGCTGTGACGGCCCTGGTGGAAGAGCTGAAGAAGGCCTCCAAGGCCACCACGACGTCCAAGGAAATCGCCCAGGTGGGTTCGATCTCCGCCAACTCCGACGAAACCATCGGCAAGCTGATCGCTGACGCCATGGACAAGGTCGGCAAGGAAGGCGTGATCACCGTGGAAGACGGCAAGTCCCTCGAGTCCGAACTGGACGTCGTGGAAGGCATGCAGTTCGACCGCGGCTACCTGTCGCCCTACTTCATCAACAACCCCGAAAAGCAATCCGCGATTCTGGACAACCCCTTCGTGCTGCTGTTCGACAAGAAGATCAGCAACATCCGTGACCTGCTGCCCACGCTGGAGCAAGTCGCCAAGGCCGGCCGTCCGCTGCTGATCATTGCCGAAGAAGTCGAAGGCGAAGCCCTGGCGACGCTGGTGGTCAACACGATCCGCGGCATCCTGAAGGTCGTGGCAGTGAAGGCCCCCGGCTTCGGCGACCGCCGCAAGGCCATGCTGGAAGACATCGCCATCCTGACGGGCGGCAAGGTCATCGCCGAAGAAGTGGGCCTGACGCTCGAGAAGGTGACCCTGGCCGACCTGGGCCAGGCCAAGCGCATCGAAGTGGGCAAGGAAAACACGATCATCATCGACGGCGCCGGCGCCGCTGAAGACATCGAAGCCCGCGTCAAGCAAGTGCGCGTGCAGATCGAGGAAGCCACGTCCGACTACGACCGCGAAAAGCTGCAAGAGCGCGTGGCCAAGCTGGCCGGCGGTGTGGCCGTGATCAAGGTCGGCGCTGCCACCGAAGTCGAAATGAAGGAAAAGAAGGCCCGCGTGGAAGACGCCCTGCACGCCACGCGTGCAGCGGTGGAAGAAGGCGTTGTGGCCGGTGGTGGCGTGGCTCTGCTGCGCGCCAAGCAAGCCGTGGGCAACTCGATCAAGGGCGACAACGCCGATCAGGACGCCGGTATCAAGCTGGTGCTGAAGGCCATCGAAGCCCCTCTGCGCGAAATCGTGAACAACGCCGGCGGCGAAGCCTCGGTCGTGGTGAACGCCGTGCTGGCCGGCAAGGGCAACTACGGTTTCAATGCCGCCAACGACACGTATGGCGACATGCTGGAACTGGGCATTCTGGACCCCACGAAGGTCACCCGCACGGCCCTGCAGAACGCCGCTTCCGTGGCGTCCCTGCTGCTGACGACGGAATGCATGATCGCTGAAGCCCCCAAGGACGACGCACCGGCCGGCGGCGGCATGCCCGACATGGGCGGCATGGGCGGCATGGGCATGTAATTGCCGGCCGCACCGGACGGGATGCACTCCCGCCCGGCTGCTCCATCAAAAAACCCCGCAGGCGGCAAGGCCTGCGGGGTTTTTCTTTGGCGGAGCCGTGGGTGCGGCCCGCAGGATCGATGGGCCGCTCAGAAACGGTAGGTCGCGCTCAGCACCACGTTGCGCCGGGGCGCCCACCAGCAATCGCCGCGCGACAGGCAGGTGCTCATGTACTGCTTGTCGGCCACGTTGTTGATGTTGAGCGCGTAGCGCCATGCCTGGCTGTCATAGGCCAGCAACGCATCTCCGACGAGCGAGGACGGAATGCGCGGACCGGACCCATCGCGGAACGCGGAGAGGTACCGCACCCCGGCCCCGGCCGAGAACCCGCGAATCCCCGCGACGGAAAAGCGATACAGGCCCCACATCGCCGCCTGGTTGCGGGGCAGGCCTTCCAGGGTCGGATCCACGTCGGTGTAGTTGTAGTGGGCGATCAGATCGAACGCGGTGGTCACGCGGGTCTTCAGTTCCAGCTCCAGCCCCTTGTTGCGGGTCTGGCCGGCCTGCAGCGTGTTCATCGGATTGGTCGGATCGGTGACTTTCTGGTTCTTTTCCTTCAGGTCGTACACCGAGGCGGTGAACGAGGTCGCGCCGCCTTCGGGCAGGTACTTCACCCCCACTTCGATCTGCTCGCCTTGCAGCGGCTTGAAGCGGGCCCCCGAGGTGTTGGTGCCGCTTACCGGGCTGAACGACTCCGCATAGCTGATGTACGGCGTCCAGCCGCCGGCCAGTTGGTACATCACGCCCAGGCGCTTGGTGGTGTCGCTGGTGCGGTCATCGGCCGAGCCGGCCAGGGCATTCGCCACGCGGTCATGGCGCAGGCCGGCGATGAAGATCCATCGGTCCCACTTCATCTGGTCCTGCACATAAATGCCGGTCTGGCGCTGCACGTTCCGGGGCTGCGCGGTGAGCGGCCGGTCGGTCCGCCCGCTGTACACCGGCGCGAACGCGTTGATGGGCGAATCATAGGCATCGCCGGATTCCGCCTTGTCCTCCGACTGGCGATTCCAGTCGAGGCCCAGCAGCAACTGGTGCTGCACGGCGCCCGTGGTGAGCCGGCCCAGCAGGTTGGTGTCGACCGCGGCCATGCGCGTGCGGGTCACGTTCTGCCCGTACAGCCGGCCGATCAGGCGCTGGTTGACCGGGTCGGCGCCCCACCCACCCGGATCGGTGAAGAAGTCCGCATAGTGGTAGCCGCCCCGGTTCTCGTTGCGGGCCCAGCGCAGGTTCTGGCGCGCCGTCCAGGCATCGTTGAAACGGTGTTCGAACTGGTAGCCGATAGATTGCCGATCGGTGTCGTAGTAGTCGCCCGGCTCGCCGATGAACCGGCTGGTGGGCAACTGGCCGTTGGGATTGGGCAGCAAGGTGCCCGACCAGGGCAGGAACTGCGAGGTGCTGCCCGAGCGGTCCTGCTGCCAGTGCGCCTGGAGCAGCAGCGACGTCGCCGCATTGGGCCGCCACATCAGCGACGGCGCGATCAGGCGGCGGTCGTCGGGCACGTGGTCCACCTGCGTGTCGGCGTCGCGGGCCAGCGCCACGAGCCGGTACGACCACTGGCCATCGGCCGTCAGCGGGCCCGTCAGGTCGGCTTGCAGTTGCTTGCGGTTCCAGCTGCCGATCTGCACGCCCACTTCGCGCTGCGCCTCCTGCAGCGGGCGCTTGCTCACCATGTTGACCACGCCCGCCACGGTGCCGGTGCCGAACAACATGCCCGACGGGCCACGCAGCACCTCCAGGCGCTCCAGCGTGTACAGCTCCGCGGGCGTGGTGCTGGTGTAGTAGTTGTAGCTCTGGCGCAGGCCGTCGAGGTAGATGTCCGGGTAGCTGCCGCGCACGCGCACGCGGTCGGAGCGGCTGTCCAGACCATAGGCATCGCTGCGCACGCCCGCCGCATAGAGCAGCGCCCCCTGGAAGGTCGTCGCGCCCTGGTCGACCATCTGGTCGCGCGTGATGACGGTGACCGATTGCGGCGTTTCGCTGAGCGGCGTGTCGGTCTTGGTGGCCGTGGTGGCGTTGCGGGCGCGGTAGCCCACCACGGGGCCGGTGGCGGATTCCTTTTCGGCGTTGGCATCCACCCGCACTTCGGACAGCGTGGCGCCCACGCCCTGTGCATGCGCCCAAGGCACCAGCCCCAGGGCGGCGGCCACGCAGGCCGTGCCCCGCAGATCAATGAATTTCATGGCAAACATAAATAGTATTGATAACGATTCCTATTCTAGAAATCGATGAACGATCTGTAAGCAATTTGTTGCAATCAGGCGACATGCCGACGCTGCATCCCAGGGACGCGGCCAAACCGGCGGCAGAACCTCCTGCCTCGGTGGACCCCAAGAAAATCCCCACGGGTCGCGAGACCGGCGGGGATTGTCTGGATGCTGGCGATGTCAAAGCCGGCAGCGAAGCCTTCCCGTCACACCTTGAAGGCCCCCACCACCTGCCGCAACAGGTCGGTCTGCTCCTGCATGGAGCGCGCCGCGGCGGACACTTCCTCCACCAGCGCCGCGTTCTGCTGCGTCGTGGTGTCGAGCTGGGCGATGGCCTGGTTCACCCGCTCGATGTCCCGGCTCTGCTCCACGCTGGCGGCCATGATCTCGCCCATGATCGAGGCGACGCTGGTGTTGGTGGCGATGATCTCGCTCATCGTCGTGCCGGCCTGCACCACCAGGGCGCTGCCGGACTCCACCTTGGTGACCGAGTCCGCGATCAGGTTCTTGATGTCCTTGGCCGCTTCGGCCGAACGCTGGGCCAGGCTTCGCACCTCGCTGGCAACCACCGCGAACCCACGGCCCTGCTCGCCCGCGCGGGCCGCCTCGACCGCGGCGTTCAGCGCCAGGATGTTGGTCTGGAACGCGATGCCGTCGATCACCCCGATGATGTCCACCACCTTCTTGGAAGACGTGCTGATCGAATCCATGGTCTCGACCACGTTGCCGATGACCTGCCCGCCCCGGGACGCCACCTGGAACGCATCGGTGGCCAGGCGGTTGGCCTGGTTGGCGCTGTCGGCGTTGCGCTTGACGGTGCTGGTGATCTGCTCCATGGAGCCCGCCGTTTCCTGCAGGAACGCGGCCTGCTCCTCCGTGCGCACGGAAAGGTCGTGGTTGCCGCTGGAGATTTCACCGGAGGCCGAGGCGATCGACGATGCGCCCGTGACCACCTGGCTCACCACGCCCTGCAGGCGGGCGATAAAGGCATTGAAGCTCGCCGCGACCGCGCCGAACTCCGCCCCGCCGGTTTCGGGCAGGCGGCGCGTCAGGTCGGCCTCGCCGGCCGAGAGCGCGTCGATGTTGCCCTTGAGGACGGCCAGGCGCTTCATGAACAGGCGAACGCCCATCACCATCAGGCCCAGCAGCACCAGGGCCATGGGCACCTGCACGGCGGCCAGCTTGGTCAGGATGCGGTGGCTGTTGACCGCCAGGAGCGATGCCGGAATTGCCGTGGCGATGAACCATGGGCTGCCGGGAATGGGCTGGAGGAACAGCACCTGCGAACCCTGCCCATCTTGGTACGCCCCCTGGGCCGAGGCCCCGCCCTGCAGGGTGGGCAGCAGCCGCTGAATTTCCGCCGCCATGGGCGAGCTTGCCGCGATGTCCGAGACGTTCTTCAAGACGACGTTGCCCTGGATCTTCGTGCTGTTGCTGACGATCTTGCCGTCGCCCTCGACGATCAGGATCTGTCCCTGGATCCTGCTTTCCATGTCCGCCACGAGGCGGTTGAAAAAGCCCAGCGTCACGTCGATGGTGGACACGCCATACAGCTCGTCGCCCTTGTAGATGGGCATGGCGCAGTTGGTGCGCGGCTGCGGGCTGGCGGCGTCCTGGTAGGCCTTGGCCCACTTGCACTGGCCCTTGGGCGCCGTCTTGCCGTTCTCATACCAGGGCTGCTCCCAGTATTTGAGCGACTCGGGGGAATTCCAGTGGGTGTTGACCACCAGCTTGTTGCTGCCGTCCCGCGCGAAGAAGGTGCTGAACTTGTCGCGGCCCGGCTCCCGCTTGTTGGGCAGGGGCCAGATGCCGCCGCCGAACACGTTGGGGTCGCCGTACTGGTCGACCAGGCCGGGCTGCAGCACGTCGATCTGGTCGCTGGCCAGCAAGGCCACGGTCTGGGTGATGCTGCGGGACTGGGCCTCGACCTGGCGAAGCTGCTCGCTGATGCGCACCGAGATCTGCTCCACGTTGGCGGATACGACCTTGCCTTCCAGCGTGGACAGGTCCGGCGTGACGGACAGTTGGATGACGGCGAACGTTCCCAGCAGAAGGAGCAGGAAGAAGCCGCAGATCAGGAGGGTGAAACGGGTTTGGGTGGAAGCAGTGCGGATCATGGGCAGTCCGGTGATGGGATAACAAAGGAAGACACGCGGTCTCCCTTCGTTATCGGCAACCGTCCGGCGGCGTTGAGGCCCGCCGGCCCGCCGTTACAACCCTGCTCGCCCCTCGACACCCCATCGCGCCCTCCCGGAGCGCCAGATGTTCAGGTCACCGCAGCTGGCGCAACAGGCCGGCGGTCGAAGCGTCCAGCCCGTCGGTGTCTCCCGAGGACAGGCGGGGCTCCAGCTCCCGGGCCAGCACCTTGCCCAGTTCCACCCCCCACTGGTCGAAGCTGTTGATGCCCCAGACCGCGCCGCTCACGAACACGCGGTGCTCGTAGAGCGCGATGAGCGCGCCCAGCGACGCGGGTGCCAACTGGTCCAGCACCAGGAACGTGCTGGGGCGGTTGCCGGTGAAGTGCCGGTGCCCGGACTCCTGCGGCCGGCCCAGCATCAGCGCCTTGGCCTGGGCCAGGGCATTGGCCACGAGGCGCGAGTGGTGGTGCGGCAGGTCGCGCGCGCCCTTGCGCAGCGCGATGAACTCCACCGGAATCACGTCGGGCCCCTGGTGGACCATCTGGAAGAACGCGTGCTGGCCGTTGGTGCCGGGTTCTCCCCACACCACGGGCGAGGTCTGCACCGCCAGCGGCCGGCCTTCCCAGTCCACGCCCTTGCCGTTGCTCTCCATCTCCAGCTGCTGCAGGTAGGCCGGCAGCCGGCGAAGGCCGTGGCTGTAGGGCGCCACGCAGCGGCTGGCGAACCGGTGAAAGTTGCGGTACCACACGTCCAGCAGGCCGAGGCGCACCGGCAGGTTGCGCTCCAGCGGCGCGTGGCGAAAGTGCTCGTCCATCGCGTGGGCGCCGGCCAGCAGGTCGCGGAAATGCGCCGCGCCGATGGCGATGGCGATCGGCAGGCCGATGGCCGACCACAGCGAATAGCGCCCACCCACCCAGTCCCAGAAGCCGAGCGTGGTGTCGATGCCGAACTCCGCCGCGGCTTCGACGTTGGTCGTCAGCGCGACGAAATGGCGCGACACCGACACGCGCCCGGCCTGCCGTGGGCTGCCGCCGTGCGACAGGAACCAGTCGCGCGCCGCATGGGCGTTGGACATGGTCTCGGCGGTGGTGAACGTCTTGGAGGCGATGAGGAACAGCGTGCTCTCGGGCCGCAGCGTGTGCAGCAGCGTGCCCAGTTCCTGCCCGTCGACGTTGGAGACGAAGTGCAGGCGCTTGTCGCTCTGGCGCAGGTCGTCCAGCGCCTTCACCACCATGGAAGGCCCGAGGTCCGACCCGCCGATGCCGATGTTCACGATGTCGGTGATGGCGGTGTCGACACGCACGCGCTCGGCCAGCGCCAGCATCGCATCGAGCGTGGTGTGCACGTCGCGCAGGCTGTTTGCTACGAAATCAGTAGCGCCAGGGGCATGATTTTCTAGGGCATCGGCCGGATTTCGCAACAACCAGTGCATCACCGCGCGCTGCTCGGTGTGGTTGATCGCCTCGCCGGCGAACATGGCGTCGCGGTAGGCCTCCAGGCCGCACTCGCGCGCCAGTTGCATGAGCAGCGCCTCGGTCGGCCGGTCGATGCGGTTCTTGGACAGGTCGGCGAACAGGTGCGGCGCCTCCTGGCTGAAGTCCTCGAAGCGCAGCGGATCGGTGGCGAACGCCTGGCGCACGTCGAAGGTGCGGCAGCTGTCGTCGTAGCGGGCCTGCAGCGCCGCCCAGGCGGTGGTGTGGTCGCAGCGGATGCGTTGGGGCATGGTCATGGGTCAGGCGGCCTGCATCATGTGTTCGAGCTTGGCCGCATCGGCCGCGAAGGCGCGGATGCCTTCGGCGAGCTTCTCGGTCGCCATGGCGTCGGCATTGAACGCGTAGCGGAAGGCGGGCTCGTCGTATTCGACGGCCGGCAGGTCCAACGCGCGCGCGGCCTCGGGGTCGAGTGCCCGGGTCAGCGGCGCCTCGCTGGCCGCCAGTTGCGCGAGCAGGTCTGGGGCGATGGTCAGCAGGTCGCAGCCGGCCAGCGCGGTGATCTGCCCCACGTTGCGAAAGCTCGCTCCCATGACCTCGGTGGCGATGCCGAAGTGCTTGTAGTACTGGTAGATCTGGCGCACCGACTGCACGCCGGGGTCGTTGGCGCCGGCCATGGCCGCCTCGTCCCACTGGGCGCCGGCCTGCTTCTTGTACCAGTCGTAGATGCGGCCGACGAAGGGCGAGATCAGCCGCACCTTGGCGCGGCCGCAGGCCACGGCCTGCACGGGCGAGAACAGCAGGGTGAGGTTGGTGTGGATGCCGCGCTCTTCCAGGATGCGGGCGGCTTCGATGCCCTCCCAGGTGGCGGCGATCTTGATGAGCACGCGGGCGGTGTCCACGCCCTCGGCCTGGTACAGCTCGATGATGCGTTCGCCCCGCGTGACGGTGGCCATGGTGTCGAACGACAGGCGCGCATCCACTTCGGTGGAGACGCGGCCGGGAATGAGGGAGAGGATTTCGCAGCCGAACCGCACGATCAGCCGGTCCATGATTTCTTCGACCGGATGGCCCTTCCAGCGGGTCACGGCCTCTTGCAGCAGGGGGGCGTAGTCGGGCTTTTGCACCGCCTTGAGGATGAGCGAGGGGTTGGTCGTCGCATCCTGCGGCTGGTAGGCGCTCAGTTGGCGGAAGTCGCCCGTGTCGGCCACCACGGTGGTGACTTGTTTGAGGGCGTCGAGTTGGTTCATGCAATGCTCCCGTGAGGTGGCGTGCGGGGGCGCTCGGGCGGGCCCCGTCGGCACGGCAACCGCAGAGTGTATTGCGCGGTAACCCGGGTTCCTGTCAGTCGCCGCCTCATCATGAAACTCGGTAACATGCCCGGCAGCTTAATTACCAATCTTCTGGGGACGCGACAACGATGAGTTTCGATCTGGTTCTGTTCGGCGGCACGGGCGATCTGGCATGGCGCAAGCTGCTGCCGGCCCTTTTCCAGGCGTTCCGCCACGGCTCGCTGCCCGCGGGCGGCCGCATCATCGGCGTGGCGCGGGACGACCTGACCGACGCCGCCTACCGCGAACTGATCGCCAGCCGTTTCGCCGCCGTGGTGGACGACAAGCGCCCGAGCGCGGAGGAGTTCCAGCAGTTCGCGGCCTTGCTGCAGTACCAGCGCATGGACCTGTCCAAGCCCGAGGACTACGCCCGGCTGGCCGAGCGGCTGGGCGAGCGGCAGGCCGACACCGTGGTGATGTACCTGGCCACCGCCCCGGGCCTGTTCACCACCGCCTGCGAGCAGCTCGGCGCCGCCGGGCTGGCCACCCCGAACACGCGCGTGGTGCTGGAAAAGCCGCTGGGCCACGACCTCGAATCCAACCGCGCCATCAACGCGGCGGTGCGCACGGTGTTCAACGAGTGGCAGATCTTCCGCATCGACCACTACCTGGGCAAGCCGTCGGTGCAGAACCTGCTGGCGCTGCGCTTCGGCAATGCGCTCTTCGAGCCCCTGTGGCGCCGCGAGACCGTCGCCAGCATCGAGATCACCATGGCCGAAAAGCTGGGCGTGGAAAAGCGCGGCGCGTTCTACGACGGAACGGGCGCCCTGCGCGACATGGTGCAGAACCACGCGCTGCAGCTGCTGTGCGCGATCGGCATGGAGCCGCCCATCAACGCCCATGCCGATGCCATCCGCGACGAAAAGCTCAAGGTGCTGCGCTCGCTGGTCCCCTGGACACCCGCCACCCTGGCACGCGACGTGGTGCGCGGCCAGTACACGGCCGGCAGCCTGAGCGGCGAGCGCGTGAAAGGCTACGCCGACGAGGACGGCGTGGCGCCCGGCAGCCGCACCGAGACCTTCGTGGCCCTGCGCACCGAGATCGCCAACTGGCGCTGGGCCGGCGTGCCCTTCTACGTGCGCACCGGCAAGCGACTGGCCTCGCACGAGGCGCACATCGCCATCAACTTCCGGCCCACGCCCCACCCCATCTACCGCTCGCCGATGGGCGCGGCCAACCGCCTGGTGATCCACCTGCAGCCGCGCGACGGCGTGGCCCTGCACCTGTTCGCGGCGGGCCAGGAAAAGCGCGGCACCCGCGTGTCGGAAGCGCAGGCGCTCGCGCCCGTGCACCTGGACCTCGACTTCGAGCAGCGCTTCGGCACCGAGCGCGTGGGCGCCTACGAACTCGAGCAGCGCTTCGGCACCGAGCGCGTGGGCGCCTACGAACGCCTGCTGCTGGACGTGATCGGCGGGCGCCTGAACCTCTTCGTGCGGGCCGACGAGCAGGAAGCCGCCTGGCGCTGGGTGGAGCCCATCATGCAGGCCTGGCGCGACTCCGACGACGGCCCCCGGCCCTACGCCGCCGGCAGCTGGGGCCCCAGCGCCGCCAGCGCCATGGTGGCGCGCGACGGCCACACCTGGATGGAGGAGACTTGAGCCGCCCCCTGTTTCGCCTGCGGCGCCTTTCCCCGGAGGGGGACGACGCCCGTGGCCTGGCCAAGCCAGTTCCACGGCGTCTGCTGGCGTGGCCTGCTCCGCGGCCATCTGACGGTCGAGGCCGCGTCGGTGGCTCGCAGCACGTGTGCTGTCCGGCGATGAGGGGCCCCCGTCATGCTTGAACGAATCACCGCATCCCTGCCATCCCTGGCCCCGGCCGAGCAGCGCGTGGCCCAGCTCGTGCTGGACGACGCGCGGGCCTTCGCCCGGCTGCCGGTGCGCGAACTGGCCGCGCGCGCCAGCGTGAGCAAGCCCACCGTGGTGCGGTTTTGCCGCAGCATGGGCTACGACGGCCTGGCCGACTTCAAGCTCAAGCTGGCCGGCAGCGTGAGCGAAGGGGTGCCCTTCATCCACCGCAGCGTGGACGCCGACGACAAGACCGGCGACGTGTTGGTGAAGGTGGTGGACAACGCCGCCGCCGCTTTCCTGCAATACCGCAACGCCGCCAGCACGGGCGCCATCGAGCGCGCCGCCAAGGCCATCGCGGACACCTGGCAGACCGGCCGGCGCATCGAGTTCTACGGCGCCGGCAATTCGGGCATCGTGGCGCAGGACGCGCAGCACAAGTTCTTTCGGCTGGGCATCACCAGCATCAGCACGAGCGACGGCCACATGCAGGTCATGAGCGCCACCCTGCTCGGCCCGGGCGACTGTGCGGTGATCGTCTCCAACTCCGGCCGCACGCGCGACCTGATGGACGCGGCCGACATCGCGCGCAAGAACGGCGCCACCACCATCGCCATCACCGCGAGCGGGTCGCCCCTGGCCCTGGCCTGCCACATCCACCTGGCGGCCGACCACCCCGAGGGTTACGACCGCTACAGCCCCATGGTCTCGCGCCTGCTGCACCTGCTGGTGATCGACGTGCTCGCCACCTGCGTGGCCCTGCGCATCGGCGAGCCGCTGCAGCCCCGCCTGCAGCAGATGAAGGACAACCTGCGGGCCAAGCGGTATACCTGATGCGGGGCGCCCTCCAGGAAGGAGGCACATAGCCTTTCAGGCCTCCAGCGCAATAAAAACTAGGGCGTATAGCTATTATTTTTATAGCAAACTCAGACCGCCCATCGGCGGAACACCAGCGATGCGTTCACGCCGCCGAATCCGAACCCGTTGACCAGCGCATGCGCCAGCGCCATCGGGCGCGCCCGGTGCGCCACGATGTCCAGCCCTTGGGCGAGGTCATCGGGCTGGTCCAGGTTCAGCGTGCCGGGCACGACCTGATCGCGCAGCGCCATCACCGTGAAGACCGACGCCACGGCGCCCGCCGCCCCCAGCAGATGCCCGGTCGCCCCCTTGGTGGAGGCAATGGCCACCGCGGCCCCTTCGCCGAACAGGCGGCGGATCGCCGCCAGCTCGCCCCGGTCGCCGACATAGGTGGACGTGGCATGGGCATTGAGGTGCTGCACCTGCGCCGGCTGCAGCCCGGCCTGCGCCAGCGCTGCCTGCATGCTGCGCAGGGCACCGTCGCCGTCTTCCGGGCCCGAGGTGATGTGGTGCGCGTCCGCGGAGGTGCCGTAGCCGACCACTTCGGCCAGCGGCACGGCGCCGCGCGCCAGCGCATGCTCCAGCGCCTCCAGCACCAGCACGCCGGCGCCCTCCCCCATCACGAAGCCGTCGCGCGCCGCATCGAACGGGCGCGACGCGGCGGCAGGGTGGTCCGCGAAGCCGGTGGACAAAGACTTGGCCGCGGCGAAACCGCCCAGGCTGACGCGGTCGATCGCGGCCTCGGTGCCGCCGCACACGGCCACGTCGGCTTCGCCACAGCGGATCATGCGCACGCCGTCGCCGATGGCCTGGATGCTGGCGGCGCAGGCCGTCACGGGCGCGCCGATGGGCCCTTTCAGGCCATGCCGTATTGACACGTGCCCTGCCGCCAGATTGATCAGGAACGACGGCACGGTGAAAGGCGACAGGCGCTGCGGCCCCCGCGTGTCGGTGGTGCGCACGGCCTCGGCAATGGCGCCGAAGCCGCCGATGCCGGAGGCGATCACCGTGGCCGTGCGGTGGGCCGCGTGGGCATCCGCCGGCGCCCAGCCGGCCTGCGCCAGGGCCTGCTGCGCCGCGCCGAGGGCGAAGGGGATGAAGCGGTCCATCTTGCGAGCGTCTTTCGTGCCGATCACAGACATCGGATTCCAGCCGCCCTGCCCGTCTTCCTCGATGGTGGGCACCACGCCGCCCACTTTGGCCGCCAGCCCCTCCACCGTGGCTTCGGGCAGGCGCCGCAGGCCCGATGCACCGGACAGCAGTCGGCCCCAAGCCAGTTCCACACCACAGCCCAGGGGAGACACCAACCCCATGCCGGTCACGACGACGCGCCGCATCAGGCTGCCCCGCCCGAAAATACCCCGCCCGGGGTCACCTTGTGATTCACCATCATTGGCCTCGCTGGTTGATGCACGGCTGCCCGCGCTTTTATGATTGCGGCCGTCATCATAAATGCACGATCAGTTTTTTGCGTACGGTCGCAATCAAAAAGGAAAATCAGCGATGAAAGTGTCCAAGGCCCAGTCGGCGGAAAACAGGCAAGGCATCCTGGACGCCGCCGCGCGGCTCTACCGCGAGCGCGGCCTGTCGGGCGTGGGGGTGGCCGACATCACCCGCGACGCGGGACTGACCCACGGCGGCCTGTATCGGCACTTCGCCTCCAAGGACGCGCTGGTACGCGAAGCCTGTGCCCGTGCGTTCGATTGGTCGATCGCCCCGCTGGACGGCGCGGAAGGCGCGACCGGCCTGGCAGCGCGCGTGAACAGCTATCTCTCGGCCACCCACCGTGACAGGCCCGGCGAAGGCTGTCCCGCCGCCGCGCTGGCGGTGGACGCGGCCCGGGCCGGCAGCGACCTGTCCGAGGTGTTCGCACGCGGCATCGAGCGCAACATCGACCGCTTCGCCCGGGTGATCGAAGAACTCGCCCCCGACGGCGGCCCCATCAGCGCCGAAGGCCGGGCGCGCGCCATGGAAATGCTGGCGACCATGGTGGGCGGGCTCGTGCTGGCCAGAGCCACCGCCGCCGCCCAGCCTGCGCTGTCCGATGAAATCCTCGCCACGCTGCGCGACAGGCTGAACGCACCGGAGGACAAAGCGGTTTGACCGGCGGCAGCGCCCACAGCGCAGCGTGCTGCGCTGCACTGTGCGGTCTGGGGTACACGGCGTGGTCCAGGTGCGACAGCCCTTCGGCCGATTGTGAGAAAACGCACTGACACCTCCCGAACGGGCCCGCATACTGCGTTTTTTGACTCAGAGAGGAGAGAAACCATGAACAACGTATCCCGCCATACCGACGCCGCCCCCTCGGACGATGCCGGCAAACTCGTGCTGCGTGTCGCCGTCGGCGTGCTCGTGCTGCTGCACGGCATCTTCAAGCTGCAGAACGGGGTGGGCTTCGTCAGCGGGCTGCTGGAGCGGGCCGGCCTGCCGGGCGCCCTGGGCTACCTGGTGTTCGTCGGCGAAATCCTGGCGCCGGTGCTGATGATCGTCGGCCTGGCCACCCGTGCCGGCGCCGCCATCGTGGTGGTCAACATGCTGGTGGCGTTCGGCCTCGTGCACATGGCCGACCTGTTCGCGCTCAACAAGCAGGGCGGCTGGGCGCTGGAACTGCAGGGCCTGTACCTGTTCGGCGCGTTGAGCGTGGTGCTGCTGGGCGCCGGGCGCTACAGCGTGGGCGGCGTGAACGGCAAATTCAACTGAAGGGGATGGGCGGTGGCGCCCACCGCCGCTCACCCGAATCACCTGAGCCACTCTTTTGCTATAAAAAATATAGCAAAAGGGACATGATCCACTAGGGCATCGGCCCGATTTCGATCAAACCGTGGCGGGAACGGGCACCGCCACCAGCGGGATGCGCCCTTCTTCGATGCCGTGGCAGGCCACGCGGGCGCCGCCCTGGTTCAGCAACTGCGGGCGCTCGGTGCGGCACCGGTCGTTGGCGTGCGGGCAACGCGGGTTGAACGCGCAGCCGGACGGCGGGTTGAGCGGGTTGGGCACCTCCCCCTGCACCGGCGTGCGCGAGCGGCCGGTGTCGTGCATCTTGGGGATGGCGTCCAGCAGCATGCGCGTGTAGGGATGGCGCGGCGTGGCGAACAGCTCGCGCTTGTCGGCCAGCTCCACCAGGCGCCCCAGGTACATCACGCCCACCTGGTCGCTCACATGGCGCACCACCGCGAGGTTGTGCGAGATGAACAGGTAGGTCAGGTGCCGCTCGCGCTGCAGGTCCTTCATGATGTTGAGCACCTGCGCCTGCACCGACACGTCGAGCGCCGACGTGGGCTCGTCGCACACGAGGAATTCCGGCTCGGTGGCGAGCGCCCGCGCGATCGAGATGCGCTGACGCTGGCCGCCCGAGAACTGGTGCGGGTACTTCACCATGTCCAGCGGCGACAGGCCCACCGACTGCAGCAGCTCGCCCACGCGGGCCTTCAGCTCGGCCTTGTCGGTGATGAGGCCGTGCTCGCGCAGCGGCTCGCCGATGATGTCCTCGACCAGCCAGCGCGGGTTGAGGCTGGCATACGGGTCCTGGAAGATCATCTGGATGCGGCGGCGCATGGCCTGCGCGTCCTTGCCCTTGAAGGCCGCGTGCGCATCCTGCCCGTCGAAGGTGAGGCCGCCGCGCGTGGGCTCGTACAGGCCCACCAGCAGCCGCGCCACCGTGCTCTTGCCGCAGCCGGATTCGCCCACGAGCGCCAGCGTCTTGCCGCGCTCGATCTCGAAGCTCACGCCGTCGACGGCGTGCAGCAGCGTGCGCGGCTTGCGCTCCAGCACGCGGTTGAGCCAGGGGGCGGACACATCGAACGTCTTGGCCAGGTCGTGCGCCTGCACCAGGGGCTTGCCCGCGGCGGCACTGGCGCTGGCGGAAGGGATGGGAGTGTGGGCGCTCATGCGGCGGCTTTCTTGGGCAGGTCGTGCAGCCAGCAGGCGGCTTTCGTGGCGCCTGCCTGCAGCAGTTCGGGGCGCTCCACCTTGCAGCGGTCGAAGGTGTGGGGGCAGCGCGGATTGAAGGCGCAGCCCTGGGGAATGGCGTTCAGGCGCGGCATGGCGCCGTCGATCTGGTTCAGGCGCTCGCGCTCCTGCTCCATGTCGGGAATGGACGCCATCAGGCCGGCCGTGTAGGGGTGCGCCGGGTGGTTGATGACCTCGTGCACGGGGCCGATCTCGGCCACGCGGCCGGCATACAGCACCGCCACCCGGTCGCAGGTCTCGGCGATCACGCCCATGTCGTGGGTGATGAGCATCACGGCCGCGCCGCGGGATTTGCAGATGTTCTTGAGCAGCTGGATGATCTGCGCCTGGATCGACACGTCCAGCGCCGTGGTGGGCTCGTCCGCCACGATGAGCTGCGGCTCGGCCGCCAGCGCCAGGGCGATCACCACGCGCTGGCGCATGCCGCCCGAGAACTGGTGGGGGTAATGGTCCACGCGCTGCTCGGCCGCCGGGATGCCCGTGTCCTTGAGCAGGTCGATGGCACGGCGGCGGGCCTCGGCGGCATTCACCGGCAGGTGGGCCTGGATGGTCTCGACGAGCTGCTGGCCCACCGTGTACAGCGGGTTCAACGAGGTCAGCGGGTCCTGGAAGATCGCGCCGATGCGCCGGCCGCGGATGTGCCGCATCTCGCGCGACGACAGGTTGTCGATGCGCTGGCCCTCCAGCACGATCTGGCCGGAGGCCACCCGCCCCGGCGGCTCCAGCAGGCCGATGATGGCCGCGCCCGTGAGCGACTTGCCGGCGCCCGACTCGCCCACCACCCCCAGGATTTCACCGGGCGCGATGGAAAAGGAGATGTCATCCAGCGCGCGCAGGGTGCCGCGGCGGCTGGGGAATTCGACGACGAGGTTCTTGACTTCGAGAAGGCTCATGGGGGGGTGCTTTCAGCGGAGACGGGGATTCAGCGCATCGCGCAGCCAGTCACCCAGCAGGTTCACCGACAGCGCGATCAACACCAGCATGGCGCCCGGAAACACCGTGATCCACCACTCGCCCGAGAACAGGTAGTCGTTGCCGATGCGGATCAGCGTGCCCAGCGAGGGCGAGGTGGGCGGCGCGCCCACGCCCAGGAACGACAGGGTCGCCTCGGTGATGATGGCCGTCGCCACCTGAATGGTGGCCAGCACCATCACCGGGCCCATCACGTTGGGCAGCACATGCTTGCGCATGATGCGCAGCGAGTTGACACCCGTCACGCGCGCGGCCTGGACGTATTCCTTGTTGCGCTCCACCAGTGTGGAGCCGCGCACGGTGCGCGCATATTGCACCCAGCCGGTGAGCGAGATCGAGATGATCAGCACCCCGAACGCCAGCGACTCGTGCGCATTGGGAAACACCGCGCGGCCCACGCCGGCGATCAGCAGCGCCACCAGGATGGCCGGGAACGACAGCATCACGTCGCACAGGCGCATGAGCACCGCATCCACCCAGCCGCCGCGAAAACCCGCGAGCAGCCCGAGCGCCACGCCCACCACCACCGACAGCACCACCGAGGCAAAGCCCACGATGAGCGAGATGCGCGCGCCGTAGATCACCGCGGACAGGATGTCGCGGCCCTGGTCGTCGGTGCCCAGCAGGTATTTGGTGGAGCCCTCGGCGCTCCAGGCCGGCGGCAACCGCGCATCGCCCAGTTCGAGCGTGGTCAGATCGAACGGGTTGTGCGGCGCGACCCAGCCCGCGAAGAACGAGCAGAACACGCAGATGAGCGCGATCACCGCCGCGCCGATGGCTACGGGCGAGGTGCGAAAGCTGTGGCCGACATCGCTGTCGAACCATCGGAAGAGCGTTTTTTTCATCGTGTTTGCTTCCAAAAAGTTGGATGGTGGACTCCATTGAGCTAGGATATAAACATGATTACCAACTAATGGAATTCTTATGTTTGCAAATTTCATTTTCTTATTCGGCCTTATTTTTCTCACTGCTTGCTCTTCAACCAACTCCTCTTGGAATGAATTAGGTGCGGCAATCATAAAATCCGAATTGGCAAACGATCCGCAACCGTTTAAAAATCAAAACACTTCAAATATATACACTCCCGGAATTTATAGAAATCAGTATGGACAACCTGTAACTCTTGAGCCAGCCGGCGGCGCAGTGCCTGGAGAACAACTGCGGATCAAACCAAATGCATATGGTCCTGGTGTGCATATGGATCAATATGGGCGCCCAGTAAAAGAACGAGCATGGCCTTGAGCAGCCGCGCAGGTCAACAAATTAAATACCCCTTACCAAAATCCATTCGAATACAAAAAAATATTGGCAAAATAAATCACAGGAAGATCAATAGCAATTACATAATGCTTTAGCTAGCCATTGCGGCGCTCACTTGACGATGCTCATCCATTTGAAGGGCATGAAGTTGTCGGCCATCTGCACCAGCTTGACCTTCTTGCTCACGCCCCAGGCCAGCGCCTGCTGGTGCAGCGGCACGTGGCCGATGTCGGTGGCGTGGATCGCGAACGCCTCGCGGATCATGGCGTTGCGCTGGGTCTTGTCGGTTTCCGCCTGGATCCGCTTGGTGAGCTCGTCGACCTTGGGGTTGCAGTACGCGCCCAGGTTGAACTGGCCGGCGCCCTTGTCGTCCACGCACGTCATGAGGGCGTTCAGCGCGTTGTGCGCGTCGTAGGTCGCGGGCGACCAGCCCAGCATGTAGAAGCTCGTGTCGCGGCGCAGCACCTTCGGGAAATAGGTGCCCTTGGTCTCGGCCTGCAGATTGATCTTGACGTTGATGCGCGCAAGATTGGCCGCCACCGCCTGGCACACGCGGCCGTCGTTCACATAGCGGTCGTTGGGGCAGTTCATCGTCAGCTCGAAGCCGTTGGCATAGCCCGCCTCGGCCATGAGCTTCTTGGCCGCATCCACGTCGTAGGGCAGCCGCTTCATGTCGGCCTGGAAGCCGTTGATGCCGGGGCCGACCAGCTGGGCGGACGGGTTGGCCGCGCCGCGCATGACGGTCTTGCGGATGCCCTCGATGTCGATGGCCTGGTAGAACGCCTGCCGCACCCGCTTGTCCTTGAAGGGGTTCTTGCCCTTCACGCTGGAATACAGCAGCTCGTCGCGCTTTTGGTCCATGCCCAGGAAGATGGTGCGCAGCTCGGGGCCCGTCACGGCGCGGGTGTTGGGGCTGGTGTTGACGCGCTCGATGTCCTGCACCGGCACGGGCTCCATCACGTCCACCTCGCCCGACAGCAGGGCCGCCACGCGGGTGGCGTCGTTGCCGATCGGCGTGTAGATGATCTCGCTGGCATTGCTCTCGATGGCGCCCCAGTAGCTGCCGTTGCGCGTGAACACCGTGCGCACGTTGGGCTGGCGCTCGCGCACGCGGAACGGCCCGGTGCCGTTGGCGCGAAACGACGCGGCGTTCTCGATGCCCTTGCGGCGGTCCACCGGCGTCGTGGCCTGGTTGGTTTCGCACCACTTCTTGCTCATCATGTACACGAGCGTGAGCACGTCCGGCAGGATGGGATAGGGCGAGCGGGTCTCGATCTCGACCGTGTAGTCGTCGATCTTGCGCACTTCCTTGAAGTCGTTCGTGTAGCTCTTCATGTCCGAGCCCTCGACCTGCGTGCGGCCCAGCGAGAACAGCACGTCGTCCGCCGTGAACGGGGTGCCGTCGTGGAACTGCACGCCGCGCCGCAGTTCGAAGCGCCAGACCGTGGGCGAGGTCATCTTCCAGCTGGTGGCCAGCGCGGGCGCCAGGCTCAGGTCCTTGTTGCGGCCCACGAGCGGCTCGTAGACGTTGCCGGTCACGCTCAGCTGCAGCGATTCGTTGAGCGAGTGCGGGTCCATCGACAGGGCATCGCCCTGGTTCGCCACGCGGATGGTCTGCGCCCCTGCGACGGACACCATGGCGACCATCGCCAGGGCCAACGCCGTTTTTGTCTGGAATTTCATGGGGACTCCTGAGGAAGAAAAGGGGGATGTGCGCACACGGGCCGATGCGGGCGTCAGGCGCTCGCCAGCGGCATGGCCTGCTCGACCAGGCTGGCATGCAGCGCGGCGCCCAGCGGCAGGATGTCGTCGTTGAAGTCGTAGCGGTTGTTGTGCAACGCGCTGTTGCCCGGGCCCGTGCCCTGGCCGATGCGCAGGTAGGCGCCGGGCTTGTTCTGCAGCATGAAGGAGAAGTCTTCCGCGCCCATGCTGGGGTCCATGTCGCGCACCACGTTCTCGCCGCCCACCAGTGATTCAGCCACGTCGCCCGCGAACTGCGCATGGCTTTCGGTGTTGATGGTGGCCGGATAGATGCGTTCGTAGCGCACCGTGGCGGTGGCGCCGAAGCCGAGCGCAATGGCGCTGCACAGCTCCTGGATGCGCCGCTCCACCATGTCCTGCACCACCGGATCGAAACTGCGCACGGTGCCCACCAGCGTGGCCGTGCCGGGCAGCACGCTGAAGGCGCCCAGGTCGCCCGCCTGGATCGCGCACAGGCTGATCACGGCGCTGTCGATGGGGCGCACGTTGCGCGAGACGATGCCCTGCACCGCGGTGATGATGTGCGCCGCGACCAGCACCACGTCCACCGTCTGGTAGGCATGGGCGCCGTGGCCGCCCCGGCCGGTGATCTCGATCGTCACGCGGTCGGCCGCGGCCATCATCGCGCCCGAGTTCAGGCCGATGGTGCCGGGCTTCATGGCGGGCCAGTTGTGCATGGCGTACACCGACTGCACGGGAAAGCGTTCGAACAGGCCGTCCTCCACCATCACCCGCGCGCCGGCAAAGCCCTCTTCGCCGGGCTGGAAGATCAGCACGGCGGTGCCGTCGAAATGGCGCGTGGCGGCCAGGTAGCGCGCCGCGCCGATCAGCATGGCGGTGTGCCCGTCGTGCCCGCACCCGTGCATGAGGCCGGACTTGCAGGACTTCCAGGCGAAATCGTTCTGCTCGGTCATCGGCAGCGCGTCCATGTCGGCACGCAGGCCGATCATGCTGCGGCTGCCGCGGCCCTGCCCCCGGATGACGGCGACGATGCCCGTGCGCCCGATGCCGTCGTGGATCTCGTCCACGCCGCAGACCTTGAGGGCCTCTTTCACGCGCGCCCCGGTGTACACCTCCTCGAAGCCGAGCTCGGGGTGCGCATGCAGGTCCCGCCGGAATGCGGTGAGTTCGGGGTGGTACTGCGCGATGTGCGCGAAGGCCCGGCCCCCGGCCTTGAAGCGAAGCGCCTGCGCCATGTCTCAGTGCCCTCCGGCCTTGCCCACGCGCAGGCGCGGATCGACGGCGAAATAAAGCAGATCGACCACGAGGTTGATCACCACGAAGATGAGCGCGATCAGGCACAGGTAGGCCGCCATCACCGGAATGTCCGCGAAGGTGACCGCCTGGATGAACAGCAGGCCCATGCCCGGCCACTGGAACACCGTCTCGGTGATGATGGCGAAGGCGATGAGGCCGCCCAGTTGCAGGCCGGTGATGGTCATCACCGGCACCAGCGTGTTCTTGAGGGCATGGCCGAAGTGGATCGCCCGGTCGGACAGGCCGCGCGCGCGGGCGAACTTGATGTAGTCGGTGCGCAGCACCTCCAGCATCTCGGCGCGCACGAGCCGCATGATCAGCGTGAGCTGGAAGATCGCCAGCGTGATCGCCGGCAGCGTGATGTGGTGCCAGCCCTTGGGGGTCAGCAGCCCGGTGCTCCACCAGCCCAGTTGCGTGACAGGGCCCCGCCCGAAGCTCGGGAACCAGCCCAGGTGCACGGCGAACACGAGGATCAGCAGGATGCCGATCAGGAAGGTGGGCAGCGACACGCCGAGCAGCGACAGCGTCATGAACAGCTGGCTCGCGAAGCTACCGCGCCGCAGCGCTGCGTACACGCCCATCGGCACGCCGATCAGCAGCGCGAGCACGGCGGCCACGAGGGCCAGCTCCAGCGTGGCGGGAAAACGCTCGGCGATCAGCCGCGACACCTTCGCGCCCTGGCGCAGGCTGAGGCCGAACTCGCCCTGCGCGGCGTTCACCAGAAAGTGCCAGAACTGCACGATGAAGGGCTTGTCCAGGCCGAGCGCCGCGCGCAGCTCACGGATCTGCTCGGGCGTGGCGTCCTGGCCGAGCAGGAAGGTGACGGGATCTCCGACGTACTGGAACAGCATAAAGGAGATGAAGGCCACCGCGATCATCACGATGACGGCCTGAATCAGGCGTCGCAGAATAAAGGCAAGCATCAGTGAACCGTGAGTGAATCGGGCATGCTAGCAGGGGGATGGGCCATCGCCACGAATACCCCCCGGCCGGCAGTTGGGCAAGCGCCAGGCCGGGTTGGCGGCCTTGGCAGGATCGCGTGCATCAATTGATCTTGACCGTGCGCATGTCCACGCGGTTGTCGGCCCGGTGGACCACGTCCACCGTCTTTTTCATGGCCCAGGGAATGACCTGGTCGTACAGCGGAATGTGCGAAACCGTGTCGTTGGACAGCTGCAGCGCCTCGGTCAGCATGCGCGAGCGCACCGGTGCATCCGTCTCCGCCTTGATGCGGTCCACGAGGTAGTCCATGCGCTCGTTGCTGTAGCGGCCCACGTTGTAGTTGCCGTCGCCGCCCGTGCCGACGGTGCGCACCAGCGACTGCAGGCTGTAGAGCGCGTCGAACGTCGGCACGCCCCAGCCGAGCATGTAGATGCTGGCTTCGCTGCGCTGGATCATCGGAAAGTACGTCACCTGCGGCAGCGTGCGCAGCTTGGCCTTCACCCCGATGCGCGCCCACATGGCCGTCACGGCCTGGCAGATGGCCTCGTCGTTGATGTAGCGGTTGTTGGGGCAGGCGAAGTCCACCTCGAAGCCATCGGCGTAGCCGGCGTCCGCCATGAGCTTCTTCGCGGCATCGACGTCATAGGGCATGCGCTTGCCTACCCCTTCGGTCCATCCCGCGACCTGGGGCGCCACCAGCGTACCGGTCGGCTTGCCCAGGCCGCGCATGATGCTGCGGGTGAGCGTGTTCACATCCACGGCTTGGTAGAGCGCACGGCGCACGCGCACGTCCTTGAACGGGTTCTTGCCCTTCACGCTGGAGCCCACCAACTCATCGCGGAACTGGTCCATGCCGAGAAAGATGGTGCGGTTCTCCACGCCATCGACCACCTTCAGGTCGGCGCCGGAGCGCAGCCGTGCCAGGTCCTGCGGCGAGGGATCAAGCACCATGTCCACCTCGCCGGAGAGCAGGGCCGCCACGCGCGTGGACGCGGATTTGATGGGCGTGTAGACGATCTCCGTCACGTTGCCTTCCATCGTGCCCCACCAGTTCGGGTTGCGCTTGAACACCATGCGCACGTCCGGCTGCCAGGACTCGAGCGTGTATGGCCCCGTGCCCATGGCATTGCGGTGCGCGAAGTTCTCGTCGGTGCCCTTGATGTCCTTGGGTTCCACGGACTTGTTCTTTTCGGCCCAGGCCTTGCTCATGATGCGCAGCTCGGTCAACTGGCGCAGCAGCACGGGATTGGGCGACTTGAGGAAGATGTCGAACGTCTGGGCATCGACTTTCACGATCCGGTCGAAACCTTGCACGAACGGCGTGTAGTTGGAGGTCTTGGCCATGGCCCGGGAAAGCGAATACACCGCATCGTCGGCCGTGAACGCCGAGCCGTCATGGAATTTGACGCCCTGCCGCAGCGTGAAGCGCACCTGCGTGGGGCTCACCTCGCGCCACGCAGTCGCCAGCACGGGTTCGATCTCGAAGGTGCGGCTGTTGTAGTACGTCAGCGTTTCGTACACGTTCGCGTGCAGCCCGTTCTGCAGGGCATTGTTCTGCGAGTGGATGTCCCAGGTGGAGATTTCGCCTTGGCTGGCCCATTTGAACGTCTTGGAGTGGGCCAGGGGCGACGCGAGGATCGCACAGGCGGCAGCGCCCGAAACAATGGCAGTGATGAGCTTCATGGAACCCTCTTGGATAAAGCGTGGAACATGCCGCTTCCTTTGTGAGGAATGCGGAAGGTCGCTGGAAGCCGGGGTCTGGCCGGCCCAGGATCTGGCATGAGCGGGAAACCCATGCAAGGAAGGTGCCAGTCCCCGCCCTGCGCGGATCGGCGCTGGCGGGCCACCCGGCCCTTCGTGTGCAATCAGTGCAGACAGCCTCTTTCGAAGAGGCTGGCGTTCGCATCGATGATCGGCCGCGCCCCGGGGCGCAGCCAGGGCACGTCAGAAGCGGTGACGCAGGCCGATCGTGTAGCCCGTGCGGCTCTTGGCGCCATTGACCTGGCCCGCCGCGTTGCTCAGGCTGATCTGGTCACCCTTGAGCTTGGTGTGGTCGAGTTCGAGGTACGCGTCGGTGCGCTTGGAGAACGCGTAGTCGAAGGCCATCGTGAAGAAGTCCGCCTTGCCCTTGGCGGCCGCCGTGTTGCCCTTCTGGTCGGCACGGAAGTAGTGCGCGCCGATGTTCAACTGGGGCGTGATCTGATAACCCGCACCGACTTTGTAGATGGTGCGTTTGTTGGCAGCCAGGAAGGCCGGCCCGCCGAAGCCGCCGTTGATCGTGCCCTGCCACATGGCGCCCAGCACGGCCCGGTCGACCGCCGTGAGACCGTCATCCACCTTGTTCTGGCCGTAGCCCGCATTGAAGTACCAATCGCCCATGCGGTAGGAGCCACCGACCGTCCAGGCATCGACCTTCTTGCCCGAGGCGAACTCGTAGTTCTGGTAACCCAGGCCAGCGGCCAGGCCACCCGCTGCATAGCGCAGATAGCCCCCGGCCGTCTTGCCGCCGGTGGGACTCTTCTCATCGAACGAATACTGCAATGCGCCCCGCCACGGACCGACCTCGGCCATGTACTTGAGCATGTTGTCGGCCCGCGCGCCCAGTGCAAAGCCGATTTCCGGCTTGTACACGTCCATGTAGGGGGAATAGGGATAGGAGGCGTAGGTGCTCGTGACCAAGTCGAACAGGATGTTGTACTGGCGGCCCATGGTCAGCCGTCCGAAGCCTCCCTGCACGCCCACCCAGGACTGCTGGAAATAGGGCGTCGCCGGGGTTCCCGTGTCTGCCCCGAATCGGTTTTCCAGATTGACCAAGGCCTTCAGGCCACCGCCCAGATCCTCGGTCACATTGATGCCCCAACGGCTTTGCGACATGCCGCCGCCCACCATCTGGTTCAGCGAGCCCCCGGGACTGCCGGCCGGGCCTTCGTTGTTCGTGTGGCGATATGCCATATCCACAATACCGTACAGCTGCACGCTACTGGTATTGGCCTGGGCGAAAAGCAATGGCGAGGCCACACCCAGCGCCGCGGCAGCGATGGTTTTTGTCACAAACGAAGTACGCATGTGTTGTCTCTTTCTGCTTGGAATAAGGGAAATTCATTTTAGAAATCCCGGTTTTTGCAGAACAGACCGTATGGCAGCATACCCACAGGCGTTTTCCCTAGTTTTTTGTTACATACGCGACACAGGGGACACCAATGCAAAAAGCCGCCGACCCGAAGGTCGGCGGCTTTTTTCTTCTCAAGAACCGCTGACTTGCGTCAGCGCTCTATTAGAAGGAGTGGCGGATACCAACTTGGTAGCCGTTGACGTTCTCGCCAGGCAGAGCGGTAGCGCCGGTCAGGCCGTTGCTGGCCAGAACGCGCGTTGCGCCGCCCTTGTTTTGCATGTGAGCGATCGTGCCGTACACAGCGGTGCGCTTGGACAGGTCATACACGTAGCCCAGAGCCAGCACGCGGGAATCGGCGCTGCTGTTCTTCAGGTCCAGGTTCGCGAATGAAGCCTTCACCGTGCCAGGACCGACAGGAGCGGTCAGGCCGATCAGGTACGTGCTGTACTTCGTTTGCACAGCAGCGTTGTTCTTTTCTTGGTGCCAGATGAAGATTGGCTTCACGACGCCCAGGTCGTACGAACCAGCGATGGAGTACGTGGTCACGTCTTGGGGAGCCGTAGCGCCGCGCAGCTTGTCAGCTGCCAGGGTCACGCTCAGAGGACCGTTTTCGTAGCCGCCGGCCAGGCCGAGGTAGTTGCCAGCCTTGTCGTAGGCAGCGTTGGAAGGCGTTTCGCCGAAAGCGTAGTGCACGGTACCGAAGAAGCCACCCAGGTTGCCAGGGGTGCGGTAGCTCACGCCGTTGCCGATACGGAAAGGTTGGCCAGCAATGCCGAAGCCCAGGAAGTTGGCAACGCCAACTTGACCGAACGGATCATACGAGCTGGGCTTGTCGTAGCCAGCGGTCAGTTCACGGCCCAGGCGAACTTCACCGAAGTTGCCCATCAGGCTCAGCGTGGCACGGCGCTTGAATTCGAAGCCAGGACCTGCAGCGCCGCCGCCAGCACCGGTGCCGGTGTCGTTCTGGATAGCGCCTTCGAGCCAGAAGCCAGCCTTCAGACCGCCACCGAGGTCTTCAACGCCGCGGAAACCCAGACGGCTGGTTGCATTGCCGCTGTTGTACACGCCGGTCACGGAATTGTCGGCGGAGATGCGGCCAACGCCTGCATCGACGATACCGAACATCGTGACGGAAGATTGAGCCATTGCAGCGCCGGAAGCAGCCAGCACAGCCAAGGCAATCAGGGATTTTTTCATTGCGAGTTACTCCAAGGTTAAACGAGGGCGCCGGTTCGGGGGGCTGAGATGCACAAGCGCAGTCCGCCGGATCCCCGGGCCAACCTCCTGGTGGGGAAGTTGTCCTTATTGCAACAGAGCCACGTCCGTTTCGCAAAGGAATTCCCTCACAATTGCACCGAAAGGCCCAAATCGTTGCTGTGTTGCAACAACCCTTGGGGCGTCACGGAACTGACTTATCGCGGCGCCCAGCGGGCAAAGGATGCTCGCATTTTTGTATCCATTCGAAAATTCTGTAGCACTTTCGAACTCCGCCCGATTTTTCCATGGATCCACTTCTGACGGCGGTCGATACCGCACTGCGCACCCTCTTCGCCAAACCCCGAGCGGGGGAGCCGTCACCGGCCCGCGCCCATTCTGAAGGCAATCTCTCGCCCGCGGAAAAACGCCTGGCGGGCGCGCTCATGCGGGTGAACCACGTGGGCGAAGTGTGTGCCCAGGCACTCTACACCGGCCAGGCCGCCGTGACGCGGGATGCGCACCTGCGCGCCCACCTGCTGGAGGCGGCGCGGGAGGAAACGGATCATCTCGCCTGGACCCGCGAGCGGCTCGACGCCCTGGGCGACCGGCCCAGCCTGCTCAATCCGCTCTGGTTCGCCGGGGCGTTCGCCATCGGATGGACCGCGGCCCAGATCAGCGACCGGGTGAGCCTGGGGTTCGTTGTGGAAACCGAGCGACAGGTGGCGCAGCACCTGCAAAGCCATCTGGAGCGCTTGCCAGCGCAGGACCTGGCTTCCCGCTCGGTCGTGGCACGCATGAAGAGCGACGAAGAGCGACACGCGAGCGGTGCCCTGGCCGCAGGTGGCCAGGAGTTGCCTGCCCCGGTGCGCCTGCTGATGAAGGCTGCCGCCAAGTGCATGACCACGGTGGCGCACCGCATCTGAGCAAAGCCCCCCCCGGAGCGGCGGCCGTTGGAGCGCCGCCAGGCCGATCACCCCTCGACGATGTCGAAGCCCGTGGTGATCTCTGCCATCTTGCCCAGCATGATGCTGGCGGAACAGTATTTTTCGTGGCTCATGGCGATCGCACGCTCGACCGCCGCCGCAGGCAGCGCCTTGCCCGTCACGGTCAACTGCATGTGGATGCGGGTGAACACCTTGGGATCGACCGGGGCGCGTTCGGAGGTGAGCTTGACGCTGCAGCCGCGGACATCGTGCCGGCCGCGCTTGAGAATCAGCACGACGTCGTAGGCCGTGCACCCCCCCGTGCCGGCCAGGACTGTCTCCATGGGGCGCGGCGCCAGGTTCTGCCCTCCGTTGGCGGGATTGGCGGCATCGGGCGCGCCGTCCATGGCCAGGACATGGCCGCTGCCGGTTTCGGCGATGAATCCCATACCGGACCGGGTGCCCGTGGCGCCCGTCCAGGTGACTGTGCATTCCATGTTGTTTTTCTCCATCAAAAAAAGCGAAACGGCATTTCCATCCCCAGATGGTCCGTCAATTTTGCTGCAACGCAGCATGGTTTGGGCTACACTTCGCACCATGCGTTGCCCGAAAGGGTGGACAGCAAGCCCAAACGGTTTGTTCGCACCCATTGTCTCCTCCATCTCCTCAAAGGATGGATTCGGCCCCGGACTTCACAGTCCGGGGCCGTTTTTTTTGCCCAGCGCACGACGGCAGCAGCGTCGGGCCACCACCTATGATGGCGGCCCTGCCCGCGACCGGCGCGGCAACGATCCGCACGACATGACCCAGCACCTCACGCCCCTGGACTACCTGAAGAAGATCCTCACGGCCCGCGTCTACGACGTGGCGGTCGAATCGGCCCTGGAACCCGCCAAGGCGCTGAGCCGCCGGCTCCACAACCAGGTGCTGCTCAAGCGCGAGGACCAGCAGCCGGTGTTCAGCTTCAAGCTGCGGGGCGCCTACAACAAGATGGCGCACCTGTCGCCCGAGCAGTTGCAAAAGGGCGTGATCTGCGCCTCGGCTGGCAACCATGCCCAAGGCGTGGCGATGAGCGCGCACAAGCTGGGGACCCGCGCCGTCGTCGTCATGCCGACGACCACGCCCCAGCTCAAGGTGGATGCCGTCCGGACGCTGGGCGGCGAGGTCGTTCTGCACGGCGACAGCTACTCCGACGCCTACGAGCACGCGGCCCAGTTGCAGGCCGCCCAGGGCCTGACCTTCGTACACCCCTTCGACGATCCCGACGTGATCGCCGGCCAGGGCACCATCGCCATGGAAATCCTCCGCCAGCTGCAGAGCCTGGGCAGCAACCGGCTCGATGCGGTGTTCGTCGCCATCGGCGGCGGCGGGCTGGTGAGCGGCGTGGCCAACTACATCAAGGCGGTGCGCCCCGAGATCCGCGTGATCGGCGTGCAGATGAACGATTCCGACGCCATGGCGCAGTCCGTGGCGTCCGGCAGCCGGGTCACGCTGGCCGACGTGGGCCTGTTCTCCGACGGCACGGCTGTCAAGCTGGTGGGCGAGGAGACCTTCCGCGTGGCCAAGGGCCTGGTGGACGAGTTCATGACCGTGGACACCGACGCCGTGTGCGCCGCGATCAAGGACATCTTCGTGGACACGCGCAGCATCGTGGAGCCGGCCGGCGCCCTGGCCGTGGCCGCCATCAAGCAATATGTCGATACGCACAAGACGCGGGGCGAGACCTACGCGGCCATCCTGTGCGGCGCCAACATGAATTTCGACCGCCTGCGCTTCGTGGCAGAGCGCGCCGAGGTGGGCGAGGAACGCGAAGCCCTGCTGGCGGTCACCATTCCCGAGGAACGCGGCAGCTTCAAGCGGTTCTGCGAGGTGGTGGGGGAACTGCCCGGCGGCCCGCGCAACGTGACCGAGTTCAACTACCGCATCAGCGACGCCGCACGCGCCCATGTGTTCGTGGGCCTGACCACGCACGGCAAGGGCGAGTCGGAGAAGATCGCCCGCAACTTCCAGCGCCACGGGTTCGAGGCGCTCGACCTCACGCACGACGAACTGGCCAAGGAGCACCTGCGCCACCTGGTGGGCGGCCGCTCGGCGCTCGCTCAGGAGGAGCGGCTGCTGCGCTTCGTCTTCCCCGAGCGGCCGGGGGCGCTGTTCAAGTTCCTGAGCCTGATGCAGCCGAGCTGGAACATCAGCCTGTTCCACTACCGCAACCAGGGCGCCGACTACGGGCGCATTCTGGTGGGCATGCAGGTGCCGCCGGGCGATGCGGCGGCGTTCGACGCCTTCCTGGCCACACTGGGCTATCCCTATGTGGAAGAAACGCTGAACCCGGCTTACCAGTTGTTCCTGCAGGCCGGGCGCGCCTAGCCCGAAGGCTTTGCGCCAAAACGGCCTCCAGCACAATTAGTACTAGGGCATATAGCTATTAATTTTATAGCAAACAGCATGCAGGCGCTTCGCCACTATCTGCTGGCCGTGCAGTTCTTCACCCGGATTCCCGTCACCGGCCGGACTGCGGCCTGGGTGGGCTATAGCCCTGCCCTGCTGCGCGCCAGCGCCGGACACCTGCCGGGCGTGGGCTGGCTGGTGGCGGCGGTCGCGGTGGCGGTGCACGCCGCGCTCGCGTGGGCGCTGGGCCCCCAGCCCGCCGCGCCCTGGGTGTGTGCGGTGTTCAGCACCGTGGTCACCGTGCTGGTCACGGGGGGGTTCCACGAAGACGGCCTGGCCGACGTGGCCGATGGCCTGGGCGGCAGCCTGCAGCGCGAGCGGGCGCTGGAGATCATGAAGGACTCGCGCATCGGCGCCTTCGGGGCCATGGCGCTGGTGCTGGCGCTGGCCGCCAAGCTGGCCTTGCTGGCGCTGCTGGGCGCCGGCGGCCTGGGCGTGGTGTTGCCGGCACTGGCCGCAGCGCATGTGCTGTCGCGCTTTTGGCCCCTGGTGCTGGTGCGCACCCTGGCCCATGTGGGCGACACGGCCACCTCCAAGAGCAAGCCGCTGGCGGACCAGATCAGCGGACGCTCGCTGGCCACCGCGCTTTTGTGGTCGATCGGGCCTCTGGCGCTGATGGGCTATGCGCTGGGCATTGCTGTATTGATGGCGGCCATCTCGGCCAGCGCCCTGGCCGCGCTGTGCATGCGCCGCTGGTTCGCGCGGCGGCTGGGCGGCTTCACGGGCGACTGCCTGGGGGCCACGCAGCAGATCGGCGAAATCGCCATCTACCTGGCCACCGCCATCGCGCTGGGGCCTGGCCTGCGGTGACGCAGCGGCGCCTGTGGCTGGTGCGGCATGCGCTGCCGCTCGTGGCGCCGGGCGTGTGCTACGGCGCGCTCGACGTACCCGCCGACCCTGCCGCGACGGCCGATGCCGCCCGCCGGCTGGCCCGCGCGCTGCCCGGCACGCTCGCGGACATGCGCCACTCGCCGCTGCAAAGGTGTGAGCAGCTTGCGCAGGCCCTGATGGCGCTGAAGGCCGATTCGGCCAGCGAGCCCGACGCCCGCCTCGCCGAAATGGATTTCGGCACCTGGGAAGGCCGCGCCTGGGACGCCATTGCCCGGGCCGACATCGATGCGTGGACGGCGGATTTCGGTGCGCCCCGCGCCAGCGGCGGCGACAGCCTGGCCGCGATGCTGCTGCGCGTGGATGCGGCACTGTCCGAGGCACGCCAGTTGTCCCACGACCGGAGTGGCGATGTGCTGTGGATCACCCATGCGGGAGTAGCGCGCTGCGTGCAGTGGCTGCAGGCCCGGCCCGGGCGCCTGCCGCGGGCCGACGAATGGCCGGTGGCCGCACCGGCCTATGGGGAATGGACCACGGTGCCGCTGGACGGGCCAACGCACTGAACGCGTCGGAGACAGCGGCTTTCGCCCCACCTGAAACAGGTGTCTTTCTTTGTGCTGCACACCCCGCGTGCGGCCCCCGAACCGCTACCGCTTGTCCGGAATTTCCAGCGTGACCGTGGCCGCGCCGTCGTGCGACGGCCCCAGCCGCGCCTGGCGGCGGCCCAGGGCCTGCAGCACCAGCCCTTCGGCCACCGTGGCCCCGACGCGAAACGGCTTGGCCGGCTGGTTGTCCACGGCGATCAAGGCCGCGCCGCCACCGCTGGACGTGCCCGCCAGCACGCCCACCAGCGCGAACCGGCTGGGTTCGCGCACCGCCGGCGCCGACGGCGCGGCGGGCCCTGCCCCGAGCAGCCGCGCCAGGGCCTGGGCGTCGGGTGCCAGGGGCGCGGGCTCTGCCGCCGCCACGCCCGGGCCCGCCGGCCGGGCCGAGAGGCGCAGGCCCCAATAGACCACGCTGGCGCCCGCCAATGCCCACAGGGCCATCGTGCCCAGGCGCACGCCCCACCTGCCGTATGTGTTTGTCACCATCGCACGATTATGATTGACCGCATCTGCCCTATCCGAGTCGCCCCTCAGTGAATTCACACGCTTTCTCCCTTGCCCGCACCGCACGCCGCCGCCTGGCGGCCGGTTTCACCCTGATCGAACTGATGGTGGTGCTGGTGATCATCGGCGTGCTCGCCGCGCTGATCGTGCCCAACGTGCTCGACCGCGCCGACGACGCCCGCAGCACGGCGGCGCGCACCGACATCACCAACATCGTGCAGGCCCTGAAGCTGTACCGGCTGGACAACCAGCGCTATCCCACGGCCGAGCAGGGCCTGCAGGCGCTCATCGCCAAGCCCACCTCGGGCCCCGCGCCCGGCAACTGGCGCCCCTACCTCGAGAAGCTGCCCAACGACCCCTGGGGCCGCCCCTACCAGTACCTCAGCCCCGGCATCAAGGGCGAGGTCGATGTGATGTCGTTCGGGGCCGATGGCCAGTCCGGCGGCGAGGGCAAGGATGCGGACATCGGCAGCTGGCAGTGACGGCCGCGCCACGGGGCACCGGCTTGCGGCCGCCGCCCGCATGAACGCGCCGGCCCCCGCCCCTGTGGCGATCGACATCCCGTGACCCCGCACCCTTTCCGCCGCGCCCGGGGCTTCACCCTGTTCGAGCTGCTGGTGGTGGTTTCGATCATCGCGCTGGCCACGGCCGGCGTGGGCTTTGCGCTGCGCGACAACGGCCAGACGCTGCTGGACCGCGAGGGCGAACGGCTTTCGGCGCTGCTGGAGGCGGCGCGCGCACAATCGCGGGCATCGGGCGCCACCGTGCGCTGGCGCGCGTTCGCCGGCGGCTTTCGCTTCGAAGGGCTGCCGGGCAATCCGTCGGCCGGCGCCTGGCTGGACCCTGGCACGCAGGTGCTGGGGCCGGGCCTGCTGCAGCTCGGGCCGGAGCCGCTCATCGGCCCGCAGCAGGTCGTGCTGGCCAACCAGGGCCACCCGGGGCGCGCGGTGCGCGTGGTCACCGACGGGCTGCGGCCCTTCGCCGTGGAGCCCGCGCCATGACCGGCCGCCCCGGCGGGCCGCGCCGGCCGCGCGAGCGCGGCTTCACACTGGTCGAGGTGATGGTGGCGCTGGCCATCGTGGCGATCGCGCTCATGGCCGGGCTGCAGGCCACGTCGGCCCTCACGCGCAATGCCGCGCGGCAGACCGACGTGCTGCTGGCCCACCTGTGTGCCGAGAACGAACTCGTGAAGGTGCGCCTGTCGCGCCAGATGCCGGCCATCGGCGACAGCACACTGGCCTGCGAGCAGGCCGGGCGCCGCTACGACGTCACGCTGGTCGTGCGGCCCACGCCCAACCCGCAGTTCCGCCGGGTCGATGCCCAGGTGTCCGACGGGCAGAACTCCGTGCTGCGCCTGTCCACCATCGTGGGGAGGTACTGACATGCGCCGCCCGACCCGGCTTTCGCGCGGCTTCACGCTGATCGAGCTGCTCGTGGCCATCGCCATCATGGCCATCCTGGCGATCATGAGCTGGCGCGGGCTCGACGGCATGGTGCGCGCGCAGGAGCAGACGCGGGAGCGGGCCGACGGCCTGCTCGTCATCCAGGCGGCGCTCGCCCAGTGGGGCACCGACCTGGATGCGCTGCAGGCCATCGACCAGACCGAGCCGCTCGACTGGGACGGCCAGGTGCTGCGCATGACGCGCCGCAGCAGCGCCGAGCCCGACGAAGGCCCGGTGGTCGTGGCCTGGACCCGGCGCAACGTGAACGGCATCGACCAGTGGCTGCGCTGGCAATCGCCGCCGGTGCGCACGCGGGCGCAATGGCGCGAGGCCTGGCAGCGCGCGGCGCAGTGGGCCCGCACGCCGGGCGAGGCCGAGCGGCGCACCGAGACCGTGCTCATGCCCCTGGTGAACTGGCAGATCTACTACTACCGCGACGGGGCCTGGTACAACGCCCTGTCCAGCAGCGAGACGACCGCCAACCTGCCGCAATCGCAGGGCCCGACGGCCGCCACCAACATCCCCGAAGGCGTGCGCCTGCAGCTGACGCTGCCACCCGGCCGCGCGCTGGCGGGCACGCTCACCCGCGACTGGGTCAACCCGGTGAACGGCGGAGGCAAGACATGACCCGCGCCCGCCGCACACTGCCGCGCCGCCCCGCCGCACGCGGCGCGGCGCTGCTGGCCGCCATGCTCACGGTGACGCTGGTGGCCACGTTCGCGGCCGCGGCCATGTGGCAGCAGTGGCGCGCGGTCGAGGTGGAGACCGCCGAGCGCGCGCGGGCGCAGTCGGCCTGGATCCTGGCCGGCGCGCTCGACTGGTCGCGGCTCATCCTGCGCGAGGACGCCGCCGCGCGCGATAGCGACGGCACCGACCACTTGGCCGAGCCCTGGGCCGTGCCGCTGGAAGAAGCGCGCCTGTCCACCTTCCTCGCGGCGGACCGCAACGTGAGCCAGCCCGAGGATGCGAGCACCGACACGGCCGATGCCTTCCTGTCCGGCCGGATCATCGACCTGCAGTCGCGCCTGAACCTCTTCAACCTGGTGGACGGCAACGCGGTGCAGGAAATCCCCCTGCGCCAGTTCACCCGCCTTTTCGAGCAGCTCGGGCTGCCGCGCCAGCAGCTGAACCTGCTGGCCGACGGGCTGCGCCAGGCCAAGGCCACGGGCGGCGATGCGGGCAACGCGCCCCTGATGCCGCGCACCCTGTCGCAACTGTCCTGGCTGGGCGTGGACGCCGCCACCATCGCAGCGCTGGAGCCCTACGCCACCGTGCTGCCGCGCAGCACGCGGGTGAACCTGAACACGGCCAGCGCCCAGGTGCTGCAGGCCAGCATCGAGGGGCTGGACATGGCCGGCGCGCAGCAGCTGGTGCAGGCGCGCGAGGCCCGGCACTTTCGCAACGAGGAAGACGCGCGCAAGCTGCTGAGCGGCTCGGCGCGGATGGACACCACCACGCACACCGTCTCCTCGTCGTACTACGAAGTGCTCGGCCGGCTGCGGCTGGGAAGCACCGTGGTGCAGGAACGCTCCCTGGTCTACAAGGCCGGCCGCGAAGCCCGCACGCTGTGGCGCGAACGCGGGGTCTTCGCGCGCAACGACGCCGCCACGGCCACCCGCTGACCCCGGCCGCGCGCACCGTCATGCCACGCCCCTAAAATGGCCCGCGAAACCCATCCATGAGCACCCTCATCCTTTCCTTGCCCCCGGGCCACCCGGGGCCGGCCACCGAGTATGGCTACACGCTGACCACCGACGGCCACACCGCCACACGACACGCGAACGCGCCCGCCGCGCTGCTGCCCGACCCGGGCCGCGCCGGCGAGGTGGTGGCCGTGGTGCCGGCCCGCGCCCTGTCGTGGCAGCGCGTCACCCTGCCGCCCGGTGCCGGCACGCAGGCGCCGCGCCTGCGCGCCGTGCTCGAAGGGCTGCTCGAAGAGCGCCTGCTGGACGATCCCACCGCGCTGCATTTCGCGCTGGAACCCGGCGCCCGCCCCGGCGCGCCCGCCTGGGTCGCGGTGTGCGATCGGGCCTGGCTGCGCGCCGCGCTGCAGGCCCTGGAGGCGGCCGGCCGCCCGGTGCAGCGGGTGGTGCCCGAGTTCGCGCCCGGCCCCACCGCCAGCGGAGCGCTCGACCACTTCGCCCTGGGCACGCCCGAAGACGCCCATCTGGTGGCCACCGCGCAGGGCCCCGATCAGGCCGTGGCGGTGCTGCCGCTGTCGCCCATGGCCCTGCAGCTTACGGGTGCGATGGCCGGTGCGGATGCGGGGGGACAACCGCCCGCCGTGCGCGCCGAACCCGCCGTGGCCGCGCTGGCCGAGCAGATGCTGGGCCGCCCCGCAGCGCTCTACACCGCCAGCCAGCGCGCCCTGGACGCCGCCCGCGGCGACTGGGACCTGGCGCAGTTCGACCTGGCCAGCAGCGGCCGCACCCGCGCGCTGCGCAAGGCCGGCACCACGCTCGGCACCTTCGCGCGCGCCCCGCAATGGCGCGCCGCGCGCTGGGCCCTCGGGCTGCTGGTGGCCACGCAGCTCGTGGGCCTCAATGCCTGGGCCTGGCAGGAACGCCAGACACTGGAGGCCAAGCAGGCCGGCGTGCGCGCCGCGCTCACGCAGACCTTTCCCCAGGTGAAGGTGGTGGTCGATGCGCCCGTGCAGATGGAGCGCGAACTCGCCCAGTTGCGCCAGGCCGCCGGCAGCGTCTCGCCGCGCGACCTCGAACCCATGCTGGCCGCCGCGGGCGCCGCGCTGCCGCCGGGCCAGTTGCCCACCGCGCTCGACTACAGCGCGGGCGATCTTCGCCTGCGCGGGCTCGAGCTGCCCGCCGAGGCGCTGGCCAGCGCCAACCAGCGGCTGTCCGCCGCCGGGTATTCCTCCCGCATGCAGGACGGCCAGTGGCTGCTGCGCACCGGAGGCCAGCCATGAAGCGCCCCGCACCCGCCGCCCCCTCTTCGCCCTCCAGCGCCGTCGCGCCCCTCAAGGCGCGCTGGAAGGCCCTGGCCCCGCGCGAGCAGTCGCTGGTGCTGGCCGCCGGCGGCCTGGTCGCCGCCGCGCTGCTGTGGTGGGTGGCGGTCGCGCCCGCACTGCAGACCCTGCGCAGCGCGCCCGCCCGCCATGCCGAACTGGATGCGCAGCTGCAGCACATGCAGTCGCTGCAGGCCGAGGCCCTGCAGCTGCAGAGCGCGCCGCGTGCGCCGCTGGGCGACACCGCCCAGGTGCTGCGCAGCTCGCTCACGCAGCGCCTGGGCACCGCCGCGCAGATGGCGGTGCTGGGCGACCGCGCCACCGTCACGCTCAAAGGGGCGCCTGCCGATGCGCTGGCCCTGTGGCTTTCGCAGGCGCGCAGCAATGCCCGCACCGTGCCCATTGAAGCGCGCCTGGCGCGCAGCAGCGCGGCCGTGGTCGGCCCCACGCCGGCCGGCAAGCCGCCCGCGGCCCTGTCCAACCAGCCTGCGGCGCCCGACATGCCGCGCTGGGACGGCACGCTGGTGCTGGCGCTGCCGCCGGGCTGATCCGCTGGTCCTTGCCATCCCTCCTCTCGCCCACCCCTTCCCCGAGCCCCACTTCTTGAACGCCACCGTGTCCCGCAGCACCGCCCCCCGCCCTCCGTTCGCCGGCTCCGCCGTGCCGCGCTCGCCGCGCGGCTGGGCGCTGGCCGGCGTGCTGCTGGGCGCATTGCCGGCGCTGCTGGTCTTCGCTCCCGCGCAGTGGCTGGCCAGCGCCGTGGAGCAGGCCAGCGGCGGGCAGGTGCGGCTGGCGCAGGCGCGCGGCACGGTGTGGACCGGCTCGGCCCAGATGGTGCTCACCGGCGGCCGCGGCAGCCAGGACCAGGCCGCCCTGCCCGGGCGCCTGCAGTGGCGCCTGCGCCCGGCGTGGGACGGCGCCCGCGCCGAACTGCGGGCCGATTGCTGCACGCCCCAGCCGGTGCAGCTGCGGTTGCGCCCGCACTGGGGCGGTGCCCGCGTGACCGTGGCCGACGGCCGCAGCCAGTGGCCGGCCGCCGTGCTGGCCGGCCTGGGCACGCCCTGGAACACGCTGCAGCCGCAGGGCCAGCTGGCCCTGGGCACGCAGAGCCTTTCGTTCGACTGGTCCGCCGGCCGCCTCGTGGTGGACGGGCAGGCGCAGGTCGATGCGCTGGACATGTCCTCGCGCCTGTCCACGCTGCGCCCCATGGGAAGCTACCGGCTGGTGCTGCAGGGCGGGCAGGCGCCCACCCTGGCGCTGTCCACGCTCGACGGCGCGCTGCGCCTGTCCGGCAGCGGCCAGTGGGTGGGCCAGCGCCTGCGCTTCACCGGCGAGGCCACCGCGGCGCCCGAGCGCGAGGGCGCGCTGGCCAATCTCCTCAATATCATCGGGCGGCGCACCGGCGCGCGCTCCATCATCACCGTGGGTTGACCCTATGACTTCCTTGACTTCGCAACGCCTGCGGTTCGCACTCCACGCTTTGGCCGCAGGGGCCCTGCTGGCCTGCGCGGGCGGCACGCTCCAGGCCCAGACGGCCGTGGGCACCGGCACCAGCAGCGTGCGCGCCGGCGAGCCGGTCACGCTGAACTTCGCCAACGCCGAGATCGAGGCCGTGGCACGCACCATGGCCACCATCACCGGCCGCAACGTGGTGGTGGACCCGCGCGTGAAGGGCCAGCTCACCCTGGTGACCGAACGCGCGGTGACGCCCGCGGCCGCCTTCCAGCAGTTCCTGGCCGCGCTGCGGCTGCAGGGCTTCACGGTGGTGGAGGCCGCGGGCCTGTATAAGGTCGTGCCCGAGGCGGATGCCAAGCTGCAGGCCGGCAGCGTGAACGTGTCGGAAAGCGGCCTCGGCGGCACGCGCGGCGGCGGGCAGATCGTCACGCAGATCTTCAAGCTCAACTTCGAGAACGCGGCCAACCTGGTGCCGGTGCTGCGCCCGCTCATCAGCCCCAACAACACGATCAACGTGAACCCCGGCAACAACTCGCTGGTGATCACCGACTACGCCGACAACCTGCAGCGCCTGGCGCGCATCGTGGCGGCCATGGATGTCTCCAACGCCAGCGACGTGGAAGTGATCCCGCTGCAGAACGCGCTGGCCACCGAACTGGCGCCGCTGGTGTCGCGCCTGCTGGAGGGCAGCGGCACGGCCGCCGGGGCCGTTCCGGCCGTGGCCCAGGGGCAGTCGGACACGTCGTTCCGCACCACGCTGCTGGCCGAGCCGCGCAGCAACTCGCTCATCCTGCGCGCGGCCAACCCGGCGCGCCTGGCGCTCGTGCGATCGCTGGTGCAAAAGCTCGACCAGCCCGCCACGCCCGGCAGCAGCGCCGCGGGCGGCAACATCCATGTGGTCTACCTCAAGAACGCCGACGCCACCAAGCTTGCGGCCACGCTGCGCGCGGCGCTGTCGGCGGCCACGGGTAGCGGGTCTTCGGGCTCGGGCACCACCTCCAGCGCGCCCACCGGCTCAGGCCTGGGCTCGACCGGGCTGACGGGCGGCATGTCGCAGACCGGGGGCAGCAGCTCCATGAACAACAACTCCACGTTCGGCGGGAGCAACAGCAGCGGCGGCGGGCTGGGCAGCAACGCCAGCAGCGTGGGCAACTCATCCAACAGCAACCAGCCTTCCACCGGCGGGCAGATCCAGGCCGACCCGACGACCAACTCGCTCATCATCTCGGCGCCCGAGCCGCAGTACCGGCAACTGCGCGCAGTGATCGACCAGCTCGACGGCCGGCGTGCCCAGGTGCTGGTGGAAAGCCTGATCGTCGAAGTCGCCGCCAACAAGGTGGCCGAGTTCGGCATCCAGTGGCAGAGCGTGGTGGGCAACACGGGCAGCGGCACGGTGGGCGTGATCGGCACCAACTCATCGGCATCCACCTCGAGCGGTACCGCTAACATTCTCAATCTCGCATTGGCCGCTGCGTCCGGCAACACCACGACCCTTGCCAGCAGCGCGGCAGGACTCGGCAAAGGTCTCAACGTTGCCATTGCCCCGCGCATCAACGGCAACTACTACCTGGGCGCGCTGGCGAACTTCCTGGAGAACACGGGCGATGCCAACGTGCTCTCCACCCCGAACCTGATGACGCTGGACAACGAAGAGGCCCAGATCATCATCGGCAACAACGTGCCGTTCGTGACCGGCTCCTACGCCAACAGCACCGGCAGCAGCACCGTCAACCCGTTCACCACCGTCGAGCGCAAGGACGTGGGCCTGATGCTGCGCGTGCGCCCGCAGATCAACGAGAACGGCCAGGTCAAGCTCACGCTGTACCAGGAAGTCTCGCAGGTGGATTCGGCCACGCTCACCTCCGCCAACGGCCCCACGACCAGCAAGCGGTCGATCGAATCCACCGTGCTGGTGAACGACGGCAGCGTGATCGTACTGGGCGGCCTGCTGGAAGACCGCTACGCGCTCGGCCAGGACAAGGTGCCGGTGATGGGCGACCTGCCCCTGGTGGGCGGCCTGTTCCGCAACGAGAACCGCTCGCGCAAGAAGACCAACCTGATGGTGTTCCTGCGCCCGCTCGTGATCCGCGACGCGGCCACCAGCGACGCGGTGATGACCGACCGCTACGAAGCCATCCGCGCGCTGCAGCAGACCACCCAGCCCGCGCCCAGCACCGTGATGCGCAGCGTCTCGGACGCCCCCGTGCTGCCGCCCCTGCCCGCCGCCCCGGTGGTGCCGCAGATCCCGACCCGCACCGCGCCGCTCGCACCGCTCCTGCCCGAGCAGCGCGCCATCCCGCGGCCGGTGCCCACGCCGTCCGAGTACACCGCGCCCCCGGAAAAGCTCAGCCCCCAGTAAGCCCATGCGCCACCCGCTTCCCTACGCCTTCGCGCGCACCGCCCAGCTGCTGCTCGAGGACGACGGCCAGACCACCGTGCTGTGGCACGGCCCCGCGCCCGATGCCGGCGCCCTGTCGGAGGTGCTGCGCAAGTACGCCGTGCGCGAACTCATGCCGCTGGACGCCCACGGGCTGGCGCAGCGCATCAGCGCGGCCTATTCGCAGGGCGAGTCGAGCGCGGCCACCGTGGTGAGCGAGGTCGAATCCGATGCCGACCTCTCGCGCATGATGCAGGAGCTGCCGGCGGTGGAAGACCTGCTGGAATCGGCCGGCGACGCGCCCATCATCCGCATGCTGAACGCGCTGCTCACGCAGGCCGCGCGCGACGGCGCGAGCGACATCCACATCGAGCCCTACGAGCGCCACTCCAGCGTGCGCTTTCGCGTGGACGGCACCCTGCGCGAGGTGGTGCAGCCCAACCGCGCGCTGCACGCCGCGCTGATCTCGCGCCTGAAGATCATGGCCGACCTGGACATCTCGGAAAAGCGCCTGCCGCAGGACGGCCGCATCAGCCTGCGCCTGGGCACCCGCGCCATCGACGTGCGCGTGTCCACCCTGCCCAGCGCCCATGGCGAACGCGCCGTGCTGCGCCTGCTGGACAAGAGCGAGAGCAAGCTGAGCCTGGAGGCCGTGGGCATGCAGGGCAACACCCTGCGCCGCTTCGACAGCCTGATCCACCAGCCGCACGGCATCATCCTGGTGACCGGGCCCACGGGCTCGGGCAAGACCACCACGCTGTATGCCGCGCTCGGCCGCCTGGACGCGGCCAGCAGCAACATCATGACGGTGGAAGACCCCATCGAATACGAGCTGCCGGGCGTGGGCCAGACGCAGGTGAACGCCAAGATCGACCTCACCTTCGCCAAGGCCCTGCGCGCCATCCTGCGCCAAGACCCGGACGTGATCATGATCGGCGAAATCCGCGATTTCGAGACCGCGCAGATCGCCATCCAGGCCTCGCTCACCGGCCACCTGGTACTGGCCACGCTGCACACCAACGACGCCGCCAGCGCCGTCACGCGGCTGACCGACATGGGCGTGGAGCCCTTCCTGCTGTCCAGCTCGCTGCTCGGCGTGCTGGCCCAGCGCCTGGTGCGCAAGCTCGATCCGTCCGACCCCAGCGGCTACCGCGGCCGCACGGGCGTGTTCGAGATGCTGGTGGTGGATGACACGCTGCGCGCGCAGATCCACAACCAGTCCTCCGAGGCCGACCTGCGCGCCACGGCCCTGGCCGGCGGCATGACGCTGATGCGCGACGACGGCGAGCGCCTGGTGCGCGCCGGCATCACCAGCCCCGAGGAAGTGCTGCGCGTCACGCGGGATTGAAGCGGCGCTTCACGGAGCGGAGTACTTTTGGTGATCAACTGGTCCGTCGCCCCAATCAAAGTAGGTGATATCGCCATCTGCGGTGACGACCTCTGCCAATCCACCGGCGCGCAGCCGGTACTCTTTGCCTTCGATGGTGGTTTTGTAGTAGCAAGGCAGCCATGAGTAATCATCGAGGAACAACTGCCAGAAGTGCTTGGCCTGGTTGAACTTTTCATTGAACTGCTCGACGTTCATCTCAAAGTGGGCACACATCAAAGCGGCGGTGGGGCCCATATCCGCCGCAAAGACCCTCTCTATCCGCACAGCCTTCACATGCGGTGTATGGGTAATCCACAGATAGGCGATGCAAGCGGCCAGCGGCACCGTCAACAGGCAAAGAAGGAATGCTTTTTTCTTCATCTCAAGCCCTCAATACTCGACTTTGGATGCTTCCGATTCCAGTTTTACGGAAACCTCGGGATGGCGGTAAACCGCCGTGCGTTTGAGGTTAAGGTGCTGCATCAAGGCGCCGACGAGCCACACGCTGGCGGCGTTTTGTGCGGCAGTGGGGGCTGTGTATTGCTTATTTTTTGAAACGCCCACGACTTCGATGCCCAGGGAATCCAGATTGCTCGGATACCTGAGATGGGCCGGTTTTTTCATTTCCAGTTGGTGTATCGCAAAGTCCTTATCCTTCTGCGGCAAAGACGAAGCCAAGATGCTTTTCAGTGCCTTGGTCTGGTCTGGGGTGCAGGTATAGGTCTCCATGCACTTGGACTTGATTGCCCCCACATGAAAGCAGACCCGATCCATGCGCGCCGTCTGGTAAATCATCCCGCCAGGCGCGATGAGAAAGTGCGCACCCACGCTGCGCCAGTAATAGGCCAGCAGCGTCGGAAAGGCGGTGGTGCTGTTGGTCTGGTGCAGGATGATGCCGTTGACGCTCGACAATTCGCCATGCTCAAGATTCGAATAACGGTTGTGCAATATCCGTGAGCCATGAATCATTCCATCGACAATTTTCATAGAAGTCGTTGCGGTCGGAGCCGCGTTGTGTTGATCGTGTGATTTACCCTTGAGGCGATCACCCCTCCCTTGGGGGCCGAATATTACAAGGTGCCGACCCTGCGCGAGACGGCCTTGTCCATCGGCGGTATGAGTGGATGTCCATGGGCGAGCACAGGTTTGGCCGGCGCCCCACAATCGTTTGCATGACCTCTACGCAACGCCCCACGCAACGATTCCCCGCTCTCTCCATGCTCGATCTGGTGGCCGTTCGCGAAGGCGGCACGGTGGCCGAGGCCCTGCAGATCGCCGTGCGCACCGCCCAGCGTGCCGAATCGCTGGGCTTTTCGCGCTACTGGCTGGCCGAACACCACAACATGCCCGGCATCGCCAGCTCGGCCACGGCCGTGCTGGTCGGCCACATCGCCGGCGCCACGCAGCGCATTCGCGTCGGCTCGGGCGGCATCATGCTGCCCAACCACGCGCCGCTGGTGGTGGCCGAGGCCTTCGGCACGCTGGCCGAGCTGTACCCCGGCCGCATCGACCTGGGCCTGGGCCGCGCGCCCGGCACCGACGGCCCCACCATGCGCGCCCTGCGCCGCGATCGCGTGGAGACCGAGCAGGACTTTCCGCGCGACGTGGCCGAGCTGCAGCGCCTGCTGGGGCCCGTGCAGGCCGGCCAGCGCCTCGTGGCCACGCCCGGCGCCGGCACCGAAGTGCCCATCTGGCTGCTGGGCTCCAGCCTGTTCTCGGCCCAGCTCGCGGCCGAGCGCGGCCTGCCCTACGCCTTCGCCTCGCACTTCGCGCCGCGCATGCTGCACCAGGCGATCGATCTGTACCGGCGCCTGTTCCGCCCCTCGCCCACCTTGGCCGCGCCCTACGTGGTGGTGGGCGTGCCGGTGATCGCCGCCCCGACCGACGCCGAGGCCGAATACCTCGCCAGCAGCACCTACCAGCGGGTGCTGGGCATCCTGACGGGCAACCGCCTGCAGTTGCAGCCGCCCGTGGAAGACTTCGCGGCGCGGCTGTCGCCCCAGGAGCGCGCCGCCATCGGCGACTTCCTGTCCGCGGGCGTGATCGGCGGGCCGGACACGGTGCGCGCCGGCCTGCGCGAACTGGCCGAGGAAACCCGCGCCGACGAGTTCATGCTGGTGAGCGACGTGTACGACCCGGCGCTGCGCCTGCGGTCGCTGGACATCGTGGCCGCCGCCAACCGGGCGGAGTGAGCGGCCGGCCCGGCGCCGCGCGCGACGGACGGCGCCGGGGCGGCAGGCGCATGCCGGCCCGCCATCGCCGCGCGACACCGGCCTGCCACCGGCAGCGGCTACCATCACGCACCGCCCCGTTGCCCATTCCCCTCGCCGACCCCGACTGAACCGCATGCCCGCCTTTTCCTTTGAAGCCCTCGACGCGCAGGGCCAGACCCGCAAAGGCACCATCGAAGCCGACACCGCCAAGGCCGCCCGCAGCCTGCTGCGCGCCCAGGCGCTCGTGCCCATGGCCGTGGAAGCGCTCGCGGCGGGCCAGGGCCCCACCGGCGGGGGCGCGGCCACCTTCAGCCAGCGGCTCTTCACGCGGCCGGTGTTCGGCGCCACGGCGCTCTCCATCTGGACCCGCCAGCTCGCCGGGCTCGTCGCCTCGGGCCTGCCGCTGGAGCGGGCCCTCACCGCCCTGGCCGACGAGGCCGACGACGAGCGCCAGCGCCACCTCGTGGCCACCCTGCGCGCCGAGGTGAACGCCGGCTCCACCTTCGCCCGCGCCCTGGGCGCCCACCCGCGCGAGTTCTCGGCCATCTACTGCGCCGTGATCGGCGCCGGCGAGCACAGCGGCAACCTCGGCCTGGTGCTGGAGCGCCTGGCGGACGACCTGGAGGACCGGCAGGCGCTCAAGGCCAAGCTGATCGGCGCTGCGCTCTACCCCGCCATCGTCACCCTGGTGGCCATCGTCATCGTGCTGTTCCTGGTGGGCTATGTCGTGCCCCAGGTGGCGGCCGTGTTCGCCGGCACCAAGCGCGCCCTGCCCTTTCTGACCGTGGCCATGCTCGCCATCAGCGACGCAGTGCGCCACTACGGCTGGGCAGCGCTGATCGCTATTATTTTCATAGCATTCGGGGCAAGGTATGCCCTGGCGCAGCCGCGTTTTCGCGAGAAATTCGATGCCGTGTGGCTGACCCTGCCGCTGGTGGGCAAGCTCGCGCGCGGCTACAACGCGGCGCGCTTCGCCGGCACGCTGGCCATGCTGGCGGGCGCCGGCGTGCCCATCCTGCGGGCGCTGCAGGCCGCCGCCGAGACGCTGAACAACCGCGCCATGCGCGCCGACGCGCTCGACGCGCTGGTGCTGGTGCGCGAGGGCGCACCGCTGGCGTCGGCCATGGCGCAGAAAAAACGCTTTCCCGGCCTGGTCGCCATGTTCGCGCGCCTGGGCGAGCAGACCGGCCAGTTGCCCGTGATGCTGCAGCGCGCGGCCACGCAGCTGTCCACCGAGGTGCAGCGCCGGGCGCTGCAGCTGGCCACCATCCTGGAGCCCCTGCTCATCGTCGCCATGGGGCTCATCGTCATGCTGATCGTGCTGGCCGTGCTCATGCCCATCATCCAGCTCAACCAGTTCGTCAAATAAATGACCGGCCTGCCTTCCCTCCGCCGCCGGAGCCCTCCATGGCCATGACCCTGGACGACAAGCTCGTCGTCGCCATCTCCTCGCGCGCGCTGTTCGATTTCGAGGAGGAAAACCGCCTGTTCGACCCGCTGCAGCCGCAGACCTACATGCAGCTGCAGCTCGACCGGCTGGACACGCCCGCGCGCCCCGGCGTGGCGTTCTCGCTGGTCAAGAAGCTGCTGGCCTTCAACGAGCCCGGCCACCAGCGCGTGGAGGTGGTGGTGCTGTCGCGCAACGACCCGGTGAGCGGCATGCGCATCTTCCGTTCGGCCAGCGCCGCGCACGTGCCGCTGGAGCGCGGCGTGTTCACGCAGGGGCGCGACCCGTTCCGTTACCTGCGGCCGCTGGGCGCGCACCTGTTCCTGTCCGCCAACGAGGCCGACGTGCGCCAGGCCCTGCAACTGGGCTACCCGGCCGCGCGCGTGCTGACCGAATCGGTGCAGGCCAGCCACGCCAATCCGCACGAGGTGCGCATCGCCTTCGACGGCGACGCCGTGCTGTTCTCCGATGAGGCCGAGCGCGTGTACCAGGCGCAGGGGCTGGCCGCCTTCCAGCGCCACGAGACCGACAAGGCCGCGCAGCCGCTGCCCGACGGCCCCTTCAAGCCGCTGCTGGCCGCGCTGCACCGACTTCAGCAGGCGGCGGGCAGTTCGTCGGGCATGCGCCTGCGCACGGCCCTGGTCACCGCCCGCAGCGCGCCGGCGCACGAGCGCGCCATCCAGACGCTCATGAACTGGAACATCGCCGTGGACGAGGCCATGTTCCTCGGCGGGCTGGACAAGGGCGGGTTCCTGCGCGAGTTCGAGCCCGATTTCTTCTTCGACGACCAGACCGGCCACGTCACCTCGGCGGCGCGGCACGTGCCCTCCGGCCACGTGAACAGCGGCATCTCCAACCCCAGTTGAAGGCCGTCGGCGCAGCGACCTCTCCATCGAAAGGCAAAGAAGCGCAAACCTTTGCAACCGCCGGTGAAACCCTGCCGCCCCCGATTGCAAAAACCCGCTGGCCCCACCATCTGTGACACCATGCCCCGAATGAACACCCCTGCCGCTCCCCTGCCGTCCCGTGTCCATGCCGCCCGCGCCGCCGCGGCGCCGGTCCAGCCCGGTGCGGCCGCCCTGCGAGCCATCGCGCTGTTTTCCCTGCTCGCCATCGGCCTGGCCTTCAGCGCCGTGGCCGCCACGCCTCCGGCCGCGGCGCCCCAGGCCAAGGCGAGCGAGCCCCTGAGCAAGGGCGAAATCAAGGCGCAAAAAGAATTCAAGATGCTGGACTTCAACGGCGACGGCAAGCTGAGCCGCTCGGAAGTGGCGCTGTTCCCACGCCTGGCCAACGCGTTCGACGACGCCGATACCAACCACGACGGTTTCGTGTCGTACGAGGAAGTGCGGGCGTTCGCCGCCAAGTACCGGGCCGAACGCGACCGCGCCCGGGCCGAGGAAGCGAAAACCCCGGCCAGCGCGGCAGGCGGTGCGGCCAGCGCGGCCAAGCCCTAGCCGCCGCTCGGCTACCGCCACCGCCACCGGACTCGTCGTTTTATAGCCAAAACGGCCTCCAGCACAATCAGTACTAGGGCATCCTGCTATTGATTTAAGAGCAAATCACCTTACAGACCGCCCGTTCGCTTGACCTTGGGGTCGGCATAGGTGAGGGGCTCGTCCTTGGCTTCCTGGGCCAGGCGCTCCTGCAGCGGGGTCTTGTTGAGTTCCTGCGCCATCTCGACGGCGCTGCCGCTGGCGCGCCACATCGACTGGATGAACTCGAGCAGCTGCTTGTAGATGGGCTCCGGCGGCGGCTCCTGTTTCTCTTCGACCGTGTCCTTCTTCTTGACCTCGGTCCAGTCGCGGTTGCGTGTGTCCGGATCGGACGGCTTGTCCGGCTCTCGCACGATGGCGCCCTCGCCCAGCCGGTCCATCGACTCGACGGGGTTGGCCGCATGGATGGGCCGGACAGGAACCGCGCCGGAGGCCCCCGTGGAATACAAATCGGCGCCCTGGGGACGCCAGCTCGGCGATCGGTCAACAGGTGGCATTTGCATGGCGGGGTCCGTTCGTGAAAGTGGAGCGGCAAGGGGAATTCATCCCTCGTCGTATTTCATAACGGCAAAAAGAAAGGGAAATTAAGGCCTTTTTAACGGATCTGACCCGTCCTGAATGAGGTTGACACCTTTCTGTTCATCAGAAAGGAAAGTCAAGTGGATCAATGGGTTAAGAGAACGCAGAAGGACTACACACTGGCCTTTAAGCTGGCGGTGGTGGATCAGGTA